>URAV01000010.1 GCA_900545915.1 uncultured Porphyromonadaceae bacterium
AGATCCCTATCGGCATCACCGGTACGGGATTCAGATTCTTGTCTAAGGGCATGATATTGTTCATATTTTTATGCTTTGTTTTTAACTACAAAATATTTACTCAGATAATGAGATTTCCACATTTACCTGACCACCTTTTGAAGACTCTATTAAATCGATCGTAATAGTCTTTGATGCGTTATAAAAAGAAAGGGTCTGTGTATATTCATAAGAAGTTTCAAAATCCAGGCTTCCTGTTTTCAGTGTACCGTTGTCATTATAGGTATAGTAAAACATGAACCTGAAACCTGAATCGGTCATAGTTATAATATCCGCCATAGACAATTCTTCGCTTAGAAACGGAATTGTTCTCCCTTTATCTTCCAAAGTAGATGTATTTATGGCTGCATTAACATTTACCCGCACAGGTATAATCGAGTCCAGTTTCTGTTTGTCCGATAATGGCATCAGACCGTCATTGGTTTTCGTTGCGACTTTGAGAATATTGCTCCATGACGTCCAAACGTCGTCATCGCCTTTACTTCGTTGCTCAACCCCATTCACGGATAATCGGGTCTGTACTGTAAATTTCGACCCGGTATCGACTCGCGTGACGGTCATTATATAACGGGTATTAAACATATAATAGGAATCTTTTACCAAATAAATGCAGCCGTTATCTGTTGCTGAATCGAGCTCCGACACATCAACCGCTTTTATTGCAGGTACATTCGACATATCTGCAAGAGCAAGAGGTATCCGTTCCGGGTTTTCCTCCGGATCTAACAAGGTTATGAACGGCTCTCCTTCCGATGTGATACCGATACTGCGGTTATTATCGGCATCGTCCCAGACCTTTAATGCTATAAAGCGGCGGGAAGCATCCGTATCGTCGGTATATTCCGATTCATAAATACCGACTTTTTCCTGTATTACTTTAGTATCTATATTTAACAAATCCTTATCCGCCTTTTTATCATTACTCTCAGCTAATGCCACTAAAACTCCACCGACCTTTTTGGCTGTATTATTACCGGGTAATCGTTCGTCCCGGATTTCTTCCGCTTGTTCTTTAATAGTCATATATATTCAATATTTATACCTGCCCTATAGGACAAGCATCGTTATTTTCTCTTATTATTTCCGATAAGTCAATCACCGCACCAGGTTCTTGGCTTTCTACAAATGTTTTAAATCGAAACATTAGTTCCCGATAAGCAGATTCTGACATTTGCGCAATTTCCGATAAAGAAATATGCTCAAAATCTGTTACAGAATATTTTTTTTGTTTTATAGGCATATCTCCTGAATAATAATCCAAGGTTACTTGTACAGCCCTTTGCCGTCCTGAATTAATTTTTGCCATATCATTTGATTATAAGTTCATAAGTAAAATTATCATCTTCTGTTCGGCCTAAATAGAATGACTCTTTAATTGGCTTATTTGCTGTCGTTCCGCCAGGTTCGATATGAAACATCTGGCTTATACCGGAAAAATATAGAACTTGCACTTCCGAGACATTTTCTCGATAATAATAAATTAGCATTGGATCATCAATATAATAATCAGCTTTAGCTTCTATATCAAAACCTGCACCCAGAAAATTAAGAGTAATGCGGTTATGTTGCTTATCCTTCTTTTCGCAGACATAAGAAGACCAGTTAGACAATACCTCATATATTTCGCAGACATAATTTGACCAACTTTGAGAAATTACTATATCTTTATATCTAAAATTATACGATTTACCTGCCAATTTATAACGTTCTATCAATGTTCTTAGGCGCGGAATATCCGCATTGTCATCATATACAATTACCCAAAAGTCGGGTATGCCGTCACTGTACTCTATACCTATTTTAGCCCCCATTTCCTCCCATACTATTTTAGGCAGCCATATAGCCTGCGGTGTAGCCGACAGTTGCATTTTTTTTCGGGCTTGCCATGATCGAAATTGATCATACAAAGACACGATAGGTGATAATAAAACCGTTAAAAATGCGTGCAGCCTGACAAACCTCAATCTTGGAGGCAACAATAACAATATGTATTTACTCCAATTCATCCAACTCAACATTATAAGTTATATCTTCACTATGAAAATCCAATATAAAAGCTCCGGATATCGCTTCTATTTTCCGTTGCAATGATGTTGACCCGTTCCATGTTTCCGAAATCAACTCGACATCTTTAACTCCTTCCGCTTGTTGTATCCTATCGACCAGCTTAGAAGCATAAAACACTCCTCCGTAAGCAATCGTATTTAAATAAGACTCTATGGCATCCTTTACTGGCATTCCGCCTCCACTTAAACGGACTCCGGTATTATCCAGTAACAAAGGGTTGTAATATATACGCAGTTTTAGCCGGATCGGATCAGGATCTTGTGTAACAAATTCATAATGCATACCGGCCGCACCTATCAATTTTATATATTGCTCAAAAGCCGAACGATGTTCCGTTGGTATGGCAGTTTTATTCTCTCCCGAATAATAAAATTTCAAAAACATAACCCCGTTTTCTGTCTTAACCTCCCGGATTGCGACATACTTTACAATACGCTTGTCCGTATCAACATCTTTATAAGCGTAGGCATATTTGGCAGTATCAAAAATCAAATCATCGCCAAGTTGAAACTCCAACGCTTTCTGATAATACCAAGGGATAGATGTTGTATAACTTTCTTCAATATGCTTCTCCGTATCCGACCTAAAAATATCCCACAACGATTCAAGTGTCCAAATTGCCGATGATACAATAAAGATTAAAGCCGCTTCAATACTCAGCGCACTGAATTGTTCATCGAAAGTCAATCCCGCCTGCAGATTATAAGCCTCTGCCAATGTAGCATTTTCAACAAACGACTTTTTAATCCCCTGTGATATATCCTCTATCGTTCGTGCCATATCAATCAAAAGTTAAATCAAAAGTTTCATCAAACACTCCCAGCCCCATATCTACAGACGTTGCGGGGATTATACTATTTATGCAATAATACTCCCTTATCGGTTTGTCGACGACGTCCCCGACATTATACTCAAGCGAAACTCCCGGCTGTAAATCAACGGTTATATCTTGTATATTGTTAGCAGCGGCCAAAGCGAAAACTCCCGCTATGCTACCATACAGTTGTAACGCTATATCAAAAAGCGATTGTTTATGCAATACTATATATATCATCTCCTGCGTATTTTAAATATCATATAAATACCGATTAAGAAAACCAACACCCAAAATCCCCAAACACAAGTACGCTGAAATTTGGTTAATTTGTTGACAATAATCGTCTGGCTCGTTGCAGATTCCCTATATCGATCCTTAAGAGTTAAATAAATCGATAAACTATCCACTTTTGCGGTTGCCGTAAGAATATTATCTTTTATATCTATTTGCGGAGGCAATAATCTTTTTCCGGCCTGTAATTCATTTATTCGGTCAATCAATACATTTCCCGCTGAATCGCACTCCAACAAAGCTACCAGTAAAGAGCTGTCGGGAGATATTCCAACAACCGTATCCCGTAATGTTTCGACAACCGTTTCGGTTGTCGTATTTGGTACATATATTGTACGTGTACAACTTGCAAAAAACAGAATCAAAACGATAATATAAACCCTCATAATTTACGTTTAAACATTAATTATCAATTTACCCGTATCATCCAAAGTTACCTCCGGCTGTATATAGCCAATCGCCTCTAACTGCACTTTTATCTCCCGTAACAACTCATCGGTTTTGTCCGAAGATTTAAGGTATTTATCCATTGAAACGCCCAATACCGGATAGTCCTTAAAATCGCCTTTATCGGACGATAACAATAATTTAATATTTTGATAATCCGTTTCTCCAATTTGTAATCCCCTAATAATTTTACCGTCATTATCGAATACCGGATTTATATCCAAATCCCCGTATTGCTCACTTAACAATATCCCCGTCATCATTGATATACGATTTTACTTTCCAAATCATTTTGTTTTGTTGTGCCCGGATCACCGATTATCGGAGTCGGCATAATCGCTCCGGCTGCTGTTCCAGACACCGGGTGTGTATGTGTTTTATAGCTGGTTATCAAATCGGACAAAGATTGCTCGATCTTTTGCAATCGATCGAATAAATATCCGGACAAAACAATACCTCCGGCCTCTTTACCTCCTAACCTGATCTCGTCCGCCTCCGACACCGCCAATAAATAGGCATCCATTGGATTTCCCTCAATTGTTATACAGGCGACAAGCGATTTATCTTTCGGATATATCGTTAATCCCTTTTTTATACCCGCAATTACATCGATCCGCACCCTATGTAATGTTGGCGCATCCTCCCGATTCACGTCGCACATTCCGGTTTCTTTGTCAATATTAGTCGCAATACCGACCGTCACAGCCGCCGGTACACCTTGAATCAATTTACGGATCATCCGTTCAAAAGCATCTTCCGGAGTCATAATCTATAACTTAATTGATTAATACGCTCATAACCTGTATCCGATCCATACCGTATTTGTACCGAGTCAATCAAATATACGCCCTCCCGATCAAGTTCCCGGTCGTCGATAATCTGTAAGCTGTCACCCGGCATCGTACACGGCAAACCATAACCGGTAATCGAACCTCGATAACCGTCATAACTGATCGTTTGCAGCTCTTTGTCGGCCAATCGCTTAAGCTCGGACTCGGATGATACATAATTAAAATTTCGGGATATTACACGTGCATCGTTATCATTACTTCCTACCGTAATCCGTATTTTCTTACCGTTTTTCGACGGAGCTACAGCATTGATACGAAGTTTGGTATCTTCCTTACGATTGTATGTCAAATTATTCTTTTTGACATTTACCCCAAAAACATATTTATGCCGGTCAAAAACCCTAAACGAATACGGCCAATAACAATATGCGCACTTATTATCCGTATCGATTCGGGCATAAAAACCTATTTGCTGCTTTAAATCCTGTAACGCACTATACCGAGATTGTCTGTTTATCTGCCAGCCGGCCGACAAATTAAGATCCGGGCAGTCGATTTTATATTCAGGCAGAATATATGATAATACAGACATTAACGTTGTCGATACCCAGCTTTTAGTGAGTATATCTCCGTGTTTAAACGGGTATAAATCATCATCCAAATGCAATTTAACCGGCCAACCCGACTCTATTTTACGAATATACCCGGTAAACTCCGCATTGTACTGTCCGTCATATCCCAGTTCTAATTTAGCCCTGTATCCAACACGTATATAATTATACAAGCTCTCTTTCGTAAGTTCGGGCAACGGTTGCAATGTCTGGTATTCGCGAGGGATTACGACAAGAGCCGACCCGCCCAAATCCCGAACAGACAATTTTATTTCTGCACTGGATATATACGACATTTCAATGCCCCGACCATCCGGAGAGAAAACTGTAAATCGTGAATTTGCTGTCAAATAAGGCATTATTTTACAATTAAATTAAATTCGGCTGGTTTAGCACTATGGGCAACAAGATTATAACGCACCGTGTCCGGATAACCTTCTACAAAATCATAGGATTGGCGATCGATCCAAATTGCCGTAATACTCATGTCGGCAAGCAGCTTAGACGATACCGGTATAATACCGCGATAAGCGCAAAGAGCGTTAAGCCGGCGAACTTTATCGCCGGGATACTGATGTCCCTCCATATCCACTATAATACCGTCAATATTAATTTCCCAACTCTGCAATCCGAAATCCTCGACAATTTCGTTTTCATCTCCCCGGTCTATTACGGTAATAACCGTTTTTTTAGACCGGGAAAAAGAAAATAAGGGAGGAGGTGCGAGCACATCCGTGCTCTGATCAAAAGCAAACCGGTAAATTTCGCCGTCAACGGTCAACGTCATATCTGCAAACTGCCGGTCTGCAACATTGATCGTATAGCAATCCACAACATAATTATTAGGAGACTGTACTTTTTTTGCAACCAAAGCATCATTGAGAGCGATACCGGCGGTATATATACTTCTGTCCATTGCTCCGGATACGTATGCCCCGGATGCAAGAGCTTCTCCGAAATCACCCACATGCCCGAAAGCACGTCGATACCTGTCAAACAAATCTATCTCAAATCTACTCATAGTTTAACTCCTAAAATTCCCTGCCGGGCTAACCATTTTAATTGTTCTATCTTTTCGCACCATACATCCAAGCTTAGACGTTCGGGATATGGAATATGAAAATAAAAGCTAATCAACGCATTATATTTACGGTCGGTATCTTTGCCGTCGTCGTCTATAATTACCGGATAAGCAACTATATATTCCGCACGACGGCTTTGCGTAAAGGGATCAAGCTCGATATTGCATTAACAGTCGCATAAAAAAGTCCGTCATCAGCTTTAACCTCCTCCTTATGCGTCAAAAGGCATGCATTAACCAATAATTCTTTTGCTTTTAATGGATTCGACTCTATCCATTTCTCAAACTCCGAAGTAACAACCCTGTCGGGCACGCAGACAATAACAGTTAAATACTCGTCACCGTTATCATCTTTAGGAAGATCGGCATAACGCAACCGATTACCGTATTTTTCTTTCAACGTTGCTAAAAGTTCCGGAGTAATACCTGCCGGAAGTCTTTGTTCTTTTTCCATTTTTATACTTTTTGTGATTGATAATTGATGTCCAATACAAATAAATCATACTGATAAGCCAGCCCCATTTCAGTTGTAACACTACGTCCTTGACTGCTAAATTTAGCCGTAATCGTATCGTTTATCACTTCATTGTACTCATCGACATAAGTTACATTAATATCAAAGGGTTTAATACTCAGCAAATCTCCTCCTGCCGCCTTTTCAATGGGTGAGATACCGGCAACTAAAATCGCAATGCTTGCCGTGTGTTCTACCTTACCCATAGACCAAGAAGCCGCCCGGTTACTGCTAATCGTATGATTTAACTGATGTTCCTGAGTAGTTCCGTAGCTCAATTCCGTTACATGTTCCCAGATATTGCCTAATGCGGTAACTTCAACATTTCCGCCGTCATAAGCCTTGCCATTTTTTCGTATTTTCATTCCAACGACCGTTTTATATTTATAACTCCGTTTATACGCCCTATGCAGCCTATCGGCATCCAGTCATAGGAGATGTCCAAACTTTTATTTCCAGTCACTAAATCACTATCCGGATCGACAGTCGTTTCTCCGGCAGATATTTCTCCAGCAGCAGTCATCCGGGCAAATACATCATCTCCGAATCCCTCATAATACCGAATCATGCCGGTTGTCAATTTACCGGTACGATCCAAAGGTGGCGAGCTTTTGATTTTAGGCAAATACGCTTCGTATAACTCTCTGAATACTTTACAATTGGTACGAGCTAACGCCATACTCGACTCACTCATATTTCCGTCGGCATCGACAACCTCACGAGTGCAGTTATGCCCGTCATTAAAAACCGCAATACCCGAATAATACTCGGCAAGTATATAACCTTTTGTATTAAGTGTCTCAAGTTCCGCCTCCTGATCCTTAACTTTGACATGGTTAGACAAACCGGCATTGATCCATACACCTCGCGTCGCATCTGTTAACGGCATAGTTCCTACCTCACCGATATTGAGGCTGACCGGACGCTTTGCCATAGTCCCCAACAGCGTGCCGATTGCAGCATAATATTGAGCTTCATTCTTTAGGCTATCCGCAAAATCCCAATCCTGACCGATAACAACAGATACATTCGGAGCATTAAATTCCGTTTCCGAAATTTTAAGATCACGAAGATTCAGTACTGATGCCGCCGGCCCTGCATATCCAGCTCCCTCCAGCCCGATGCATAATGGACGATTCGTCGAAAATGTCCAGTCCGATAACGCCTGTGCAGCCTGTATTGCTTCCATTAATCCTTGAGGCATACCGTTAACTTTTGCGACAGACGTTTCCGGCAAGTAGGCAAAACCGAGATTAAAAATATTTCCGTCAGCCTGCGCAATCATCTTTTTAACACTTTCCGATTCTATGAGAGATTTAAAAGATTTATCTCCTTCGGAAACACTCAATAACCAAAGTACAGCCCCCGATCCGGACACCCGAAAATACTCCGATATATGATGCATCAACAAAGTATCCGTAATGCCGTAAGATACAATATCATCCACCGTGTAGAGGGTTATCGGCCTATCTTCTTCAAGATAAATTTTCCCCTCGACCGGGCTTTTGGGTTTTGTCGTCCCGAAATACCCTACCAAAGCAGAACATTTGACATAATCCGTCAAAGTGTTCGCTCCGGTGCGACCTTTAGTCAGTGTTAATCTGCTCATCTTTGTCGTCCTCCGTTTTCATTATAGTCGTCGTACAATCAATTACTCTGATTTTCTTACGGTCATTCACACTATTATAAGCATTGCATTTATCGGTAAAATACTCTCCTTTGTCATTCACATACACCTTTCCGACACCATATTCTTTCGCAATACGCTTTGCCGCCTCATTCATATCTTTATTTACTTTAGCCATGACACCTCCTTATTTTATGCTGATTTTTTACTCACAATAGCGGCGCACGCTTTTTTGGCCTGTTGCGGTAACACGACAAACCGATTGGTAAAGCTTATAAGATTACGCTTATACAAAGGATCTTTTGCAGCTTCCGAATAATGCATTTTGGTACTTCCTACCGCTTTAAACATGCGGGGAACGTAAAAAAATACAGATGCTTCGTAATCTCCGTCGCCCGGAACAGCTCCGTATGATTTTTTTGCCAAATCCTGACCGAACAAGGGACAATTCACCGCTTCGTAAATTTCAAACCCGAACATTTTGTAAATCACCCCGCTTTCGTAATTGTGATATTGATCCTTAAATTTCTGATCTACCATTAGCAAGTCGTTGACATGGTCGCTGCACAATACCAAACGCCGACCCCGTTTAGGCACTTTCAGTTTATCAAGCTTGTTTTTAAGCGACAGGATGTCCGCACGGGTAAGACGCAAACGACCGTCTGTCACCTCCCCTGAGGTGAGCAATACCGGAGTATCCGTCGTATTCGAAGCCGGAGCAAGGGCATGTATCGCTTTATCCAAGTGCGCTTCAGCTAATTTATTGCCATGACGTTCTTTGACTAAAGCGATCTTATCATAAGACAATGCGTACAACTCATCATCAGTAATAGAAGTAGGCTTTGTCTCAAATTTACTCAGTTTGATAGCAACATCCCCGTCCGCTAAAGTTTCTATATCAAGCGGGTATGTCTTATTATCAATTAACACCGTAGGATCACCGGACACATCATTAAGGTGTATGGTATCATTTTCAGCATGAGTCGAGAAATCGGGTATTCCATCCAAGAATGTGCCCTGTTCGGCATGCGTAAAATGCTCGACAATTTTACCCGTCCAAACTTCCATATATACGGTTTCCGACAAAACACCTCGTCTATGGGGGAAAAAACAGGATGCCAGACCAACAGCATTTAACGTTAATGCACCATACAACGGATTAACTCCCACTAATCCGGCAATTGTAGCGCCGATCAAAGTATTAAGTAACAGCGCAAAAAACATTTTAACAAATTTCATTTTCATCGTATTTTACTCGTTAAATTAAATATTCGGTTCTACTCCGTACTTCGCCCTATAAAGAGCCTTGAATTGTTCAGGATCATCTTTCCGCATACGATCAAGCGCGAGAGGATTCTCTTTCTGATAATCATCCCAGCTTTTCTGAGGTTGACCGCCATACCCGGCGGTAGCATCGATCATTGCCGAAAAAGTGGCTTTTTGTCGATATGGAGCAATCGCAGCCCTTAATGCTTCCATGCCGACCTTTTTTCCTATTGCCTCAAACTGCGTTCTCTGCTCGGCGGTAATTTTATCTTTTACACTATCCAACACCGCTTTAATTTCAGCCTCAAGATAAGAGTTCAGAGCGTTTTCCGCCTCTGTCCGAGCTTCACGTTCCGCTTGTAATTTTGCATCGATAGCGGCATAAATTTCGGCATCTGTGCTGTTTTCGGTTACCCCGGTCAAGTCAAATCGGTCAATCAGTTCTTTTTTGTTCATAAAATTTTGATTTTTAGTTGTTTTTTCGGTCAAATAAGCACTATACAGAGAATAGACAGATTGCTCTCCCATAAGAGAGATTTCGGCTTTAGGAAAAACTTTTACCCCCTCGGCAACGCGATCTACAATGCCGTCAATCAAACCTGCATTCAAAGCCTCCTCAGCAGTAAACCAAGTTTCAGATTTTAGCCAATCCGTCACGGTTTGTTCAGATTGCCCCGTACGCGAAACGACTGCTTTAACAAAGTTTGTCTGCATTTTTTTGAGGGTTTCCGCAATTTTCAGATGATCCTCCGCCGTACCTCTGCCGTCACAGCCTCCCGCCGGGGCATGCAACATGATATAAGCGTTTTCACTCATGTAAACTTTTGAAGCAGCCATTATGACAATACCCGCCATACTGGCCGCAATGCCGTCAACATAACAATATACAGGTATAGGATTATTCAATATCGCATTGAATATCGCCGTACCCTCGATTACCGATCCTCCATAACTATGGATGTGCATATCTATATGGTCTGCCTTGTTATCTACAACTTGTAATCGTTTCGTTAAATCGGCGGCATTATTATACCAATCTGTAATATCTCCGTATAGTCTTATTATAGCCATTTGTTTTTTTGTTTGCATGTCAAATGTATATGAGATTTTACAGCCTGTAAAAAATCAATATATCACTTATAACCAATCACATAACGGTTAGAAACTTATTAGTTTTTAACATGTTTTCGAATGACTTTTGTGTAAACAAAAGCAACGTTTATGGCGAAAAAAGAAGATAAAAAAGACTACACGAAACTGCGGGTGACTGCAGAAGAACTTTTCGTCGGGCAGGGTATGTCCGGGCGGGAGATAGCAGACTTGCTAAATGTCAGCGAGGTAACCGTGAGCAACTGGCGTAAAGGGCGGGAAGGTGAAAAAACATGGGATGACAAACGCAAAGAGCTGCAAATGTCCCCGGTACGCATCAAAGAAAAACTACTCGATGAAGCCAAAAAGATTGCAGACGGAGAACCTTCTACTATCGATGCCGACAAGTTGAGCAAGATTGTAGCGGCAATCGACCGGCTCGACAAAAAAATATCGATCCGAATCATCGCCGATGTGCTTAAAGAATGTGACAATTGGCTGGTGGAAACCGATCCGTCACAGGCTCTCCTGCTAAGCAAATATCATAAACAATTTTTACAGTATCGCATATCTCTCGAAGTATAATTAATCAGCGTTTAAATGGATAATAAATACTATAAAATACTGCTCGATTACGACAAACATTGCAGGCGAATCGCATCTGCAACAACCATAAAGATCAATGAATCTGCAAAAGAAAAACAAAAACGGATCGGTCGGCTTGAAAAAGATTATATACGCTGGTTCGAATATTATTTCCCGAACTATGCCAAATGCAAATGTGCATGGTTTCACCGTAAACTCGCAGAAATCATAATTAAAAACAAAAAATGCCGGGTATTGGCCGAATGGTACAGGTCTGCCGCCAAATCAGTACACATCGATATGGGAATCCCCCTGTATCTTTATCTGGTTATGCAAGATCTGCATTATATGCTGCTAATCGGAGAGACCGAAGACAAAGCCGACAAATTATTATCCGGCATACAAGCTCAACTTCAATATAATAAACGGCTCATAAACGATTACGGCGAACGGTTTAAATTCGGATCATGGGCGGACGGTGATTTTATAACGATCGACGGGATTAAATTTACAGCTATCGGATTCGGACAAAGTCCCAGAGGTGCAAGAGAGGGTGAAAACCGGCCGGATTACATAGCTTGCGACGATACCGATAACCGTCGCCATGTCAATAACGACCGGTTAATGGACGACGGAGCAAATTACATTACCGAGGATGTCTGGGGATGTTTCGACAATACGGACGACAGTACCGAACGATTTGTTTTTGCAAACAACAACTTTCACAAAAACAGTATTACAAACCGACTTAAGAACTATTTTCAAATATCTCAAAAACGCGCAAAACAAGAGGGTGAAGACTCGATTTTTCATGTGCTCACCGTTAACGCCGTAAAAGACCTGTCATCGTTTACACCGGAATGGCCGGAAAAAACAACAGCCGAATACTGGCGCAAAAAATTCCGGGATACGCCATACCGGAGCTTTATGCGCGAGTTTATGAACACCCATATTGCCGAGGGAACGATCGTTAAGCCCGAACACATCCGGCACGGCAAAATGCTGCCGTTATCCAAATACGACGCCCTCTGTTTTTATGGAGATTTATCTTATAAAGACGCCGGAGACTACAAGGCTCTTATTCTGGTAGGAAAAACAGGCCGGGAGTACCATATCATACATACATATCTTTCGCGTGGCAGTAGGGCTAAATGCGCAGCATGGCTGTACGACCTCTACGAAAAAGAGCATCTTGACCGATATAATATCCGCTACTATATAGAGGGACTGTTCGCCATGGACGAGTTTATCAACGACTTCGATACGGAGGGCGACAAACGCGGGTATTACATCCCGGTCGTTGCAGACAAACGTCCTAAAGAGGGAAAATTCGACCGAATCGAGAGTGTCGCCGGTTTTTTCGAACGAGGCAACGTGGTTTTCAATATCGCGGAAAAAAACTATCCCGACCAAGTAACGCTCATCGATCAATTCTACGCTTTCGAAAAAGGCAGCCGGGCAAATGACGACGGGCCGGATGCCGTACACGGCGCATTTGCAAAACTCAACAAAATAACCTTTGTCGAAAAGTTCGATCCGGTAATTATTGGCCGGAAAGAATTTATAGGCAAATCAAAAAACAGATACTGACATGGCACGAAGATTTTTACAAGACAGCGATTACAGCGACCAGATACGGGACGAGATACGCAATCTGCTTGACGACAGCGACGACAGCCGCCTCTTACGGCAAGCCGAACACAAAACCATAGCGCAGATGCGCAACTGGCTTACATCACGTTACGACTGCGACAAAATATTCGCACCGGTCATAGAGGAAGAACCGGACACGCGCGACGCTTTTATCGTGATGATCGCCATTGACATTACACTATATCACCTCTGGAGTAAAGAACGGGGTAAGATACCTCAAATCCGGTCAGACCGATATCAGGATGCCCTCGATTGGCTCAAAAGTGTAGGTAACGGAGAAACGATTGCCGACCTGCCGGCAAAACCGCAGGACGACATGACGGGAGGGGTACAAATTTACTCTTTGTACAAACCGAACAACAACAAGTATTAATAAACGCCCGTAGAGCCGTTTAAGCGCATTTAAACAATACCCTAAAATCAAAAATAGTATATGAGTACCAAATTTAAAAAATATACCCGTAAACAGCCTTATTTTAACCCGACCGCAAAAATCGACCGGACAAATGGAATGAAAGATCGGAATGATACTTTCATAACAAAGATAATCGCAGAGTTCAAAGACAGACAACGCGCCGAAATACAAAAATGGAGACGTGCGCTATCTGCCGCTACAGATCCGGAAAACCCGGTTTTATATCCGTTGCAAGACTTATACGATAACCTGTCTTCTGACGGACATTATATATCACAAACAGAAATGCGCAAAGCCGCGACCCTGTGCAGTAATTTTTCGATCAATGACCCGTCGGGAAAAGAGCAAGCCGGCAAAACGGCCTTTTTCAAACAGCAATGGTTCTATGATTTTATGGAAGATGCGCTGGACTCGATCATCAGAGGTTACACGTTGCTGGAGCTGGTAAATCCGCTAAAACCCAAGTTCCAACTTATTCCGCGCCGCAACATCGTACCGTTAAAACATAAAATACTGTTATCCGTATCCGATAGCAAAGGGGTAGATTATGTATCATTTATCGGAGATACTTTGATCGAGATCGGTAATCCCGACGATTTAGGATTGCTGTCCAACCTCTGCGGACAATTGATCTGGAAACGCAACGCGCAACAGTCGTGGGCTGAATTTTCCGAACGTTTCGGCATGCCGATGATTACCGCCACGACAAACAAAAGTTCCGACGCCGAGATTGCAAAAATCCGGGCAATGCTGGCAACTTTAGGAGAAGCGGCACAGGCTGTACTGCCGGAGGGTACGACTATCGATATAAAGCCGGCTGCCGGCAGCGATTCTTACAATGTTTATGACAAACAGATAGACCGGATAAACACGGAGATCAGCAAAGCTATATGCGGAGGTACAATGGTATCCGATGACGGCAGCAGCCGGTCTCAATCCGAAGTGCATGAGCGTAATCTCGACGACAAGATCGCCGCACGGGACAAAAGGATTATTACTTTTATTACAAACGACCAGCTCATACCGATGCTCGCACGCTTCGGACATGATCTGAACCCAGGAAAGGATATTTTCACTTTTGATCAGACCTACGAACTTACACTAAAGGAACAATGGGATATCGTTAATCAGGCATCATATCGATATGACATCCCCGCCGATTGGGTAAGCAAAACTTTCGGATTCCCGATTATCGGTGAAAAAGAAGTGCAACCCGGATTATTCAATATGACCGCACAGTATAAAGAACCGAGCCCCAGAATCGGCAGCGGAGGATTTTACGAAAATTTTCGTTAGGGGGATCGCCGAAGGCTCAGGCCGATCCCCCGCTATTATACGAGCCGTGTCCATATTGCGGAGGTTTTCATCCGTCTGCAAAGAATGAGTCGATCGACTCTATGGAAGACGAGATCAACCGTATAGCGGAGATAATTCTATCGGGAGGCACACCCGCCCACGATGCCGGATTGCTGTCCGGGACAGTTAAACAATTATCCGCATCCATGGCAAAAGGATATACCCGGCCGATAGAGCAGGTCAAATGGGACACCCCGGACGCCGATATGATCGACAACCTGACCCGAAACATATACCAGTTCTCGGCAGCAAAAAACTGGCAACAGTTACACGACATGACATCGGCATTGCATGACGGCGAGCGCATTGTTTCCGAATCCGAATTTTTTGACCGGATAAATGCCATTAACGACAAGTACAATAAAAACTGGCTGCGTACCGAACGCAACTCCGCAATAGCCGGAGCACAAATGGCGTCCCGGTGGGCACAGTTCCAGAACGACAAAGAGGCAATCCCGTTACTGACGTACAGAACCGTCGGAGACAGTAATGTCCGCCCGGCACATCAGGCATTGGACGGGATCACCCGGCCAATCGACGATGCGTTCTGGAAAACCAATTATCCGCCTAACGGCTGGGGATGTCGCTGTGATGTAGAGCAAGCTCCCGGACGCTCACGCCCGACACCGAAAAACCGCATTCCGAACGTCCCGATACCGGAAATGTTCAAAACCAACTTGGCAGAAACAGGACTTATATACCCCAAGGAACATCCCTATTACAATGGAGTACCGAATGCTGAAATACGCAAAGCTATCGCATGGCTGCCGCCCGACAATACTTATCATCGGGTTTTATCCGACAATGGAATGCCGATCGAAATAAACGTCATGCACAACAAAACCGAAATACCGGGTAATACCTCGGTGGCGAACGACCTCTGTAAGGCCGGATATAAAGATATATACCTTTTGCCCGACATACACGCCAAAGACGCCCATTTACGCAAACGTTATCTGCCGGACGGATACAAGCAGCGCAATATCGCCAAAAACCCGGATGCGGTCATATCCGACACTGACGGTAATAAAATGGTATGTGATTTCAAGATCATTACCGGAGAACGCAATTTTGCGCATCGTATCGCACAAGCGGCGGAACAGGCGGATTATGCGGTTATTAAGCTCGACTTAAAACAGCACAAATTAGGGAATGATAACATCAGAAAAATTGTCGATACAAAAATGACGGAACTAACAGATTTAAAAGGAGTAATCGTGATAAGTCAGAAAGGGGAAATAATATATAAAGCGACCCGTTAAAAATACGACTGCGATTATCCGATACCGAAGCAGCGGGTAATCGCAGAAGAACTTCAGGCTCGCAAGCCCGAACACCGCAAATATACGTATAATATTTTAATATGCAATAATATGATGAATTTATATTTAAAAATTATCGACGAGCTGGAAAAGAACAAACAGGTTTTTATACAAAAAGATATGACACCGCCACGCTTTATCAATATTTGGGACGGACAACCATACAACGAAGATTATGAGTTTGTTTATCCTTGTATTTTTTTCGATTATGCGGTTAATTGGACGTATGCGGGTAAAACCAAAACGGGCACTGCAACTGTCGAACTGCATGTAATCGCCGATCCCCTGCCGGATTGCAGTAACGTGTCAAAACGTCTCTCTGAAGGGTTAAAACGGTTGGATTATTACCAAATTGTAGCGGATATTCTGGAGGGTATCAACACGGAAAATACGACCTATCTTTCTCTGATCAACGAAAGTCCGGTTACCACCGACTACGGTATTTATCACAAACTGACATTTCAGACGACCGTTCAACGCACCTATCTGAATAATGACATAACCGGCCGGATTGAAGACATTAATATTAAACAGCCTAAAATATACACGATATGAGCACATTTGACGTAATACGGATGCGGTTCATCCTTGACAAACAAAAGTTTTCGAACGGATTTACAGAGGCAAAAAAACAGATAAAAAGAGACACGGGCGAGATGCGGAGAGATCTCGACCGGCTTAAACTGGCTCACGTCCGGGCGTTTCGGGAAATGCGGGACGAGATACCCGGATTCAATGCCGCTATGCGGTTGGTTAAAAACCCGTACGTGGCAGCAGCGGCCGGAGTCGCGGTATTATACAAAGGGTTTCAAAAAACCACTCAAGCGGCGGCCGACTTCAATACACAATTCAGACAACTGCAAAACCTCAATATCGATAAACCGATAAGCGAACTTAACCGACTTAAAAATACCGTTTTAGATACAGCCTTCAATAAAGGTTTCGACGCCCGGAAAACATCCGCCGGATTTTTCGATATACAATCCGTGACCGGGAAATATGGCAATGAAGTTAAAGAGATCGTAAAACAGCAGGGTGAGTTTGCTCAAATAATGCAGGCGGATTTTAATAACTGGATTGCGGGTACGGGTAAAGCCATGGCAAATTACGGGTTCGGAGCAAAAGAGTTGACCGATTTCAATAAATCGGCATTTGCAACCGTAAAAGTCGGAGTTACGACATTTGATCAATTGGCAAATGTAATGTCTGTATATGCGGGATCGGCAGCAGCATCGAAACAAACTTATGACACCGCAAATAAGTTGTTCGCTTTATTTACTGTCAAAACAAAATCTATCGATGAAGCCGCAACTCTGACAAAATCCTTTTTTAACGATCTTACCAAGGACACCACAATCAAAGCCCTCGAAGCGCAGGGCATCAAAATGTATGACAACAACAATCGTCTCCGTCAGGCTGATAAAATATTACTTGATCTAAATAAAAAGTTCAGGGAATTAAAAGGTGATAAATCCATTATTAGTTTAAAAAATCAATTTACAGGTTCGGAGGGACTTATCGCATATATACAAGCAGCAACTGATCAAACCGGGAATTTACAAAATACTCTCAAAGCCTTTAATGATACAAAATTCGAGTTTGATAAAGCGACAGAATTAGCTAAAAATGATCTAAATCTGCGTACCGATATACTAAAAAACAAGCTCAATGTGCTCGAGACGGAAATTGGCGAATCGTTATTACCATTGAAAATAAAAATCAATGAATTGAAATTAGGAGTACTCGAGTTAATTAAAATCATACCTAATATCCCGGGTTACGATCGCAATGCTGGTGAAAAAATAGCAACAAAGCAATATGGGGATTTACTCGAAAACGCAAAATATCATACAAGAGCAGATTATGAAAAAAATCTGAACTTATTACATGAAGAGATTGTAAAAAGTAACGAAAACGGAAATAAAAGTGGCGGTTTTATAAAAAAAATGACACAACTCGCTTTTCTCTATAAAACAGGATCAATAGGATTTAAAGACCTAATATCGACATATAATACCTTACCGACCGCTGACACATTTTACGGCAAAGCAACAGCATTAAACAATCTTAGAAATGAGTATATAAGTCGCTGGAAAAAAGAAACTAATAATGGCAATAACATTACAGAATATGCAGACCTTGATATATCACCGAAAAAGAAACCGAATATAGATGACAATGGTATAACCACAATTACGGGATCAGCCAAGCAGGTTCGTAACATTACAGTCAATATAGATGCTTTTAATAAAGGAGGCATAAACACTCAACAGACAAACCTTCAGCACATGGACAGCAGGCAAATAGAAGATTGGTTCACGGAAATGTGTTTGAGGGTTGTTCGAAATCTCGAAACAAGTTATTGATATGGATGATTTGAAACTATTTGACAACATCGGCAAGGTACTCGATCACTTACCCGTTAAATGTGCAGCTATTGCCGTTAATTTTACAAAAGAGAGATTTCGGACACAAAACTGGCTTGACAAAACGCCCGAACCATGGAAACCCCGAAAACGCCGAACCGGAAGAAAAAGCGATAACAGGGCGATACTTACGAAATCCGGGCGTTTGCGCCGGAGTATCCGAAGAACCGGCATAGGGTCAAACTATTTCGAGATCGGTACGGATGTAGAATATGCCAAAATACACAATGACGGCGGAAATATCGATAACATACAAAACGTAAAATCCCATCCACGCCGCGAACATACACGCAAAGCTTACACACGTAAAGACGGTAAAAAGATCAAACAGCAGCGAATAAAAAAATACACAGTTAAGGCCTACAAACGACACATTCGCTATACCATGCCTAAACGACAATTTATCGGACAATCCGACGCGTTAAACAAACGAATGTCCGATTTTATACGGCAGGACTTTATTAGTGCCATAAAAAATTGCAATTAAGTAGTATCTTTGCAAAAAACTATGCATCCATACCTTAAAAAAATTATGCTAAATATAAAATTCAGCATCTTAACAACCTTTTTTATTTGTCTTATTGTTCTATTTATAAAACTCATACTATATATTATTCATATATAATAAATTAATAAAAAGAGGCTAAAAGCCTCTTTTTATTACCACCCTATTTCTAATTTATACTTTTCATATTCTGTACTTGCATTGTTATCATCCGCCCACGTACCCGTAAAAGAGAAATATCCGGTTTTAAAACTCAACTTTTGTTGAGGACAAAAGCAAGATACTTTTATTACATGCGCATCTGTTTTTTTTAATAAAACATAATTTACCCAATATCTAATTTCTTTTTCTAAATTCTCTCCAAATTCTTCATTCTCAAAATCAATATTACAACTATATCTCTTAATATCTAAAACAGGAACACTATATTCTTGTATTTCTCCGTCAATCTTAGATTTCGGGTGATAATTTTTAGGGCAATTTATAATCTGCTGTAAAATCTCAATTTTTGATTTAATTTCATCATCTTTTGCAATACTCTTTTGATTCGATAAAGAATCTACAGAAACTACACTATCATTTACAGAGTTATTATTTCCAGATAACCTAATATTAAAAACATAGACAATAATCACAAATAAGACTATGTATAATACATAAAAAATCCATTTCTTTCTCATACATTAAAGATTAAAATTATAACACAAAGCTATAAAAAAACAGCGTTTAACAAATTATTAAACGCTGTTTTTTAACTATTCATCCGGTAACCAACCGACTACAATTTTAGCCATTAACCGGCCTTTACCTTTGCAGACCGGACAATCCTCCGATTCATACCTTTCCCGTCCCACTTCTTTACTAAAACTCCCGTTCCCGTTACAATGAGGACAGATATGTCCATGGGAGGTAAACACCTCGCCTCCTTTATGATTGATTAATATCGGAGGCACGATTTTCAATATTTTGCTAATTTCACTCATGCTATATGCGATTAAATGACGGTTCGACTTTTTGCCAAAGATTATATTTGTTCTTCTCCTCGAAATAAAAATTGATAACGGTATTTTCCACCCGGTTGCTTTCTTTAAAAAGGTTCATGATTTCCGAATATTCCGGATCATTAAAACTATCCTCCAAAGAATACAACGCCGATATAGACTTGTAGTCCAAATCCCCGTTACCGTTACGCTGTATCATCGTCATTGCCAATTTATACATCGGGTCACTCTCGCCTTTATCGCTGCTTTTAACCCAGTTTCGTAAAAACTCCACAAGCCTTTTTTCGGCAATATCCGCACGATCATCAAAGCCTTTAACTTTATTGCCTTTGACAATAAATTTAAAGTCCTCTCCGGTAACGGTAAAGCTAAGCTGATCGTCAGACCTCAATTTGCCATACTCACGCAACAAATCAAAATAAGATTCAGACTCGCCGCGCAACCAATTTTTAAAATCCTTTCCCTGTGCGGCATAATCCATAAAACGAGTTTTAACCCGCTTCAAAAAATCATCGCGCATTTGCTCGAATGCTTCCCGGCGTTCATTGTCCTCCCGTTTCAAATCGGCTTGCAATCTGTTTAGTAATTCCGCCTTTTCCTGTTGGCTTAACCCTGTCAAATCTAAATTTCCCATATCGCTTTGTTTTAGTTGTTTGTTTTAATCTGTTATCGGCTTGATTGATTTAATTAATCGAATTACATTTTTAATCGGATTATTTTTTAATCCAGTTCCGAATTGATTTGATCGATAATGATTTATACGAAGCCAATATCTAAATGATTTTAAGGACATCATAATTAATCTTCAATTATTTTTTCATCTTTCAATAACCGCGTCATACTTCTATTCCTCTCCGCTTTAGTAGGATAATTATCTCCATATTTTTTCCAAGCATCCGGATTAACTTCACTCTTAAATGTTATATGAGGTTGCGGATAATCGTGTCTGCGCAATATCGTATAACCCGCATTACATAATTTTCTTTGATCTTTTGCGTTCATTTTATTATCAATTTGAATGGCTTTTCAGATATTCTAATCCTTTTTTAGTTACAATTGCCCCGAAATAGGGTAACCTATCTCTTACCCCATATTCGCTCTGCCTGTCACATATACAAATGAGCTCGGGGGCATTTCTTTCTATTTCTCTTAGAGTTTTTGCTAAACTGTAACCTAAAACATCAGCCCCTCCAACAACTTGTTTTAGAGCCTCTATTTGTTCTTCTGATAATTTTTTCTTCATAATCGTTATTGATTTAAATATCATTCATCTTGAAACCCCAAATCTTCCTCCGTGTACCCGATCGACAACAGCCAATCAGAAAACGAGTACCACAAACCGTTCTCTTTCAGAAACCGGTCGAAAAGCTCCAATAATTCATCCTTTTTCATATCATCTATTTTTACGGTTAATAATCAAATAATTCAAGTTGAGTATAGTCAAAAGACCGTATTTTTTGATCTACAAGCCGTTCGAGCCGGCGGCACTCCCGGGAACGTTTAGCCCCCCCCCCTTTTTTTAAGTCCTTTTGTGCGCGCCGCATGGCCGCCACCATTTTTATAAATTCTTCCATACTAAAACAGTGTTTTTTGTTGACTATCCGCCGACTCTATCCGTTTAAGATCACGAACTGCAGGAGTAGCCAGATAATTGTAAAACGTCGCCTGTGAGATCAAAAATTTGGGATAGATATACGTTTTATAGATATACGCC
Organism: uncultured Porphyromonadaceae bacterium; assembly: GCA_900545915.1. GTDB lineage: Bacteria > Bacteroidota > Bacteroidia > Bacteroidales > Coprobacteraceae > Coprobacter. Next base: position 21,618 of record URAV01000010.1, read on the forward strand.
GTCGTACGGCCGCTATTTGCATGCAACTTATACTCCTCCTGCACCCGGATTATTTGCCGGAGCTTATTTTTTCGGTTATATCCTTTTGCCATATCTCAACAATTACAACGTTTTTAACTTATTTGCGCCCTTTTGACTTTATCATCCGTAAACGGCCGATACACGACTCCAGCTCCTCGATACTCATTGCATTAAGTTTTTTACCGGCAATGCGGGGAGATGACAAATAACCATTAATAACTTCCCAATCTCCACGTTCTGTTCCTGATGTATCTATTCCGATCTGAGCCAACAACCTTAACACTTGACTCCGAAGACTTTTTATAGTGTTCGAAGCCTTAGGCAAAGACCGATTTCTCATATCCATAAGCATAGATCTGTACCGATATGGGTCTGTCTTGTAAAATTCACTCAAACTTTCGGTTTTCCCACCAGACCATTGCCAAACAAACATTGCTTTAAGCTCATCCTTGTAAGCACTATTATAATCCGGCTGACGCTTTAGCAAAGACCAGAACTGTATATGAGGATTCATTTTTTTACAATTTTCGCGGGTTGCCGTTTTATTTTATCTCTAAATACCTGTAACGGATTAAACCGAGGAGCAAACTGTTCGCATTGAGAGCTAAAAAACACATCGAAATTGCCAAAATCGACAAGCGATATTTTTTCCCCACTTGCAAGGCGATTTGCAACTTCCGTTTTAAACTCATCGAGCACCAGCATTACATCCCCCAAAGGGATATTCATGCGTTTACTGATCGTTTCGGCCAATGTCTTTTCGGTAACGACATCCGATACGACCTCTATACCTTTGGGATGCTTATTATTTTTTATTCTGTATTTTATCATATCGACAACTTATTTACAATACGAAATAAACTTTCCGTCAACGGCTGATTTACACGATCGGCCTCTCTCAATACAGGAGTAAGATAATCGGACAACTCCCCGTAATTATCGCAGGTATTGATAAGTAACTTTTTCAAGCCTTTATCCTCGATAGACTCTAAAAATGCGGAAAACAGAGGATCGCAAGGGGTAATATTCCGGATACCGGCTTTTATACGACGGTAAAATTGCGGTGCTCCCGGCTTATCAAGCTCTCGCATCCGGTTAAGTGTCTTAACAAGTTGGTTTGTACCTATCAACACGATCGCACAAGCGTTTTTTAAAAAGTCATAAAGTGCTTTAAGCATCTGTATGGCCGATAAAGTCAGATTTTCAGCCTCGTCAAGGATGATAATCGGATGTTGTCCGCAACGGTACATACGCCACAATTCGATGTTTATCCGGTCGAGTTTTTTCGATATATTTCCCGGCTCGTTTATTCCGATAGCATCCATTATCTTATCCACTATATCACGCAATGTGTAATATTTATGACATTTGACAACATAGCATCCGATAGGATTGGCCGCTTTAAATCGTTCGATAGTATATGTTTTTCCGCAACCCGTTTCACCGATCAAAGCCCGCGTATAAGCACACGCTTTAGCATCCTCCAGTTCGGCGATAATCTCCACAAACTGCTGAGTCTTCACAAACGGCCAATACTCTTTCTGTAATTTATACCCCACGGCATTGGCAAGCAACGTAAACCAACGATCCGCTATGGGAGATAAAACCCCGGTACGGGAATTCTTATAATTGTATTCTCCCGACATGATTGCCGATATATAAGCCGGATTGACGCCGGATATACGAGCCAGTTCATTGCGAGAAATGCCTTTTTCCGTAATATAACTCTCGCAGGCCGTTGCAATTTTTTGTTTCAAATCGTCTGTCATAAGTCTTTATATTTATCAAAATCTATTTTACTGTTTATATACTTATCGTATTCTTCGGCAAGGTCTAATTCATCGAGATTAGACATTTCTTTTTCATATCCCCCTATCTCAACCGGAACGGATCTGTTTTTGCACTTTTCGTTTTTCATATTAAGCCCTTTTATCGGAGGCATATTGAGCCCGTTCTGCTCCGGGTGAGTACCGTATTTTTTCATCAAATCCTCCGTTCTTTGCATCATCTCTACACGCTGACGCTTACCTTCCAGTTCCTGATATTTGATAAACGATGCGTCCAGCTCATCCTGATCCTGTTTTGCCCGGTGTACCTCGATATAAGGACGTGCATCCGCAACAAACCGGCTGTCTTTATCCGCACTGAATAACTTTACGTTATCCAGATCGTCCGGATCGTAATACACATAAAATTTACGGTCGATATTCCGGAGCATAAATGCGGTATCCGGCAGCCCCTTTTCGGTAAATACCTCATAAGTATATTTCTGATTGTTTACCCGGATCGTTATACCCGCATTGGTATAAGTAACCGGCTTTGCCGAGCGCACCCAGAATAAGTCCACCATATCCCAAAGTTCGATTTTACGGGCTTTGGGGTTGACACTATCCCGGTACATCTGCAACCGCGGTATTCCCGATTTGGGATGTCTGGCATTATTCCACTCCGTCCGGTATTGCAGGTATTGTTTTATCGCATTCTCAAGAGTAGGAAGATTGTTCTTATTGGCCAATATGAACTCCATATTCGCCTTGCTTTCAAGCCTCTTTGTGGTAATATTCTGTCCGGTAAAATTCCAGCCGGACATAAACCCGGACTGAAACCGCCCGAATGCGCTTTCAATGGTTTTCGATTTTCCGTTGTAAGGTGCTGTATTTATGGATAACCGCGCAACTTTTTCTAAAAAATTCCCGGTTTGCAACCTCTTGTGTCCGCCCTGATTGTCGTATTTAAGTTCGTAAGGACGGTATCCGGCAAACTTGATCGCCATTTTAAAGGCATTGTATTGCGCTTCGTAATTTTCCGACTTGCTGATATGGTAGCCTAAAAAAACCTCGCTGTAAGCGTCCATAACCTCATATACCTGACAGGTAGCAATCTGCCCTTTTTCGTCCAGATAATAGAGATTTAATTTCGTTCCGTCCGAGTACCAAAGTGCATCCCGGCAAGTCGGCAAAACGGTTTTATGTTGACGTACATATTTTTCTTTTGCTTTCAACTCGCCGTATCTCATGCCGTACCATTTCGGCTTCACCTCCGGACGGTTCAAAAACATCTGTATCGTCCGGGAAGAAGCAAGAGGCTTCCATTTCATCTGTCCGGCGACCGAGTTATACAGGACAAACAGGCGTTCAATGGTCATCCTTTCAATCGGAGACGCAAAATGTGCGATCAGCCATTCTCCCGCTTCATCCGTTATTTTTACGGCGGAAGTATTACCGATCTTCTCGGAGATCAGGCACACAGCACCCCGCTTTATATATTCACGAATCTTCTCCTGTAACTTGGTGTAAACTTTGGGTAATGATATGTTCTTCGATCGAAGCGCAAATTCAACATCACCCCAAAACACACAGGCTTTGGTGTAACCCATTTCCGAAATGGTCTTTTTATCCCTTACTTTGCTTAAAAATGCTATCCAGACAAGAGCGTCCCGATATTTTTTCGCAAGCTCGGCACTCAAAGCAGAGCCGTCCGCAAACGCATAATCCTGTATAAAACGGTCATTTTCTATGTAATCCTCATCGTTATAAACGGCATTTATATAGGGATTAAAGCGGTTCATTATATCGTTTAAACGTCCGTTTACGGCGTACCATTCCGCAATATCCTTGCCGTCCATAAGCACCGACCGGATCAGGGCTTTATACTTATCCTTCAACCCGGCGTAATGGATATATACCGTATTGCCCTCTTTATGATGCGGCCAGCAATAGACCTCTCCGTTACGTTGTGCAGATATACCCCGTTTCATATAGGTTTCCGATACTCCACAACTTACCAGCTCCGGAACGGTTATGCAAAACACTCTTTCTCCGGGTTTGGCAACCTCCGAATAACACTTTTCCATATCTGGTATGTTTCTATATTGTGGCATGTTCTTGCTTTTTTTGTTCCCGCTCCGGATTCGCACCGGAAAAGCCTTAATACATCTTTGTATTTTGCACGGGATTGCTTAATTTTACGCTGTCAATCGTTAAAATTTAAGCTATGATTACTGCTAAGGGAAAAGACCGACTCCTTTGTGACTTAATTAATGCCGGAATGCGTTTTCTAATCGAGTACTCCCCTGAAAAAAACAATTACTTAACTCGTGACGAATTTTTCGCAGTATTGGATCAATTCCAAGATTTAGGACTGCTATCCCAACAAAAATTTATAGGAGGTATAATAAATATCTCTATTAAGGCAAAAGCCCACGACGTCTTTAATCAAGGAGGTTTTACTGCACAAGAAGAGATACTTAAAGCGAACATAGAGAAGCTAAACCTTGAACTTCTTTCGCTTTCCAAGAATCTTGAACCTAATCTTCTTGAAAAGGCCGCAAATATATCCGCAATCGGATCGGCAATCATAAGCGGACTTGCCTTGTTTAAGCATTAAAAGATAACATTCCAGCTTTTTTATCGGATCATCGCAAAAAGCGTACATTTCCGGTGACATAATATCCATATAATAAACCGTATTGTTAACCTTGACAATGCGGCGGACTTTATCATGCGTAATATTAATATCTATTGTTATCCTGTTTTTTGCTTCTCCTGTTACAACCATAACATTTTTTGTTTAAACGGTTTCTTCACTTTCCAATCGTTCGGCATCTTCCGCAACCCTTAACAGATAATTCTCATGATCGGAGATACTATAAGATTCATCCACATTAAAACTGTCGATCACCTCGTTGTCTAAAAAACGGAGGATCATACCGGAGTCCCAATCATATTCCACCCGTGCACGATCCGTAAAAACGTATATCGATTTACGGTTCTGATGTTGTGTATCCCAATTGTATTTTTTGTACTTTTCGTTTTTCATGACTCAATGTTTAAAAGATTACTAACTTGTTTAAAATCATCCAAAATTTGCTTGGCGGTTTTCGACCGCTTCGGTATGCGTTCACCTCTGACAATCTTGCCGACATAGCCGATTGTCACTCCGTACTTCTTTGCCAACTCGCCGTAAAGGGTAAAAGGCGTTTTTTCTTCTCTCGATTTCATTGTTATTATTTTTGATTACATTTGTATCGTATCATGTCACAAATATAGTTACAATATGTAACATGTCAAAATAAAATGCGAATATTTTTCGCACAAATATATAATTATGGATTTATCATTGATTATTAAAGAGATAAGAAAAAGTATTGGATTATCGCAAGACGAATTTGCTTCTAAAATTGGTTTAACTCGTTCTAATTTATCACAAATAGAGATAGGACGAAATACTCCAAGTGTACTTCTTCTCAACGATATTGCGAATATTTTTCACATAGATATATCAACGATATTTGAAATGATTAATTCGGAAAAAAAATTGTTACCTGAATTGTTACCAAAATTGTTACCAAACAAAAAAAATGGTAACCTAAATAGTAATCCAAATGGTAATCTGATTCCTAAAAATACCATTTATTCAGAATCTAATATCATAACTTTAGCAGCAGAGCCAATCGCCGATTACAATAAACCGAATATTATACACATTCCGGTTGTTAATATCGAGGCTGCGGCAGGTTCGGGATATTACAATGATCCTTATTTAAATACCTCTGATCAAATATCTTTACCGGCAAATATGGTAAGCAAATCCGGTATGAATATATGTATTAAAATCAAGGGAGATTCGATGTCTCCTACTTTATTAGACAGTTCCTACCTTATTATAAACAATATACATCCGTCAGAGTGGGCAAATATACCTGACGGACACGTATGCGTCGTTTCCGATCGGGAGGGACGCACTTATGTAAAACGAATAAAAAACCGTTTAAACAAAGGTTTTATCGTATGTATGTCCGACAATGTGGATAAAGCCAATTATCCTAATTTCAACCTGCAAACAGATGAAATCAACACAATATGGCACGCAGAATGGTATATATCCGCCAAAATGCCGAATATCAACGAAAATTATTATTCAAAACTCATTCAATTAGAGGATAATTTCGAGGATTTAAAAAACGACATGAAAGAAATTTTAAAGCAAATCAAACCTAAGCAATAATATCGTTTTCTCATCCTGCATGTGGAGGGTAACCTTTAACCAGACTCGATTTATAAAGCATTATTAAACCCTCAATATAAGCCCATTTAAACGCAGCATATAAACACATTTAAACATGGCATGCAAATATTAAAGACGGATTATACAAGTTTAAAGCATTTGCACTTTATGTTTTTCCGTTCTCAACTATATAAATATTTTTTACTTTCTATATATCAACAACTTACACACAAAAAGAATAAATAAAAAATTTTGTCATTTTGTACCTTATGTTTTTCTGCCCTTACAAACAGATCAGAACAAAACACGATAAAGAAAACTACCTATGCAAATTTAGCTCACCTAAAGTCTGTTTAAATTTTGTTCAGGTCAAGTTTAATACCTTCTTCTAATTTTTTTGTTCTTACGAGGGAAATAGTAGACCATCCGATGAATGAAAACGAAAAAACAAAGTAGAAAGAAACACAAAAATAACCGAATAAAATCTCTTTGTCGGAAAATTTATATAGACTCTAACATTTATAGTCGTACAATATCTTACAAAAACAATATATTTGCCACATGAAAAAATATCAATACGAAGACCACGAATTCGGTACAATAATTCTGTATCTCCACCCGACAGCCCGGCATCTTATTTTCAAAATACGGGATAATTCACTACAGATAACCGTCCCGGAAGGCATTACCTATACGCAAATAATACAATCCATAAATAAAAACAGAGAAAACATCCGAAAAATATACGCACGCAAGAACGACAAAATATTACGTCCGGGAACTTTGCTCGAATCCCGGAATTTTTCTATCGTCATACAAACACATAACAAAAACAAATACCTGTTCAAGCTACACAACAATATTCTGTTTATATTTTGTCCCGACACGACAGAGTTCGAATCTTCCGAGACACAGAAAATCATATCTGCCGGAATCAAACGTTTTATCAAACGAGAAGCCGAAAAATATCTGCCGGAACGCCTCGATTTATTAGCCAAACAATTAAACCTGACTTACAACAGCGTATCGGTTTCCCACGGACGAAAACGGCTCGGCAGATGCGATGTGCGACGCAACATACTCCTGTCCTATCATCTCATGTTTCTGCCCGATCGACTGATCGACTACGTGATTTTTCACGAATTAGCTCATTTATCTGAAATGAATCACGGAGAACGTTTTCAGCAACTATGTAACCGATATTGCCAAGGCAAAGAGAAAATTTTAGAAAAAGAGCTCAAGTCTTTCCCGTTTCCTATTGAATAGGATTTTATATTAATACATATAAATATATATTAAAATAATAAAATAATTTTACATTATGACAGGAAAATGTCTTCAAACTATTTGTTGACGTACCTATATTTTGTATATTTGCAACGCAAAAGGGAGAAGAAGGAGGGGGCATATTGCCCCCTCGTTTTGTTCTAATCTAAAGCTGCCAAATACAACCCATTAGACATTATCTTCCTTTTCCAAACTAAAAAAATTTGAATGATAGAAAAAGATTTTGTAAAGGAACTTGTAGAAAAAGGACTGTCGGGAACAGACTGCTTTATGGTAGATGTTCAGGTAAAGCCGGGCAACAGTATCATCGTTGAAATAGATAACGAAGACGGTATAGATATAGAACAATGCTCGACCTTGCACAGATTTATAGAAGAACACCTCGACCGAGATATAGAAGACTATGAGCTTGAAGTAGGATCAGCAGGAATTACTTCCCCGTTCAAAGTTCTGAAACAGTATAAAAAAAATATAGGCAATGAAGTCGAAGTCCTCACCAAATCGGGATTAAAGCTCAACGGAGTCCTAAAGGAAGCGGACGAAGATAAATTTATTGTCACAATAACAAAAAAAGTAAAGACAGAAACCAGTAAACGAAAAGTAGAGGTATCGGAAGATCTCGCTTTCGGTTATGATGAAATAAAGTACACAAAATATTTAATCAGATTTAAATAAATATGGCCAAAAAAGAGGAAGCAATCAGCATGGTTGACACGTTCTCGGAATTTAAAGAACTGAAGAACATTGACAGAACGACAATGATCAGCGTGTTGGAAGAATCGTTCCGCAACGTATTAGCGAAAATGTTCGGTACGGACGAAAACTTCGATGTTATTGTAAATCCCGACAAAGGGGACTTTGAAATATGGAGAAACCGCGAAGTAGTCGAAGACGGACAAGTCAGCGATCCCAATCTGCAAATCTCTTTATCCGAGGCCAAAAAAATCGATAACGACTACGAAGTAGGTGAAGAAGTTACCGACGAAGTAATTTTCGAAAAATTCGGACGCCGGGCTATTTTAAACCTGCGTCAAACATTGGCATCAAAAATTTTAGAGTTGCAAAAAGATGCTATTTATAATAAATATAAAGACAGAATCGGGCAAATCGTCAGCGCAGAAGTTTACCAGATATGGAAAAAGGAAATGCTTCTTATCGATGATGAAGGGAATGAACTTCTTCTTCCGAAAACAGAACAAATTCCGTCGGATTTTTATCGCAAAGGAGAAACTGCAAGAGCGGTAGTCGCCCGTGTCGATAACAAAAACAACAACCCGAAAATTATCATATCCCGAACTTCGGAAGAGTTTCTGAAACGATTGTTCGAACTGGAAGTTCCGGAAATACATGATGGTCTGATTACTATTCGCAAAGTAGCGCGTATTCCGGGAGAACGTGCTAAAATTGCGGTAGAATCTTATGATGACCGCATCGACCCGGTAGGCGCTTGCGTCGGGGTTAAAGGTGCTCGTATTCACGGTATCGTCAGAGAATTGCGAAATGAAAATATCGACGTAATCAACTATACCGCAAATACATCTCTGTTTATCCAAAGGTCTTTAAGTCCGGCAAAAATTTCTTCAATACGTCTGAACGAAGAAGAAAAAAAAGCCGAAGTATTCTTAAAACCTGAAGAAGTTTCTCTCGCCATCGGTAAAGGGGGACTCAATATCAAATTAGCATGTATGCTGACCGGATACACGATCGACGTATATCGCGACATCGATGAAACAGAGGAAGAAGACATTTATCTCGATGAATTTAAAGACGAAATCGACGGTTGGGTAATAGAAGCTTTAAAAGCAATCGGATGTGCTACGGCCAAAAGCGTATTGGCAATGTCTCGCGAAGAATTGATCGAAAAAGCCGATCTCGAAGAAAATACTGTTGATGAAATAATTAATATATTAAAAGCAGAATTTGAAGAAGAATAGAAAGGAAATCCGCCATACTGCGAAGTAAGACGGATTTGCCTGTTTCCCAGTCTGGACAAATCTCCCGGAATCCGACTAAAATATTCTTCTTTCATTTTGTATAACGTTAAAAAACGATTATGACGATAAGGTTAAATAAAGTAGCAAGAGATTTAAATGTAGGAATTCAGACAGCTGTCGATTTCCTGCAAAAGAAAGGATTTTCTATTGAGTCAAATCCCAATACGAAAATCAGTGACGAACAGTATGCCCTGTTGGTAAAAGAATTCAGTACGGATAAAGATCTGAAAATCGAATCGGAACGTATCAGCCAGGAGCGTCATAATAAAGATAAAAACAAAGCAACCGTCGCTCTCGAAGGCTATGAAGAACCCGCATCGGACAATGAATCGGGAAAAACGGAAATAGCTACAACAATAGACGAAGAACTAAAACCGAGAATCAAACAAGTCGGAAAGATAGATTTAGATAATTTATATCGTTCGGTAGCTCCTAAAAAAGAAGAACCGGAAGAGACCGTAACGGACAAAGAGGAAAAAACAGTTACCGAAGAACCCTTACAAGATCATAACGAGATTGAAAAGGAAATTCAGGAAGAAGAAAAAGTTTCTATAAAAGAGCCTGAAATCGCAGAAGAACCTAAACCTGAAAATATCGAAGAAGAAGATATTGTTTTAGAAAACGACGATATTAACGAAAATTCCGAAGAAGAAGAAGAGGACGATGAACCCATCCATATGAACGAAGAAACAAAAGAAGACGAAATATTTACGCTAAACCGGCCTAAACTGACTACGAATATCAATGTAGTCGGGAAAATAGATCTTTCAGCGTTGAATCAGCAAACTCGTCCGAAGAAAAAAACAAAAGAAGAGAAAAGGAAAGAGCGCGAAGCTAAAGACAAACAACGTAATGATCTGAAAAAACCAATCGTTGCAGAGGCAAAAACTACCGAATCTCAAGAAACGGATATGGAACGCAAAAAACGCAAACGTATCCGCAAAGAAAAAATCGATATCGAAAAGAATGCGCCGACAACGAATCCGCAATCCCGAAATAATAACGGGAATCAAAAAGGTCCTAAACTGAAATTGAAAAAACCGGTAAAAACCGAAATCAGTGAAGAGGATGTACAAAAACAGATTAAGGAAACATTAGCCAGACTGACAACCAAAGGACAGAAAAAGAGCGCGAAATGGCGTAAAGAGAAACGAGAAGCTTTTGCCAATAAAGCTCAAGAACTGGAAGAACAGGAGATGGAAGAAAGCCGTATCCTGAAACTGACCGAGTTCGTTACCGCCAACGATCTGGCTGTCATGATGAACGTACCGGTAAATAACGTTATCGCTACTTGTATGAGCATCGGTATCATGGTGTCTATCAATCAACGCCTCGATGCAGAAACGATCAATATCGTAGCAGAAGAATTCGGATTCAAAACAGAATATGTCAGTGCAGAGGTAGTAGAAGCGATCAATGTAGAAGAGGATAAAGAAGAAGATTTGACTCACCGTCCACCGATCGTTACGGTTATGGGACATGTCGATCACGGAAAAACTTCGTTACTCGACTATATCCGTAACGCGAATGTTATTGCGGGTGAAGCCGGAGGTATCACCCAGCATATCGGAGCTTATAACGTAAAATTGAACGATGGCAGAAGAATCACATTCTTGGATACACCCGGTCACGAAGCTTTTACCGCAATGCGTGCCCGAGGAGCTAAAGTTACGGACATCGCAATCATCATCGTTGCTGCAGACGACAGCGTGATGCCGCAAACCGTCGAAGCAATCAACCATGCCTCGGCTGCCGGCGTACCTATCGTATTTGCCATCAACAAAGTAGATAAACCCAATGCCAACCCCGATAAAATTAAAGAAGAGCTGGCCAACATGAATTACCTTGTCGAAGAATGGGGCGGAAAATATCAGTCTCAAGATATTTCAGCAAAAAAAGGTACAGGCGTGCACGAACTGCTCGAAAAAGTTTTACTCGAAGCCGAATTGCTCGACTTAAAAGCCAATCCCGACCGTAGAGCTACCGGTTCGGTAATTGAATCGACTCTGGATAAAGGACGAGGGTATGTAGCTACCGTATTGGTAGAAAACGGAACTCTTCACACCGGAGATATTGTCCTTGCAGGAACACATCACGGACGTGTCAAGGCCATGTTCAACGAACGAAATGCACGGATCAATGAAGCAGGCCCATCTGCCCCGGCATTGATCTTAGGCTTGAACGGCGCTCCGCAAGCAGGAGACATTTTCCACGTAATGGAAAGCGAGCAAGAAGCCCGTGAGATTGCAAACAAGCGGGAACAGTTACAGCGAGAACTCGGATTGAGGACACACAAGCTACTGACTCTCGATGATATAGGAAGACGTATTGCCATCGGCAATTTCCAAGAACTGAATGTAATTGTAAAAGGAGACGTAGATGGTTCGGTAGAAGCCTTGAGCGATTCTCTGATCAAATTATCGACCGAAGAAATTCAGGTAAACGTATTGCATAAAGCCGTAGGACAAATTTCCGAATCGGATATTACCTTGGCCGCCGCATCGAATGCCATTATCATAGGATTCCAAGTACGTCCGTCTATGGCAGCCCGTCGTCTTGCAGAAAAAGAAGGTGTGGATATTCGACTCTACTCTATCATTTACGATGCGATAGAAGAAGTAAAATCTGCTATGGAAGGAATGCTTTCTCCGGAAATCAAGGAAGAAATCACGGCAACTGTCGAAGTACGAGAAACTTTCAAGATCACAAAAGTGGGAACTGTCGCCGGATGTATGGTTAAAGAAGGTAAAATCAAACGTACCAACAAGATTCGCCTTATCCGTGACGGTATAGTTATTTATTCCGGAGATCTCGGTTCGCTGAAGCGATTCAAAGAAGATGTAAAAGAGGTCGCTACCGGATATGAGTGCGGTCTTAACATCGCTAACTACAACGACATCAAGATAGGCGACTTGATCGAAGCGTATGAAGAGGTCGAAGTAAAAAAGACCCTGTAATAACACTGCACAGGCATTACCGAAACAATCGGGTTACCTATTTGCAGCAAGAATATAAACACGGATGTAAAAGAAGTAACCCGATAAGCCGGAACTTTTTTGACATCTGTGTTTTTCTATTCGGGGATAAATGATTTAAGGGAGTATGAGAATCGAGATTATAGATATAGTCATTGCCGTACTCATTTTGTACAGTATTTTCCGAGGCTATCATTTAGGACTTATTCGTCAGATCGGAGCTTTGGGTGGTATACTGTTGGCTATTTTGGGTGCTAATCTGTTTTCTCCTTTCATGGGATTGCTATTGAATAAAACAGAATTGTTTCCCGAATACGTCAATCATAAAATCGCATACTTGGTGACTTTCCTGATTATTCTCTTTTCTTGCAAATTTATCACCCGGCTAATGCAACGCTTCGCCAGGATGTTACATCTCGGACTTCCGGACAAATGGGCCGGCGTACTTTTCTGCGGATTTAAATATATTCTTGTCATCAGTGTAGTCCTGAATATTTATGATTTATTACACAAGGAGTTAGACCCGAAAGATACAAAAACACAAGAAAATTCATATTTTTACTCCGAAATTATAAAAGTCGCACCTTTTATTCTCGATTTATCTAAACAAGCATTTCGTAGCGAGAATAAAAACAAAGAAACAGACAAACCAAAACAGATAAGTGTGTGTTTATTAAAAAGATATTCTTACGATATCCCCATTCTATCCTATTCGAACGATAATGGGCTAAATGTAAAATACATATATGAAACAAGAAGATCCTAATCAAATATTAAACGACGTTACTTCCAATGATTATAAATACGGATTTGTAACCGATATAGAAACAGAAGTGATTCCTACCGGATTATGCGAAAATGTAATCCGGCTTATCTCCCAAAAAAAAGGAGAACCTGAATGGCTTCTCGAATTCAGACTAAAGGCTTATGAACACTGGAAAACGTTGAAGATGCCTCATTGGGCACATTTAGATATTCCTTCTATCGATTATCAGGCAATCAGCTATTATGCCGCACCTAAGAAAAAAGAAGGACCGAAAAGTCTTGATGAAGTAGATCCCGAGTTACTGAAGACATTCAACAAATTAGGAATCTCTTTGGAAGAACAAATGAAACTTTCCGGAATTGCCGTCGATGCCGTCATGGACAGCGTTTCGGTAAAAACGACATTCCGAGAAAAACTCGCCGAACTGGGCGTAATTTTCTGTTCGTTCAGCGAGGCGGTTAAGGATTATCCCGACTTAGTAAAAAAATATCTGGGTTCGGTGGTATCTTATCGTGACAATTTTTTTGCAGCGCTCAACTCCGCCGTATTCAGCGACGGTTCGTTCGTATATATTCCCAAAGGGGTACGTTGCCCGATGGAGTTATCAACCTATTTCCGTATCAACGCAGCCAATACAGGACAATTCGAACGCACTTTAATCGTAGCCGACGACGACAGTTATGTAAGCTATCTCGAAGGGTGTACCGCTCCGATGCGTGACGAAAACCAACTGCATGCGGCAATAGTAGAGATAATCGCCCACGACCGTGCAGAAGTAAAATACTCTACCGTTCAAAACTGGTATCCCGGTGATAAGAACGGAAAAGGCGGTATCTACAATTTTGTAACGAAACGGGGTATCTGTAAAGGTGATCACTCGAAAATCTCATGGACACAGGTAGAAACAGGTTCTGCCATTACATGGAAATATCCGAGCTGCATACTTGCCGGAGACAATTCGATCGGAGAATTTTATTCGGTTGCCGTGACCAATAATCACCAACAGGCAGATACGGGAACGAAAATGATTCATTTGGGAAAGAATACAAAAAGCACGATTGTTTCTAAAGGTATCTCTGCAGGATACAGCCAAAACAGCTATCGGGGACTGGTCAAAGTTTCCTCTCGTGCCGACAATGCCCGGAATTATACACAATGCGACAGTTTATTGCTGAGTTCTCATTGCGGGGCACACACATTTCCGTATATGGATATAAAGAACAATACCGCAGTCGTAGAGCATGAAGCCACCACATCCAAGATCAGCGAAGATCAGATCTTTTATTGCAACCAAAGGGGTATTCCGACAGAAGATGCCGTAGGTCTGATTGTAAACGGTTACGCAAAAGAAGTGATGAACAAGCTCCCGATGGAATTTGCTGTCGAAGCCCAGAAACTTTTGCAAATTTCCTTAGAAGGCTCGGTAGGATAATTGAATACTTTTAATTTGAACATAAAAAAGACGACATACGATGTTAGATATTAAAGATTTACATGCCAGTATCAACGGCAAAGAGATATTAAAGGGAATCAACCTGACGGTAAAACCCGGAGAAGTTCATGCGATTATGGGTCCCAACGGATCGGGAAAAAGTACATTATCTTCGGTTCTGGCAGGAAATCCGGCCTTTGAAGTGACCGAAGGAAGTGTAAATTTTTATGGGAAAGACTTGCTCTCTCTCTCTCCTGAAGACCGTTCGCACGAAGGCATTTTCTTGAGTTTCCAATATCCGGTAGAAATACCGGGCGTAAGCATGGTAAACTTCATGCGTGCCGCTGTGAACGAACAACGCAAATATAAGGGTTTAGAACCTCTATCCGCAACAGATTTTTTGCGTATGATGCGTGAAAAACGCGAGATCGTAGAATTGGATAACAAATTGGCGAGTCGATCGGTTAATGAAGGGTTTTCCGGCGGAGAAAAAAAGAAAAACGAAATTTTTCAAATGGCTATGCTTCAGCCTCGTTTATCGATTTTGGACGAAACGGACAGCGGACTGGATATAGATGCCTTGCGTATCGTTGCAGAAGGCGTGAATAAATTGAAATCAGATCAAAATGCGACGATCGTAATTACTCACTATCAAAGATTGCTCGATTATATCGCTCCGGATTTTGTTCATGTGCTTTATAAAGGGCGTATCGTAAAATCGGGAGGTCCGGAACTGGCCTTAGAGTTAGAAGAAAAAGGATATGATTGGATCAAGAAAGAAGTCGATAAATAGATCCGATCTGTTTCTTTTTAATCAGTCGTTTTATTATCATTGTACATCATGAATATAGAAAAACAATATATAGAATTGTACGACCAGTACCATTCGCTCATCGACAGTCATGCTTCTCCCATTCTTAACGCATTGCGGGAAAAAGCGATGTCCGATTTCCGGGAAACAGGATTTCCCACTCCAAACGATGAAGAGTATAAGCACACGAACATTCCGGATTTGTTCGCTCCTGATTACGGATTGAATCTGAACCGTTTAGAGATACCGGTAAACCCTTACGAAGTATTCCGATGCGATGTTCCTAATCTCAGTACATTGCTTTACTTTGTAGTCAATGACAGTTTTTATACAAAAGAAAATCCTAAAGTAAAACTTCCTGAAGGGGTTCTTATCGGAAGTCTTAACGAAATGGCTCGTTCTCATCCCGATCTGGTACAGCGTTACTACGGGAAGCAGGCATGTACCCAAAACGATGGAATCGTCGCATTAAATACGGCATTCGTACAAGACGGATTTTTTCTTTATGTCCCTAAAGGCGTTATCATAGAAAAACCGATACAACTGATCAATATACTACGGGGAGATGCAGATTTTATGGTAAACCGCCGATTGCTGATCGTTCTGGAAGAGGGAGCACAAGCCCGTTTGCTGGTTTGTGACCATACGATGGATAAAAAGAAATTTTTGTCATCGCAAGTAACCGAGATTTATGCGGGCAAAAATGCGGTATTCGACTATTATGATATAGAAGAATCATCACTAAACACTAACCGGATAACCTCTACTTTTGTAGATCAAGCTGAAAAATCGAACGTACTTATTAACGGCATTACCCTTCATAACGGCACAACTCGCAACAATTACCGGATGACATTTTCCGGAGAACATGCAGAAGCTCATTTGTGCGGGATGGCGATAGCAGATAAAAAGCAATCGGTAGATAACCACACGTTCATCGATCATGCCGTTCCTTACTGTACGAGTAACGAACTATTTAAATATGTACTGAACGATTCGTCGACAGGTTCTTTCAGCGGACGTATTCTCGTACGGGAAGGCGCTCAGAAAACTTCGGCTTATCAAACCAATCGAAATCTTTGTGCTACAAAAGAAGCCCACATGTACACGAAACCTCAACTCGAAATATACGCGGATGATGTAAAATGCAGTCACGGGGCAACTGTAGGACAATTAGATGAAAATGCTTTATTCTATCTCCGGTCACGGGGAATACCCGAAGCTGAAGCACGAATGCTGCTGATGTTCGCTTTTACCAACGATGTAATCGAGAATGTCAGGATGGATGCTTTGAAAGATCGGCTACGCCAATTGGTAGAAAAAAGATTTCGTGGAGAACTCGACAAATGTGCAGGATGTAATATCTGTCAATAAAATAAAGGAGACTATACAACTATGTTAGACATTCAAAAGATACGAAATGATTTTCCCATACTCGAACAAAAAGTATATGGAAAACCATTGGTTTATTTTGACAATGCTGCAACCTCTCAAACTCCCGAATGTGTCGTCAATACGATCAGAGACGGATATGACCGGATCAATGCAAACGTGCATCGAGGTGTGCATTTTTTAAGCCAGGAAGCTACCGAAGGTCACGAGAATGCACGAAAAAGAGTGCAACAATATTTGCATGCAGCACACGATTATGAAATTATTTTTACTCGTGGAACTACCGAATCCATAAATCTGGTCGCAAGTTCGTTCGGAGATGCTTTTCTGAAAGACGGAGATG
The DNA here is from genome assembly GCA_900545915.1 of uncultured Porphyromonadaceae bacterium. GTDB lineage: Bacteria > Bacteroidota > Bacteroidia > Bacteroidales > Coprobacteraceae > Coprobacter. The sequence continues at coordinate 38,645 of URAV01000010.1, forward strand.
AAATAATATTGTCGGAAATGGAACATCATGCCAATATTGTTCCGTGGCAATTGCTTCAAAACCGGAAAAAGATTACATTGAGAGTCGTGCCTATCGATGAAAACGGAGAACTGAAGATGGATGTTTTCCGCTCATTATTCAATGAAAAGACAAAACTCGTATCACTCTCACATATCTCTAATGTTTTGGGGACTGTGAATCCCATAAAAGAAATAATTTCAATATCGCATTCGCACGGTGTACCTGTTTTGCTGGATGGAGCTCAAGCTGCTCCTCATACTCGCATAGACGTGCAAGATATGGATGTCGATTTTTATGTTTTATCGGCACACAAGATGTACGGTCCTACCGGAATAGGAGTATTATACGGTAAAGAAAAATGGCTGAACGCCATGCCTCCTTATCAGGGAGGGGGCGAAATGATCTCTCATGTATCTTTCGAAAAAACCACATTCAATGAGCTTCCTTATAAATTCGAGGCCGGGACACCCGACTATATCGGAACAATGGCTTTTGCGACAGCTCTTGATTATATCGAAAGTATCGGGATAGAGAATATCGCAGCACATGAACAAGACCTGCTTCGCTACACAACCGGACAATTGATGCAGATAGACGGTATGAGGATTTTCGGAACTGCACATGAAAAGAGTGCTGTTATCTCTTTTCTTGTAAAAAACATTCATCATTATGATATGGGGATGTTACTTGACAAACTCGGTTTTGCTACCCGGACAGGACATCATTGCGCCCAACCGTTGATGCAGGCTTTAGGTGTGGAAGGTGTACTTCGCGCATCTTTTGCTGTTTATAATACTAAAGAAGAGGTCGACGCATTTGTTGCAGCCGTACATCGTGTTGCGAAAATGTTCTGATCCGATATATAAAAATTCAACAAGGATGTAGAAAATATCTACACCCTTGTTTTTTTACCAAGACCGAAATAGGGTATCAGATAACTTATTTTCAATAAAATGATAAATATACCTGCTTTTTTGCACGGATATTGTTATATACTCAGTTATTTGAATAATTTGAAAAACTATATATGAAAAAATTTGTAGAGTCAATCACCAAAATGGAGTTTAATCGAAAAAAGGTTCTGATCATTATCATCGGGATTATCGTCATCGGAATCGTCTATTACTTCCTAAGCCGTCCCCCAAAAGCAGCGGCCTCTGAACCTACGGTAGTTATAGAGACCGTAACGACAGACGATGTCGAAATCTACGGAGAATATGTGGGACGCATTCGAGCACAACAGTTCGTCGAAGTTCGTGCACGAGTAGAAGGCTACCTTGAAAAAATGCTCTTCGAAGAAGGCACTTATGTTCCTAAAAATCAACTATTATTCATTATCAATCCCGACCAATACAAAGCAAAAGTCGATAAAGTAAAAGCTCAACTTACCAAAGATAAAGCCCAAGCACTGAAAGCCAAACGCGACTTAGAGCGCATACAACCCTTGTACGCTCAAAATGCTGCAAGCCGCTTAGACCTCGATAACGCGATTGCCGCATACGAAAGTGCGGCAGCTTCGGTAAATATGACCGAAGCCGATCTATCGCAAGCCGAAATGGAATTGGGATATACGGCAGTTCATTCTCCCCTTTCCGGACGAATAAGCGAGCGTCATGTCGATGTAGGAACATTAGTCGGTCCGGGAGGAAAATCTTTATTGGCGACCATTGTCAAAAGCGACACGGTATTAGTCGATTTCAGCATGACTGCTTTGGATTACTTACGCAGTAAAGAACGAAACGTCAATTTAGGACAACGGGACACCTCCCGCACGTGGCAGCCTTATATAACGATTACGCTTGCAGACAATTCGATATATCCGCAAAAAGGTCTGGTCGATTTTGCAGAACCGCAAGTAGATCCGCAAACCGGAACATTCTCCGTACGGGCAGAGATGCCTAATCCGGAACAGGTACTGCTACCGGGACAATTCACCAAAGTAAAACTGTTGCTCGATGTCCGTGAAGATGCTATTGTAGTACCTAATAAGTCTGTAATCTTAGAAAAAGGAGGAGCTTATATTTTTGTTATGCGCAAAGACTCTACGGTAGAAAAACGGTTTATAGAGATAGGACCGGAAATCGGGAACAAAATGGTTGTAGAACGCGGTCTTGCCGCAGGTGAAAAAATCGTTACGGAAGGCTATCACAAATTGACTCCGGGCATGAAAGTCAAACCGGTTACCGAAGCCATCAAGCCTGAGACACCGGAAGAAAGGAGCGAATCATGAAAAGCGGATTTTTTATCGATCGGCCTGTTCTGTCGATCGTTCTATCCTTAGTTATCGTTATCATCGGGCTTATCGGACTTTTCTTGTTACCGGTAGATCAATATCCGCAAATTACTCCTCCAGTGGTAAAAATAAGCGCATCCTATCCGGGAGCAAGTGCAACGACCGTATCACAAGCGGTAGCTACACCCATCGAACAAGAACTGAACGGAACTCCGGGAATGCTTTATATGGAATCGAGCAGTTCCAACTCGGGAGGATTCTCCGCTACTGTAACTTTCGATGTTTCTACCGATGCCGATCTTGCTGCCGTAGAAATACAGAACAGGGTAAAACTTGCAGAATCGCGATTGCCGGCAGAAGTCATACAAAACGGCATATCCGTAGAAAAGCAAGCGGCCAGCCAATTGATGACTATATGTCTTACATCGAACGACCCGAAATTCGATGAAATATATCTAAGTAATTTCGCAACGATCAACGTACTCGATTTATTACGGAGAATCGAGGGTGTCGGCAGAGTATCGAATATCGGAAGCCGCTACTATGCCATGCAAATATGGGTACAGCCCGACCGTCTTGCAAACTTCGGATTAACGGTACAAGACCTGCAAACCGCACTGAAAGATCAGAACCGGGAATCGGCTGCCGGCGTCTTAGGCCAACAACCTGTAACCGGACTGGACATAACAATACCTATCACGACCCAGGGGAGATTATCATCCGTAGGACAATTCGAGGATATTGTAATCCGCGCTAATCCCGACGGCTCTCTCATTCGGTTGAAAGATGTCGCCAGAGTTTCCTTAGAAGCCTCTTCATACAATACCGAAAGCGGTATAAATGGCGAGAATGCCGCCGTATTAGGAATATACATGCTTCCCGGAGCAAATGCGATAGAGGTTGCGCAAGCGGTAAAAGACGCCATGAAAGAAATCAGCAAGAACTTTCCGGAGGGTATGAGTTACGAGATACCTTTCGATATGACGACTTATATTTCTCAATCGATTCATGAAGTTTATAAAACATTGTTCGAAGCATTGGGATTGGTTATTCTCGTCGTATTTTTATCATTACAGAACTGGCGTGCGACCCTTATCCCGGTAATTGCCGTGCCGATCTCATTAATCGGAACTTTCGGATTTATGCTGATATTCGGGTTTTCTCTAAACCTTCTGACCATGCTCGGTCTTATCCTCGCCATCGGTATCGTAGTAGATGACGCCATCGTCGTCGTAGAAAATGTCGAGCGGATCATGGAAGAAGAACATATTGGGGCATACGAGGCGACAAAAAAAGCGATGAACGGACTGACAAGTGCCTTGATCGCAACATCATTAGTGCTTTGCGCCGTATTTATTCCCGTAAGTTTTCTTAGCGGCATCACCGGACAACTTTACCGACAATTTACGGTAACCATCGTCGTTTCGGTACTCATATCGACAGTCGTAGCTTTGACATTAAGCCCGGCAATGTGCGCTCTGCTGTTAAAGCCGAGTAATAAGAAAAAGAGAAAACATATTCTATTCCGATATATAAACCACTGGTTGGTTACCGGAAACAGAAAATATTCCAATCTCATACAAAAGGCGATAATGAATCCGAGAAGGATATTATCCGGATTTGGAATCATGTTGGTCATCATGTTTGTTATTTCCCGTTTTATTCCGACCAGTTTTATGCCGCAAGAAGATCAAGGTTATTTTAAAGTAGAATTAGAACTTCCTGAAGGCGCAACTTTGGAACGAACTCGAAAGGTAACCGAAAGAGCTGTCTCCTATCTGCTCGAAAATCCATTCGTCGCATACGTGCAGAATGTCACCGGAAGCAGTCCCCGTGTAGGAAGTAACCAATCGCGAAGCGAGCTTACGGTAATCCTTAAACCGTGGGAAGAGAGAGAAGGGGTAGGAGTAGAACAAATTATGGAAACCGTACGAGAAGAACTTTCTCAGTATCCCGAATCCAAAGTATTTCTAAGCACTCCTCCCGTCATACCGGGACTCGGATCTTCCGGTGGTTTTGAAATGCAACTTGAAGCACGAGGAGACGCAACATTCCAGAATCTCGTACAAGCTGCAGATACGTTGATGCATTACGCATTGCAACGGAAAGAGCTGACCGGATTGTCTTCTTCTCTACAATCAGAAATTCCGCAACTTTACTTCGACGTAGATCGGGACAAAGCCCGCATACTGGGAGTACCGCTAACCGATATTTTCTCTACGATGAAAGCTTATACGGGTTCGGTATATGTAAACGACTTCAACATGTTCAACCGTATTTATAAAGTATATATTCAGGCTGAAGCTCCTTATCGAGCTCATAAAGACAACATCAATTTATTTTTCGTACGCGGAAGTAACGGAGCTATGGTTCCTCTCACTGCACTCGGAACGACTGACTACACGACCGGTCCGGGAAGTATTAAGCGGTTCAATATGTTCAATACGGCCATTATACGAGGAGCGGCAGCACAAGGATATAGTTCGGGACAAGCGATGGAAATTATGGAAGAAATAGCACAACAACATCTGCCTGCCAACATCGGAATCGAATGGAGCGGACTCTCATTTCAAGAGAAAAAAGCAGACGGAAAAACAGGTATTATAATGACTCTTGTTTTCTTGTTCGTATTCTTGTTTTTGGCAGCACAATATGAAAGCTGGTTAGTCCCTATTTCGGTACTGTTATCTCTTCCCGTAGCAGCTTTCGGCGCTTATTTAGGAATATGGGTCTGCGGAATGGAAAACGACATCTATTTCCAAATAGGACTTGTCATGTTGATCGGGTTAGCCGCTAAAAATGCAATTCTGGTAGTCGAATTTGCAAAAGTTCAGGTTGACAACGGTGCAGACATCATATATGCTGCCATTCACGCGGCACGCCAACGGTTTCGCCCCATCGTCATGACCTCTTTCGCTTTTATTTTAGGCATGCTCCCGATGGTATTGGCTAGCGGACCGGGTTCAGCAAGCCGACAATCTATCGGAACTGGAGTCTTTTTCGGAATGATATTCTCCATCACATTCGGGATTATCCTTGTCCCGTTTTTCTTTACTTTAATATATAAACTCAAAGCATCAATTAAAGAAAAATGGTTATGAAAATGATATCCAAAATATATATAGTGTTCATGATTCTGATAATGACAGGTCTTTATTCCTGTAAAATCGGTAAAAAATACAGCCGTCCGGAACTACATCTACCCGAAAGAATTACGGAACAGCATTCCGATTCGTCAACTCTGGCCGATCAAGATTGGAAAACCATATATACCGACACATTATTGCAGTCTCTGATACAAAAGGCTCTCGACAATAACAAAGATATGTTGATTGCAGCGTCTCGTATAAAAGAATTGGCATATAGAAAAAGAATAGCTACCGGAGATTTATTCCCTACCATAAACGGGGCTATACATCCCGAACGAGAACATACGAATGACGGAGGAAATAATCCCGTCAACGATGATTCGTTCGAAGGAAAGCTTTCTCTATCATGGGAAGTCGATCTATGGGGAAATCTGCGATGGGCACGTGTTGAAAGTATTGCCGAATATCTCGCGTCGGTAGAGGCAAGGCGAGCTTTACAAATGTCGATGATCGCACAAGTCGCACAATACTATTACGAACTGGTTGCATTGGACAACGAGCTGGACATCGTCCGCCAAACACTGGATACATGGGGAAAAGGTCTCGATCTCGCACGAATTCGTTTTGAAGGGGGATTGACTTCAGAAACATCTTTTCGTCAGGCTCAAGTGGAACTTGCCCGTACAGCGACATTAGTACCGGAACTGGAAAACAAGATTTCCCAAAAAGAAAACGACTTATCGCTGCTTGTCGGAGAATATGAAGCTGTTATTACTCGGGCAAAAATGAATCCCGATATCTATTTGCCCGAACAACTACCCGTAGGATTGCCCTCGACCCTTTTGGAGCGGCGTCCCGATCTGAGACAAGCCGAACAAGAATTGATCGCAGCACACGCTCAAGTAGGTGTCACATTCACGAATATGTTTCCTAAATTGACCCTTACAGCTACTTACGGCATAGAAAGCTCATCTCTAAATGACTTTTTACGTTCTCCTTACGGGTTCATCGGAGGGACACTACTTTCTCCCATTTTCGGTGCCGGGAAAAATATTGCAAGGCATAAAGCGCAGAAAGAAGTATTCAGACAGACTTGTTATCGATATGAAAAATCTGTCCTGACAGCCTTTCAAGAGACTAAAAACGCAATTGTAAACTTTAATAAAGTAAAAGAAGCCCGTATCCTGAAAAAAAATCTCTATGAGGCTTCCAAAGGATATGTAGAACTGGCTCGACTACAATATATTAACGGAGTCATCAACTATCTCGATGTATTAGACGCACAACGAGGATTTTTTTCTGCACAAACAGGTCTCAGTAATGCCATAAGAGATGAACAAATCGCCGTAGTTTATCTTTACAAAGCATTAGGAGGAGGATGGGACAATTTATCTCCATTCGATAAAAAAGAGACTAAGCAATAATTTATCGAACAAAATCTACCGGAAGAGAAATTTTCCGGCAGATTTTGTTTTTTAACGTAATTTCTTACCTGAAGAAACCGGATCGAATCCCAAATCGATTACATCGAAATGAGTATCGGAAGAAACCGTTCCACTCCATTCTATCCGGTGATATTTAAAAGGTGGAGAAACAGGACGCATCCGTATTTGTCCCGACACAGTTCCGGCAATACGAAAACGATAAAGTAATGAATAATTTCCTTCTGACTCTTGCGCACCCCATACCTTGCAAACCAAATCTGCATTTTGCACCGTACAACGCAATGCGATGTGAGAAATACGTTTATAAATATCGGGCAATAATTTTATAGGTCGAGTTATTACACCTATTTGCATATCCGACTGAGCTTCGGAACACAAATCATATAGCTTACCGTTTTCATCTCCGGCAAGCAAACCCGGATAGAGATTATACAAATATTTCCAATCAATAATACGGCAGTACCAACTCGAAAAAGATAATCCGAATACATAGCAAAAATGATAATCGGCATTCAAGAAAATAATTTCCTGCCGGATATAATTATACCCGGCGACACATTTTCCTTGAATATATTTTCTAAACGGAACGGAAGTCTCCGATAATAATATAAAATCACTATCGGACGAATCTTGAGGAAGTGCATCCGGAACGCCGCTAAACACAGGAGAAAGTAAGTTGGACTCTGCTCCCTGCAAAGCCATGACTCCTTGTTCGGATAGATAAACGACGGCATTATCTATCGGAACAATCAGATTCGAAGATAAGCAAACTTCCCGATTTACAGGATGTTGATTACTGTAAAGGACTCCCTCACTCCCCTGCTGCAAAGCCCATATACCTTCTGTCGTAAACACATATAACGGAAACTCTCCATACTGACCTTGTGACAAGGCTGCCGTAGCAGCCGCTAAGTCGGTAATTTCTCCTCCCGATAAAATATAAGTAAACTCTTGAGGAAATACAAAAGGATTATTTATTTGCGATACCCTCAACTTATTGGGAGCATACTCAACAGCATTCGTCTCTTCCGGAATCTTACCTTCATCAGGTTCGGATATTTCAGAAAAAGTAATAGGTTTTAAATCCGGAGAAATATAATAAGCCATATTCTGATCTTGAGAAGATTTCAAATCGACTGTTATCCCATATTGTTTTCCTTCGACATCGTCACATATCCTCACATCCATTTTATATGCCCGGCTGTCAGGATAAGAAATCATAGCCGAAAGACCTTTGAGAGACATAGGAGACTTAAAAGAATTTACCAGATGTCTCTCTCCGTCAGAACCGTTCATATACACTTCGATATATCCCCGTTGTACATCGATATCGATCAAATCGATTCCGTTATAGCGATTCTGTGTCAAAGCAAAAACAGAAAGAGGAAAACCGCTGGAATAGTACATAGATATTCCTCCCAGATGTAATCTTCCGTTATACACATAAGAGGTCTTTGCCGTAATACGGTGATGAGAAAAATTATCCAAAGGCAACAAATCTTGTTGTTCGAGATTATTCAAATCACAGCTATATTCCAATGAAAAAGGATTATTAATCTGTTCCTTTCCGGAAAGAGATGCTACTTTAAAGAATACAACCTCTTCCGCCAGTTTCCGTCTGATCTCCTCCTCTGTCAATTGCGGCACATCGAAAATAATAATCCGAGTCTGTTTGCCACCGATATTCCGTATCTCATACCGATAGTCATTTTCTGTCATGGCAACCTGCTTGACTACCGGTATTTCTTTTGAAATAAACACATCTATCCCGGTAATAATATCCGCCCATTTAGATAAATCGCACTTACCGATATTATAATAAAGCGACTCTCCCCTTAAATTGAATTTATTTTCGACAAATCTCCTCAAATATCCATCTTCTAATTCGCAAAGTGCTTCAATATTATTCAACGTATCGGCTTTATCCGATTGTAACATGACAACAGGCGGAGACGGAAGAATATAAGAACCGTCATACATCCGGAGTGCATACCTCACCAAAAAAGGATGTGCAAAATAACCGTCCGAAAGTAATTTACTCTTACATTTACTATACGTGCCATATATCCAAGAAATAAATGCCCTCTTATCCGTATCGGAAAGACGACAAATACCGTCATCTTGTGTCTCTACTTTCAATGTATAAGTATCGAATATCTCGGTACTCTGAATGCTTCCTCCCAAATAAAACGATATTTCGGGCATATCCGGACGTGTCCCCAATATCTCATAAATTCCGTTTCTGTACAATAAATAAAATATTTCCGTATCGGTAATTACAACAAGCGTATTCCCGACCGACTCTATTCTCAACAGTCCGGAGATCTCACACAATGCCTCCAATCCCGTCGAAAAAACCTCTCCATCCTTTTCTTCCGCCTCAAAATAGAGATTCGTTCCGTCATACGAAATATAGTGTTTATAGGCTTCGTTACAATGCAAAAATATGACTTTACGAGAAGTTTCTTCCGGAGTATATAGTAAACGGGGTTCTCCGACAGCTTCCCAAATACCGTCTCTGCATCTCAAGTTCACGATCCGGCTACACTCCCCATCGCTACACATTGCCGGAGGTAACTGATGCGACATACCTTTAATTTGTAATCTGTTCTGTTGCATAATATTATCTTTCAATTTCTTTTTCGGTAAAAATAGAATAGAGAACATTCCGGCTCGTGGGATATTTATAAAAAAGAATTCGTTCCGGCAAGATTTTATAATTATCGCATAAAACCGGAACGATTCAATATTTTTTTTGCAATCGAGAAAGTAAACCCCGAGCCTGTTTAAAATTCTTTATAATACTCCAATACAAAAAGGTCTTAAACAGGCTCTCCGAGTTATAACCGTAAAATAAAAATCATTATGGATGAATGCAACTACAAAATTTTTAACAACAACCGGTTAATGCCGAAACAGGAAAAGAAAGAAGAAAAAGAAGACGAAACATTCGACCGCTCTCAATACGAAATTTTATGGATGGCAAAAAAGGCATGGGAAAATATAGAACCATACCGCAGACGTCGCAGACGAAACAGAAAATATACATTCGGACAACAATGGAGCGATAAAGTAACATTACCGGACGGAAGAACGATAACCGAAGAGCAATATTTGAAAGAACAAGGAAAAGTTCCTTTAAAAAATAATCTGATCCGCCAACTGATAAAAAACGTTATCGGGCAATTTCGAAGTAATCAGACTCAACCGGTATGCATTTCCAGAGACCGGAACGAACAGCAATTAGGAGAACTGATGAGCATAGCCCTCGAATATGTTTATCAACATAACCGAATGTGGGAAATCGACGGCAGGACTCTCGAAGAATTTCTGATCTCGGGAAGTTGCTTTCACAAAATAGTTTACGGAAAAAGGAGAAATAAAACGGATGTATGGATTAATGAAATAAATCCGAACCGAATCTTTTTTAACAATATGGAAGATAAACGACACTGGGATTGCACAATGATAGGTGAATTGCATGACGTACCTATCGCAACGATTTTATCCAATTTTTCAGGAGGCTCTCGCAAACGGGCTTCCCGTCTTCGGGAAATTTACAGTAATGCCAATCAAGAAGAGCTGTACCGTCAATATTCAAACCTGACCACGGAGCGGATCGACAATCTCGACTTTCTGATTCCCGGAGAAGACCACCTCTGCCGGGTAATAGAAATATGGAGGCTCGAAAATCGTGAACGGTTAAAATGCCATGATACTTTGACCGGGAAACTTTATAAAGAAGAAATAGACCGTTTACCGGCCATCGAAACGGAAAACAGAAAAAGAATCTCCGATGCAGAAAAAGCAGGAATCGACAGTAAAGACGTACCTCTTATTCATACCGAATGGTTCATCGACCAGTTTTGGTATTATCGTTTTTTCTCTCCTTTCGGAGACATTTTGGATGAAGGTGAGACCCCGTACTGGCACGGAGAACACCCTTACAGCATGCGGCTTTATCCGCTTATCGACGGAGAAATTCACTCTTTTGTCGAAGACATCATCGACCAGCAAAGATATATAAACCGACTGATTACATTGGTTGATTTTATCATGGGATCAAGTGCTAAAGGCGTATTGCTTTTCCCGGAAGATCAAGTTCCCGATGGAATGACCATCGAAGATGTAGCTGAAGAATGGACACGATATAACGGGATCATCCTATTCAAACCAAAACCGGGAGCACCTCTCCCACAACAAATTGCAGTAAATTCGACCAATGTAGGCGCTTATGAACTTCTAAACTTGCAAATGCGACTGTTAGAAGATATCTCAGGCGTACATGGTGCTATGCAGGGGAAAGACGCTCCTTCAGGAACTCCTGCCTCCCTTTATGCACAACAAACCCAAAATGCATGTCTGAATCTCATCGACCTATTCGAGTCTTACAAAACCTTCAGGGAAGACCGCGACACGAAAATGATGAAAACCATTCAGCAATTTTATGATGAAAACCGATATTTGGAAATTGCGGGAGATAAAGCTACTGAAGGACAAATACTCGCCTCTCCGGATAAAGTTCGTAACGCCGAATTCGACATATCCATCACCGAATCCGTTTCCTCTCCGGTATATCGGGTAGCATCGAACGAATTTTTGCTGGAACTGTTCCGAATGGGACAGATTTCTTTGGAAATGCTCCTTGAAAACGGTTCATTCCCATTTTCCGACCGCTTATTACAAAGTATAAATAAATTAAAACAAGAGACTCAACAACAAAATTCCAAAGATACTCTACCACTCAAAAAAACAGAGAATATTTAGACTCTATTCCAATACGTCAAATGAGAAGGTGTAATAAACACTACACCTTCTTTCTGTAATTATTAAAAAATATATTTTAAATATCTATTAAAACCTGTCTCAATTTTACTCGGGTCAGGTTTGAGAGTTTCTTTCGAGGATGTTTTCCTATTTTTATAAGGAGGATAGCGACTATCTGACGAATGAAAACGGAAAAAAAGACTGGAAGAAAACGCAAAAATGACCTGATAATATTTTCTTGTATAGGAAAATTTAGATAGACTCTTAGTATTTCAAAAAATTCGTATATTTAGCAACTAAAAGAAAGGGATTATTTTGATATTACTGAATATCGATCATGAAAAACAAATTTGATACTACAACTATTTTCAGGACACCGGACGGTCGATCTTATCTCGTCCCGTTTATTTTGGTCACCAGTTTGTTCTTGTTATGGGGATTTGCTCACGGATTGCTGGACGTGCTGAACAAGCATTTTCAACTTGCATTCACCATGACAAAAGCAGAATCGGGATTAGTACAATTCTCGACTTATATCGCTTATTTTCTTATGGCTATTCCTGCTGGTATCTTCATGAAAAAATACGGATATAAAAAAGGCATCATTCTGGGTTTATTACTTTTTGCAATCGGAGCATTTTCTTTTATCCCGGCAGCACTCATGCACTCTTCCACTCCGTTTCTGATCGCATTGTTCATAATCGCCTGCGGTTTGTGCATTCTGGAGACAGCAGCAAACCCTTACTCAACGGTTTTAGGTCCTAAAGAATCGGCCGCACAAAGAATAAATTTGTCCCAATCATTCAACGGCCTGGGCTGGATACTCGGGCCTTTAGTCGGGGGTACACTGATTTTCGGAGCTCCCGAAGGAGACTCCACCGCTCTTACCAAACCCTATATTCTTGTGGGCAGCATCGTTCTGGTAATAGGAATTTTATTTTTCTTTACGAAACTTCCCGAAATCAAGGAAGATGATGAAAAAACTCCGGTTATGACAAACATTCCGGACAAATCGATTTGGAAGCACCGCCATTTCGTACTTGCCGTAATAGCTCAGTTTGCCTACTGTGCCGCCCAAACCGGTATATTCAGTTTCTTTATCAATTACGTCACAGAACAAGACCCGAGTATCGATCCCGAAAAGGCATCAAGGATTCTGGCTTTCGGCGGAATGACTTTATTCATGGTAGGAAGGCTTTCGGGGAGTATACTGATGAAATGGACTACGCCCAATAAACTGCTTGTACTATTCTCTTTGATTTCATCCATATGCATGCTTCTGGTAATTCTCGCTCTGGGAAGAATATCATTATATGCCCTATACACGACTTTCTTTTTTATGTCGATCATGTTCCCGACGATTTTCGCACTCGGGCTTTCGAACATGGGAACTCTTACTAAAAAAGCTTCGTCATATATCGTTATGGGCGTAGCAGGAGGCGCTTTCAGTCCTATGCTTATGGGATTGATCGGAGAGAATAACATGGCTGTCGGATTCATCGTCCCGTTCGTTGCTTTTATATATATTTTGTTTTTTGCAGCTAAAGGCTACCGCTCATAAATAAGAATAATTATCGCCCAAACTTGTTTAAAATTTCGGATAAAGAAACTCTCAAGCCCGGAAGAAAGCACAAAAATGACCTGATAATATTTTTTTGTCGGAAAATTTAGACAGGCCCTCAGAGCGAACAGTCAGAAAATTAGACAGATTCTCAACAATTCTTCTTATCTTTGTCCCCGTATCGGTTCGAGATGCCTGTAACAGGATATCGATGAAAAGGGAATCCCGTGAAAGTCGGGAACAGTCCCGCTGCTGTAATTCTCCTATATTTACGGTAAACTACCCCCTGCCACTGAATAGAATTATTCGGGAAGGCGTTTGCCCACAGAGATAAGTCAGAAGACCTGCCATACACACAAAATGCCGTTTCTTGCGAGGATGAGACCGGCAATACAAAAAAATTTCAGTGAATGCGTAATTTCCGATTTTGCGACCCTGCTTTATTGTACGGGATAATCTTATGGTGGATTATTCTGCCGATTCGCATATCCGGACAAACGAACGCCAAAGTCGATACGACAAAAACCTACCAACTAAAGGAAGTCGTATTCACCGGAAAAACGATAAACAGAGATGTAGTTCCGGCACAAACGCTCTCAGGCAAGCAATTAGAGAGACTCAGCGTGCATTCTGTCGCAGATGCGATCCGATACTTCTCGGGAGTACAGATAAAAGATTATGGCGGAATCGGCGGGCTGAAGACCGTTAACATCCGAAGTATGGGAACAAATCATGTGGGTGTATTTTATGACGGTATCCAATTGGGCAATGCTCAGAACGGAACGATCGACTTGGGACGTTTCTCATTAGACAATATGGAAGCGATCACCTTATACAACGGACAGAAAAGCAGTATCTTTCAACCGGCAAAAGATTACAGTTCGGCAGGTTCGGTTTATCTGCAATCCAGAACTCCACGCTTTGAGGAAGGCAAAAAATATAATCTGAAAGCAACATTCAAAACCGGTTCGTTCGGAACGGTTAATCCTGCTATTCTTTGGGAACAAAAGCTGAACGAGAATATAAGCGGATCGGTAAGCGGTGAATATCTCTATACTACAGGACGGTATAAATTTACATACCGTAAAGAAGGCGGGTATGACACTACTGCCGTACGGCACAACGGAGATGTAAACGCTTTACGGATAGAAACCGGACTTTTCGGAAAAATAAAAGACGGTAATTGGAGAACAAAACTCTACTTCTATAATTCAGAACGAGGTTATCCAGGTGCTATTGTCAGAAACAAATTTTCCAATGAAGACCGGCAATGGGATTCGAACTTTTTCGTACAATCGTCATTCCGAAAAAGTTTTGCAGAACGTTATCATCTTTTAATCAGCAGTAAATACGCGTATGATTATCTCCATTATTTAGCAGATCCGAGAAAAGATGCCTCCGTCACATACACAAACAATCATTACCGACAACAGGAAGTTTATTTGTCGGCAGCCCAGATGTATTCTATATTTGATTTCTGGAACATCAGTCTATCGACAGATTTTCAATGGAATAAACTAAATGCCAATTTGATTAATTTTGCCTATCCGAGACGTTACTCGGGATTGATAGCAATAGCTTCTTCTTTTGAAAGAGAACCGGTAAAATTACAAGCAAGTCTGTTGGGGACTTTCACAAAAGAAACCACATCATCCGTAGCCGTACCGGCCTCACACAAACCGCAATATACCCCGACAATTATCGCATCTTACCGTCCGTGGAAACATATCGGATTAGATATAAGGGCTTTCTATAAAAAGATATTCAGAATGCCCACACTGAACGATTTATACTACACATTTATCGGCAATGTAAAACTAAACCCCGAATATACGACTCAATATAATGTCGGCGTCACATACAACAAAAACTTCAACGGAATATTACGCATATTGGAGATACAAGCAGACGGGTACTACAATCAGGTGCGGGACAAAATCGTCGCAATGCCGACATCCAATTTTTTCCGCTGGACAATGGTCAATTTAGGAAAAGTAAAAATTAAGGGAATCGACATTGCCGCCAATGCAGGATGGCGATTCGGGACACAATGGAGCATCGACACCCGCATAAATTACACTTACCAGAAGGCACAGGACTACACTTCTACCGACGATCTTTATTACAAAGGACAAATTCCGTACGTCCCCCTGCATAACGGATCGGCAGTCATCAATGCCGGATACAGAAACTGGGAACTGAATTACAGTTTCATATATACCGGAGAACGATATGCTTCGAGAGCCAATACCGAAGAAAACTACGTTCTTCCATGGTACACAAGCGATTTATCTCTATCGAAAAATCTCCGATGGCACAAAACCGGAATAAGAATAACCGCCGAAATCAACAACTTATTTAACCAACAATATGAAGTCGTGCGTTCTTATCCCATGCCCGGCACTAATTTCAAACTGATATTGAATGTTACACTTTAACCGGATAATTTTATGAAACGAATGAATATGCAAAATATTTACCGTATCTTTCCACTTATATTTTTGTTACTGACAAGCTGCCGGGGCGATGAGCCTGTTCCCGCTCCACGAGAAATCACCGTAAGTTCGGGATTCTATCTGCTCAACGAAGGAAATAAAGGTAATAATATGGCTACTCTCGACTATTTCGACTACACCAATAATACCTATTATCTGAACATATATGCAGAGAGAAATCCGACTGTAGTCAAAGAATTGGGAGATGTCGGCAATGACCTGCAAATATATGGGAACAGACTATATGCCGTAATTAACTGTTCTAATTTTATAGAAGTTACAGACCTGAAAACGACAAAACACATCGGTATGATCCAAATTCCGAGTTGCCGCTATATCGTTTTCCACAAAAACAAAGCATACGTATCATCGTATGCCAGTATAGACGGAAGCGATTTATACGCCAGACAAGGATATGTTGCCCAAATAGATACCGCCTCTTTACAAGTCGAAAAGAGAGTTGCCGTAGGGTCACAACCGGAGGAGATGGTCATCATCGGAGATAAATTATATGTGGCAAATTCGATGTGCGTTTCGACCGGAGAAATGGATCATACGGTTTCGGTAATCGACCTGAATACATTTACCGAAATAAAAAAAATAGATGTTGCGGTAAACCTGCACCGGATGAAGGCAGATCGTTACGGTTACATTTATGTCTCGTCCAGAGGAGACTATTATGACGGGAAGTCCGATCTTTATATGATAAACAGTCGTACGGACGAAGTAGAAGGTCCTTTATCGATACCTGTCAATAATATGTGTATATCAGGAGACTCCTTATACATTCTTGCAAAAGAATTCAATTATATTACAGGATATGCAGAAAGTGTTTATGGAATCATAGATACCCGTACTCACAAAATCCTTACCCGAAATTTCATATCGGACGGAACCGATACTCAGATAGATATGCCATACGGTATCGCCGTAAATCCTATCAGCAAAGAAATATTCGTCACAGATGCTAAAGATTTCATTACACCGGGAAAAGTTTACTGTTTCTCTTCTGATGGAAAAAAGAAATGGGAAGAAATAGCCGGAGAAATACCTTCGAACATTGCATTCGTATTAGAAACCAAAAAAACGGACAACTAACAATATAATGATTTATACTACTTAATCGGAGAGAAGCCCATTTAAACAATATTTCTATAAAGCCTATCTAAATTTTGTTCAGATAGGTTTTGAGAATTTCTTTTGAGTTTTGCGAGGGGTAATAGCGGAATATCTGAATGAAAACAGGAAGACAGACCGAAAGAAAGCGTAAAGATAATCTGATAGATTTTTCTTTATTGGAAAACTTAAAGCTCCTAAACAAGGATAAAATAAGCCCGATACTCAATCCAAAATATAACGGATTCCCGAACGTTTTTTTAAATCGGCTATATCTTCCAAAGAAAGCTGGTTATCTCCGATATCCAAAACTGAAATTGCAGGAGAAATTTTAAATGATCGCAAAGCGTTATGTTGTGTATATAAATAGGTTAAAGAAGAACATAGACTTACATCGAGAACCGGCAGCATATTATCGGAACAGTCGAGATAGAGCAAAAATTCCTGATTTCCTATTTTCAAATTGTTTAACGTATTATGAGAACAATCTAAAGAAACCAAATAAGACAACCCTGATACATCTAACTCCTCGATCCAGTTAAAAGAACAATCAAGGTGTTCGAGCCATTTGCAAAAAGAGACATCAATATTCTCCAGACAACATTTCGGAACACGCAATTCATTGATGCATTCTCCGCAAATACGTATTACATATTCTCCCTTTCGGGTATATGTATGGATCATATTTTTATCGCAAACACCATCTCCCCAGTCGATCATAAAATCACGTGCCGATACAGAAAGTTCGATTTCGGAATTTTCCGGAATTAAATATGTAACAAGAGTAATTACACCAAAAGTTGCGGCCTTCTTATTAACAACAGATGTTTGTCTCCTATAAATTAACGGCAAGATTTTCATATCACAAAAAATATGATTTCTAACACAATACCCAATAAACTATTTAATTAGTCTAAAGATTATTAAACTCAATATAATTGCCTATTACTTTAAAAACATATAAAATCTAATAATCAGGCATTTTATTGTTAAATCAGACAAATATACAAGAATTATTTATGAATTTCATCAAAAAAATTAAGAAATCAAAATACTAATAAATTGGTATAACAAATAATAATTTCGATAACTAAGACAAATATCTAAAAATCAAAGACCAATATTTCATAATACCGTATTATTATATTATTTAAGAGCCTGTCTTAATTTTCCGACAAAAAATATGATCAGTTCATTTTTGTGTTTTCTTCCGGTCTTTTTTCCCGTTTTCCCTTGTCAGATAGCCCGCTATCCTCCTCGTAAAAACAGAAAAACATACTCGAAAGAAAATCTCAAAACTGACCCGAGTAAAATTTAGACAGCCTCTAAGATTTTCAGAAACAAGTAAGACGAAATTATAAAATACGACATATATTTGTATTTATTAATTGAATTGAAGCTTTCTCTAAAGAAAAATCCGACTTCTTTTCTGACAATAAAAATATGAAAAACCGTATAAAAGCTTTATTAATCTTCTTGTGTTCTTTCTATAATCAAAAGATACAGGCCGCAAGTATAATTTGTCAAATTTCAGAAATCCATTATCACTCATTCACATTATTCATGTCTGTTTTTTTCGTTCTTTTTATTCTTTTATCAAAACGCATAAAAAAACAAAACCGAATTATATCGGAACAGAAAAAAGAGATAGACTCCGCTAAAATCATCTCTGATGCTGTCTTTGGAAATATTTATTCCTATGTCCTTTTGGTAGATCAGAATCTTATCGTTCAACGTACCAATTATTACACTTTATCATCGACAGACGATTCCGAAGAAAAAAAAGACATAGGAGAGTTGTTGATGTGTGTCAATGTCCTATCCGCAGGATGCGGAAAAAGTAAAGCTTGCCCCGATTGCCCGATACGAAAAGCCATAATTGCAGCTTTTAAAGAAAAGAAAGATTTCAGCAATTTAAGCATAACACTGAATCTTTTGATTTCAGAAAACCAAGTAACTCAAATTGAAGCATTAATATCAGGAGCTTATTTAATTCTTGAAAAAGAGAAATATTTGTTATTAACGGTTTTCGATACTACTCATCAAAATAAAGTTAAAGAAAAGATCGCAGAAAAACATGCTCTATTCTCGGTAACATTTAATACCCTCCCGGTGGCCATAGCAATTTGTAATCGAGACGGAGTCGTTCATGAGGTAAACGACTACTATCTCGAACTGATGGGTACAGAAAAAGAGGGTCTAATACAACGAGTCAACGTATTCAACAATCCCTGCCTTCCCGATACAATAAAAAATCAGATAAAACAGGGAGAGTATATTTCTGAAGAAGTCAGCTATGATTTTCAAAAACTGAACCGTACAGGGTATTTCAAAAGTATTTATTCAAACAAACAATATTACAAATTTACCGTCGATTATGTCAAAACCGGGAACGGACAGATAGAAAAACTGATACTGATATGGGTAAACAACACCCTTGTTCATAATACTCTAAAACAAAATAAAAATATTATGGACATGTTCAGATTTGTCTCCACTGCTTCAAAAATAGGTTTTTCATCTATAAATTTATTGAAAGAAGACACGATAGTCACTCCTGAATATTTTATTAACCTCGGCGAAAATAAAACCACTAACATAAAAAATATTATCAATAAATATTCAAACATACACCCAGATGACAGAGAATATCTATTATCTTTTTCTGAACGTGTATCTCATGAAAAAATCCCGGATATAACCTTTGATAAAGATATTCGCGTTTCCGATAGATCCGGAGGGTGGAGATGGATCAGACAGGTTTTAATCCAAAAAACTTTCGACCCGAAAAATAAAAATATCGAAATTCTCGGTATGAATATCGATATTACCCGGCAAAAAGAAATAGAAGAAAAACTAAAACGAGCTCAACAACAAGCCGAAAATTCAGACAAACAAAAGTCTGTCTTCTTATCGAACATGAGTCATGAAATCCGAACTCCCCTAAATGCAATAATCGGTTTTTCACGACTTTTGGCTGAAACCGAAACCGAAGAAAATGAAAAACAATCCTACATCGATATCATAAACAACAATAACCAACTATTGTTACAATTAATCAGCGATATCTTAGATCTTTCGAAAATAGAAGCAAATACTTTGGAATTCAATTATTCTAATGTAAACATCAACACCCTGCTCAAAGATATAGAACAGACCACCAGAATGAAAGCAGGAGAGAAAAATCCGGTCAAAATAATTTTCGAACCAGAATCCCCTCATTGCTACATATATACCGAGCGAACCGCCTATCTCAAATTATTAACAATCTCCTGACAAACGCCATGAAATTTACAGAAGAAGGTTGTATCCGATTCGGATATAAGAGACAGGAAAGCGGAATATATTTTTATATTTCGGATACCGGGAAAGGCATTCCAGAAGAAAAACAAAAACAGATGTTCGAACGGTTCGTAAAACTCGATAAATTTAAATCCGGTACAGGTTTAGGTTTAGCCATTTGCAAAAGCATAATCACAAAGTTAGGCGGGGAAATAGGTGTAAATTCAAAACCGGGAAAAGGTTCTACATTTTGGTTTACATTGCCAGCGAACGCCATATATTTCTCAGAAAAAGATAAACAAAACGACACTTCGAGAACCTCGGATAAAAACTCGACAATAGATAAACAAGAGAATACTCTGAATATTCCCAAACATACTTTACTGATTGCTGAAGATATAGAAGATAATTATAGGCTATATGAGGTTTTACTAAACAAAAAATATAATCTCCTGCATGCTTGGAACGGACAGGAGGCTGTAGACTTGTTTACCAAACACAGACCGGACGCTATACTGATGGATGTAAGAATGCCTGTCCTTGACGGGTATGAAGCAACAAAAGCAATCCGAGAAATAGAACAAGATATTCCAATTATAGGTGTCACAGCCTTTGCTTTTTCAGAAGACAAAGAAAAAATTCTCTCTTCAGGATTCAATATGTGCATAACCAAACCCATTGTTTCCAAAAATCTTATGGAAGCGTTAACCGCCGTAAATGTGTAATTTCCAACTCTTGCAACTTACATAAAACAAAATGAAACGATTTTTATTCACTCCATTCTATTTTTCGGTTATTCTGTTATCTGTTCAATCACAATCAACGACATCCTGAATCTGCGAGAAAGACGCATCAGAAAAAGATGTTTTAATAAGATACAGTCATTGCAGTGACTCACAAATCGACCAATCTAGACAGTCTGGCAAAAAAAGAATATACCAAAGCCTTTGCCACACGTTTACAGTAGATAAATCGTTTTGACTTAAAAATATCGCCTAAAATTTTTACATAAAAATAAAAAAACACATGACAACTTAATGTTAATATTCTTAACTTTGGAAATCTGTTGAATAATTCATGGAGGCAAACAAAAAGTACGACAGCCTCAAATCGGAAGGAAAAGACGCGCCCCATACCGAAATATTCTCCAGACAAAACATTGCAAATAATTGTTGGCAAAAACAATTGGGTATCAAAGTATATCTTCAATTGACAAAATGAAAAGGATTCATTTCATAGCATTCAATATTATGGCTGCTATTTTTATAATAACAGTCGTATTAGGTACAAGCGGTTGTCATAAAAACAAGTCACAAACCGTTTATAACATTCTTGTCATCCATTCATTCGACTCGCTTTACACTTGGGGAAAAGACATTAAAGAAGGAATAAACGATGCTTTTTCCCGTCACAATCTTTCGGTAAAAATTCGGCATTTTTATCTGAATTGCGAAATGCTGGATGCACAGAAAGAATTAGATATTCTATCACGATTATTAGACGAATACACCTATAACCCGCCTCATATCATTCTGGTAGAAGACGACCAAGCCACCTTTTCGCTGATCACCAGCAATCACCCGATTACACATACTGTCCCCATTATTTTTTCAGGTGTAAGTTATCTAAATTACGACATACTTGCCGGATATAATAATATTACAGGTTTTGAATGTAAACGGGACTTTATCGCTTGTTATCAATTAGCCAAACGCATTATTCCCAACATTACGAGAATCAACATCCTAACCGATAGTACCACCTTAGGAAAAATCTCTAAAAAAGAATTTTTAAAACAATGGCAAACTGTTTCCCAAACAGAAAAAGACAAGATCAAAATAAGATTCATTCCATATCGTGAGATGAAAACATTTCGAGTATTATACCCTTTTTACAATGCAATAAAAGGAGATATTTTTATCTTACCTAAATGGGATTTTACAATATCTCAATTCTCCAATATTTCGGTACAACCATTTTTCACGATTTGTAATGAAGGAATAGGGAAAAATATAAACGGAGGTATTTTAGGAGGTATTTTTACACTCCCGTATCAACAAGGCTTCGACGGAGCTAATCTCGCCGCACAGATACTAAAAGGTCAGAAAACCATAACCAATGTTCCCCTGCAATATCATAAAGACCTTCCCGTTTTTGACTGGCCTCAAATAAAAAGGTTGAACATTTCCACATCCCAATTACCGGAAAACAGTTTCATATATAATATCCCAATACACGAAAAATACAAAACTGAATTTATTATCATAATCTT
Organism: uncultured Porphyromonadaceae bacterium; assembly: GCA_900545915.1. GTDB lineage: Bacteria > Bacteroidota > Bacteroidia > Bacteroidales > Coprobacteraceae > Coprobacter. The sequence continues at coordinate 60,926 of URAV01000010.1, forward strand.
AACTGCATTCATACTGCTTTTTTTTCTGACATTTTTATATTTACTCGAAAAGAAAAAAAAGAAACGCATACAAGCCCGATTGCATAATAAACAGAAATTATTGGAACAAGTTTTACAAATCGGAAATTTTCATACATGGTCTTACGACCTCGTTACACGAAAATTCACATTCGACAAGCGTTTTTTCCAAAGTACAGGATTGCCGTTTACCGATAATTATAAAATAAAACGAATATCGTTAATCAAGAAAGTACACCCGGACGACCGTAGAAACGTTTACAATACTTTAGTGTCCTCTATATATGGAAGAGACACTAAAGTAGTTGTACAATTCAGAATAAGTCTTAGCTCTCCTGACGAATATGAATGGTGGGAAACTCATTTTTCTTTATCTCCGCATATATCTTATTCTAATGCTCAGATATACGGACTATGTTTCTCCATAGAACATATCAAGCAACGGGAAATGGAGCTTATCGTCGCTCGCGATTTAGCTGCAAAAGCTGAGCTGAAACAATCTTTCGTAGCCAACATCAGTCATGAAATCCGGACACCACTCAATGCGATTATCGGATTTGCCAACCTACTATCCGACGAGAATGCCTTCACTCCTGACGAACGGCAATCTTTTATAAAAACGATAAATCGAAACTGTGACATTTTGTTGAAATTAATCAACGATGTTTTAGAACTATCCAAGTTGGAAACAGACACAATATCCTTAGTTTCAGAACCTTGTAATATGGAACAAATTCTGGAACTCGTATATTCGCAACATAAAATGAGAATTCCCGAATCTATACAGTTTTCAATGGAAACTCCTTATAAACAAGTAATTTTAAGGTCTGATTCAATACGTCTGATTCAGCTTTTATCCAATATACTCGATAATGCAATAAAATTCACACAAAGGGGAAATATCACAATCGGATACAGTATCGATCACAGCCAATATCTTACCTTATTCGTAAAAGATTCAGGTATAGGCATCTCAGAAGAAGAACAAAACCTGATTTTCGACAGGTTTTATAAATGTAATGAATTTACACAAGGACCGGGGTTAGGACTTTCTATCTGTGCAGCCATCGCCCAACTGTTTGAAGCAAATATCAACGTAGAATCCAAACCGGGAGAAGGAAGTTGCTTTTCTATCCATATTCCGATACGTAAAGATGATCAGATTCCTCTTGGAGAAGATAAAGAAATAGAACCGCAATTTCCGACCAATACAGATCATAATACAGAAAATGACGAAAATCAATCTCAAAAAGCCACATTGTTAATAGCTGAAGATATAGAAAGCAATTTTCTTTTACTAAAAACGATAATAGGCAATAGATGTCGGATTTTATGGGCAAAAAACGGAAAAGAAGCTATTGAATTGTATCGGAATAATCCGGTAGATCTTATTCTCTTGGATATAAAAATGCCCGAAATGGGAGGTATAGAGGCGTTAAAAGAGATACGAAAATCATCTACCGATATACCTATAATCATGCAAACTGCATACGCATTCGATTCAGACAAAGATATTGCAATAGAAGCCGGCTGCACAGGTTTTATTACCAAACCGATCAATCCGGTGATAGTAAAACAAACAATCAGTAATTATATTTCAAGTATTATCTGGTAAATTATTCCGGAAATAAAAAAACGAACAATGAGATCTCATTACATGACACATATACTAAGAAATTACAAACGGTTTCTCTACAGTTTTTTCACGACATTATTTATAGCTTGCAATTTCCCGACGCATATAACCGCATCTTCCGACAACACAGCTCCTATATTAATTATCAGTTCATATAATCCGGATACGCAATTCACAACCTCCAATATCATCTCTTTCAATGACACATACCGGCATCTTGGCGGGAAATCACCAATTTCTATTGAGAACATGAACTGTCAAAGTCTGTCAGGATCTCAAACTTGGAAAAAACGGCTTGAAAGTATCTTATTGAAGCACGCCCAATTACCCCCTAAACTGATTATTCTCATAGGTCAAGAAGCTTGGGCGTCATATCTATCCCAAGATACCCTATTATTCAAAAATACCCCCGTATTATGCAGCATGGCAAGCAGAAATGCAGTTCTTTTACCTGACAATAATCAAGATCTCAAACTTTGGAATCCTGAAAGTATCGATGTTTTCAAAGATATACCGAACCGGAATATAAAGGCCGGATTTGCATACGAATATGACATAAAGAAAAACATCGAACTGATTATGAGTTTCTATCCGTTGACTCGTAATATAGCATTCATATCGGATAATACATACGGAGGCATCTCCTTACAAGCATTAGTAAAAAAAGAATTCAAGAATTTCCCCAACCTCAACCTTATATTATTGGACGGCCGATTAAAAACAATCTATTCGATCATTGAAGATATCAAAAATCTACCACCTAATACGGTAATTTTATTCGGGACATGGAAAGTTGACGCATCAAACGCTTTCTTCATAAAAAACGCCATATATACGATGTCTGGTGTTAATCCCAAAGTTCCGGTATTCTCAGTTACAGCATCCGGACTAAACAATTGGGTATTAGGCGGATACTCTCCAAGCTACCGACAGCAAGGCCCTGATATGGCAAAACAGGCCATTAATATAGAAAAAGGGAAAGAAGCCAATATCAAATTTATCCCCAATGAATATATCTTCGATTTCAACAAAATCAAAGAATTGGATATTCCGGTCAAAAAACTTCCTCGAAATTCCATTCTCCTCAATAAAGAGCTGCCGTTGTGGGAAAAATATCCCGTCGAATTCATCTCTACCATTTCGGTATTAATCATTCTGGTAATTGCTCTTTGTTGTACTCTATTCTTTTATTTCCGTACAAAAAAAGTAAAAGAACATCTGGAAATATCTGAAAAGGAACTTATCATCGCTAAAGAGCGGGCAGAAGAATCGAATCGGTTAAAAAGCGCTTTCTTAGCAAATATGAGTCACGAAATCCGAACCCCGCTAAATGCGATTGTAGGATTCTCGACTGTACTCGCCGAAGAAAATAAAAATGAAGAACAACAAGAATATATAGACATTATTCAAAAAAACTCGGATTTATTACTTCGACTTATCAACGATATTCTCGATTTATCGCGCCTCGAATCAGGAAGAGTTCAATTCAATTTTTCTCTCTGCGACATTACACGGTTATGCCGCGACCAGATCGCAATAATAAACCGAGTCAAAAAAAATACAATTGCTTACATATTTGAAGCAAACGAACAGCTTTCCATGGTAACCGATCCTCAACGACTACAACAAATTTTCATCAATCTGCTGAATAATGCCGGAAAATTTACCGATACCGGCACAATCACTCTTTCCTATAACATAGAACCTGATAAAAACAAAGTAATATTCTCTGTATCCGATACAGGTTGCGGCATTCCTAAAGATAAACAACGACAAGTATTCGAGAGGTTCGAAAAATTAAACGAATTTGCACAAGGTTCTGGGCTCGGATTGTCTATCTGCAAATTAACCATCAATAAAATGGGAGGAGATATATGGATAGATCCCGATTACACAAAAGGTTCTCGATTTTGTTTTTCTCATCCTCTTAATCTCAAGATGCCGCCGGAGAAGAAACATTGATTATTTTTATTCCGAACGGCAATTTATTAGAACCTGACCCGAGTAAAATTTAGACGACCGGTTCTAAGAGCCTGTCTAAATTTTGCTCGGGTCAGATTTGAGAATTTCTTACGGGGATATTTTCCCGTTTTCACTCGTCAGATAGCCCGCTATCCTCCTCCTGAAAACAGAAAAATAGTCCGGAAGAAAGCGCAAAAATGATCTGATAATATTTTCTAATTGGAAAATTTAGATAGGCTCTAAACCAAGCAGATCAAATCGTTGCCTCTCCGATAGGAACAGAACCGGAAATTTTTGCTCGCACTTTTGTAAATCGGTACGGTAACGGCTCTGTATAACATATATAATTACCTATACAACGTGTTATAAGAATATCATCATGATGACCATCCATCGCTCCGAAGCTCCCATTCGGTTTCCGTTCAAAAACATCATGTTCATAACACGCTTGAATATCCCTTTCTACATAACCGTTTTCTCTTAACATTTGAATTTGATGATTTACCACCATCGTTTTAGTAGAACGATTCATGTGAAATCCCCATTTAGACGGAACTTGAGAACGAATCATTTCAGCAGAAGAACGGGCATACAAATGAGTATAAGAATCGGCAATAGTATCCAGAATATATTCCGTATGTTCTCCATCCGTATGTTCCGTTTCTAAAGTATTACTTTCTATTACAAGCAATGCCCGGTGATAAAAAGCTGCAATCTGAGCAGATTTCCACGCCAACAGATCATGATCAATATGTCCTCTCCATTGGGCGACAATTTCAGGTACGCCTCCAAACAACATCCAATAACGGTCATATACGACAATAACCGAATAATCGGCTTTAGATGAACGTCCTCCGATATCGACAACGGCCAGATAGCGATCCTTTACAGACATATCGGAATCCGGAAAAGCCCAGATATGAAGGCGTCCTCCCGCCTCTTCCTTAAAACCGAGCCCTTCCAATGCCGACTTTCCGGAGAAAGCTTTCCCATAAACTTCTCCGACCTTATCTGCCGGACGACATGATTCCCTAAGTCTTTGCACCTGTCGTATATCGAACACTCGTTCTCCGGTATGGTTAAACGCCTCAACATCATCAGAGGGATACTCCGCCATCATATCGGCATGATCTCTATATTCTTTTCGTTTCATACGATACCAAGCTATCGCTTCAAGAGTCGCACCTTTATACCAAAGATCTTTTTCATAATCTGTCAAAGACGTTATCAATGCTTCGTAATCTTCTACCGGAACAGAATACATCTCTATTTCGAACCATGGTATGAATAAGAAGCGTTTATCGCTCTCCCCTCTCTTCGCCCTCTCACATTCTCGATGAAAATAATTTCCCGTACCGTTTGCCGTACTTTCCATCACAATAACCGAATCAGGTAATAAAGCAACCGAACCACATACCGAACGAATCAACGCCTCAGGAGATTTCAACCGTGTATGAGGCCAGAAAGCTACCTCTGACAAATGTGCCATAACTGCATCCGATCCACGCACCGACTCCGGAGTTTCTGCCGACCCGATCGTGACTTTACAGCCCGTTTCAACAATTACAGAAGTATTCCCCATTTTCTCATACGACTGAAACTTCAAAGGTTTATCTACATCTGCCAACCAAGTCGGATAATTTTCCAATAATTTAGAATACATTCCTTTAATATTCGCAGCAGCATCTTTTAAATGTGCACAAATTACACTATTCCAATTCTTTCTATGTACCAACTGTATCCAAGCCATATACATTTGTACCAACGTAGAGCCGCCCCATTGTCTTGCTTTCAACAATATAAGCCGGATGGGCAAACGCTTTGTTCTCATATCTTCAAGTTCTGAAAGTAGTCGGCGCTGAGGTCTATTGAGCCGAAACGGAACGTCGGAGTCTCCCGTCTTATTCTTAATTCTTACAAATAAAACCGCCCAAAATTCAAAATCGTATTTAATTCGAACTTTTACCCACCGTCTCCAAACCTCTTCCCGTATAATAGCCGAAGGGGATTCTTTCAACTCATTCAAAATAAATTTTTCTATCGAACCGTACCGACGTAAAAGTTTCACGAGCTCGACCTCTTCTATCATCTTTTCCGGAATATATTGTATCGGAATAGGAGCATCCGGAAGGTGAAAGCAAAAACGCTTCCCGACCGTGCTCCCTTCTCCTGTCTCAGGACGATAAGTTCTATTGATCTCTTTCTTTCGTCTCTCATTTTCAATCACCGTAATTTCCATTTCATCTAATATTTCCCGATAATTCTATTTTCCACAAAATAGCACACCGAAAAACCATATTTCATGCGATAAATATAAAATCTACCGCAGGCCGGCCAGCCGGTCGAGCGTATCGGCTATAGAACACAATACCTGTCTTTCATCTCCAGACTCATTTCTACTCTCATGTTTCTCCAATATCTCAATACATTTGAGTAAATTGACTTCACTGGTACATTCAGGTATCATTTCTTGCAAACGTTTATAGCATAAATCCAAAATCTCACGCCGTTTTCCGATATAATCATCGACCGAAGCGCTTTTCTCCCCGGAAAAATCATTTTTTTTCATCATATCCCATACGATTTTATAATTATAACATCATACGGCAAATATATGAGGTGATATTTGTGTGCTGATGTTATAATAATAAATTCGTTCACTAACCAATTAAAAAATTTTAGAAGGAGAAACAAAAATGTTCGCATCAATATTCAATGGGATTAAAGCCCGAAAACAGAAAAAAGCAGCTGAAAAAGAACAAAAAAGCGCATTACAAGCCCTCGATAGTCAGCAAACACAGTTAGATAACCTTTTCAACTCGGAGTATTACGGAGATTACATAAATCGATCGGATAACCAAGCCTTACTAAAAAATCTCCGAAAACAGACTCAACAACTAAATCAACAGGCACAAACTCAGTCTGCCGTCACGGGAGCGACACCCGAAGCTATCGCCGCCCAACAAAAGAACAACGCTGAAACGATAGGCAACACATATAGTACGATTGCAGCAAATGGCGCACAATGGAAGAGTAATGTACTGAATAATTATATCAATCATTCGGCAGCAATAAATGACAAAAGATACAACACTTATATGAATAGCAGCAATATGTTCCGGAATGCATCGGAAAATGCTTTGCAGAATGTAGGTCGAAGATTGGAAAATCTGGATGATACAATATTAAGTATGGCAAAACTGTCGTCAGGGATGCTTTGAAATCATTTATCGGAAACGGCTCAAAAGATATGATAATGGAAAATAAGACAACCGAACTACAAAATAAAAAAAATACGGCAGCGATTTTCTCCGACATCAGGCAACAGGTAGAAGACGGGAAAGGTTTTCTCTCGGTATGTCGGGAAAATCGAAAACAAAGAAAGAGATCTGCCGCCCGTAAGTCAATTGATGATCTGGAATATGCTTTGAAACTTTTAGGGAAAAAACCGATACAGGAAGATTACGAGAAAAAAGAAAGGAGTTTTTACTGGAAAAAACTCATCCGGTTATTTGAACCGGAATCTGAAATGATAAACAAACAACATGACCGATGCAGGGAAAAACAAGAGTTACGAAAAAAGTTTCTCGAACTAACAGAATGGATTTCGGCCGTTCCGAATATTCATACAAAACTGCCAGTAAAAGGAATAAATACAAAAGAATTTTCAAAGGCATGGCAAAATAATGAAGAAAATGCCGATAAACAAAAATTCTTGCTTTTCAACTATCTTACAGCCCAAGGTATTTCTCCCGAAGAAGCCCGGATACAAATAGAAAATTTATTATTCGAAAACACTCAAAACAATACTCTCAATGAATAAAAACGATAGATGGGATTATATTGATCCTCAATTACAAAATATGTATAAACGACAAATAGCCCAGACAAGGGATAACGGTCAAAACACAAAAACTCAATCATCTCCGCAGGAACGACCGGAATATATCGATCCTGGTTTAATAAAGCGGACAATGGTCAACAACCCTCTGACCGGTCAAGAATGGAAAACACCCATTCCCTCACAAAAGCTATATCCGGCTATACCCTACCCGTCCATTCCCGATACACCATATAACAGAAAAATTTTGTCATCTTTATTAAACAACGATTCAGAAGAAAAACCTTTGACAAGTTTTAAAGATGGTCTGGCTCAATACGGGAAACGGTTAGCAAACGATTTTTCCTATAATTTCGGGAAATTAAAAAGCTGGTGGAACAATGAAGACGAAATGCAAGCTGCATATCGAAACGTACAAAAAAATTTCGGCAGTTTATCTTCTGTAAACAATGAAGATTTATTAAAAGAAATCGAGCGGAACAAACAAGAAATTTCTGAAAAAAACATCCGAAAACCCGACAAAAAGTTCGATTGGAATAATAACGAGCTTTACGATCCGGAAACCGGAGCTGTTAATGAACAGGAGTATATGAATACAAAAGCCCGATACATCGATGCTTTAAAAAATATCATAGAGATGAAATCGGACGGCTTATCCCCTCAGCAAATAGAAAAAGAAGTGAATGATTACATCATCAACGGAGGCGAAGGAAAAAAACAAATGAGCAAAGCTTTAGAACAAAATGATAGTTTCAAAGAAACCGAAGGCTGGGCAAAAGTTGCCGAAACGGGTGCAGGAATAGCTCAGCAAGCCCTACCCATAGCCGCAGGACTGGTCTTTCCACCGGCAGGAGTCGCTTTGGGTGCAGCCAATGTCGGCAGTTTAGCGGCACAAAGTCATGCTCAGGCCCAAATGGACATAGACCGGTATGAAAAAGAAAACGGTGAAAAAGTACCGGATTGGAAACGTGCTGCTTATGTGGGTTCTTATACAGGAGCTGATTTGCTCATAGAAGGTCTTATGCAAGGCAGATATTTAAACAAACTCTCTGCTCCTTTGAAAGAATCGATGCGAAAAGGGGTTGTTTCCCAAATGATGAAAAGCCCACAGGCTTCCAAAGAGCTAACCGATTTGCTTAAGAATTACAAACATATCGACTTGAAGAAACTGGCAGCGGAAGTCGGTTCGGATGCTGCTATGGAGGGATTGAGTGAAGCTGGCACTTCTGTTGCTCAAGATATGGCAGCCCGCATTTATTTGGATAGAGAAAATTATCCGGCATTAAATGAAATTCTTCAAAATGCAACCCGTTCCGGTATAGAAGGAGGAGTTTTCGGAGGAGCATTAGGCGGCATAAGCCATACCGGAGGAAAAGCAGTGCAACATCTTAGAAGAAAAAACAATGGAAAAGTAACAATACTCAATACCAAATACGGAGAGCCGATGGAAGTAGTCGGACAAACCGAAAACGGTTTGTATAAAGTTATTACACCGGAAGGGAAAGAAGAACTCATATTTCCTGACTTCGCAGAAGGCATATATTCTATTCCTTATGAAGATTACAATCGAATCACCCGTAGCAGTATGGATGAGTACGAAAAAATGCCATCTGTGATAGAACAGAATAAAAATCTGAGGAGAGAAGATCCCGGATTCAACATTTCGATCGTCAATCCCGATAATCCGTGGTTGAACAAATACGATACGCAATTTCAAAGGGACAGACGTCGACAGGAAGCCGAAAAAATAAGTAAGGAACTTGGCATTGATGCTCAAATATTTGACCGACAATCGGAACTTCCTCTCGATATACAGCAAAAACTACCGGCTAAAGATGTCTTACCGGGTTATTTTTCTCCCGAAAATGATCAGGTGAACGTTATATTAGACAACATCCACTCTGAAGCCGAACTTAAAAAAACATTGATGCGTGAAGCTGTCGCCAAAAAAGGAATACGAGCTTTATATGGAGAACATACCGATAGTTTTTTGGATCAGGTATTCCGATCAATGCCTTCAGAAGTCAGGGAAACTTACCAAAAAAATAACAGATCAAATCGTAAAGCTGCTGAAGAATACCTGTCCGATATGGCTGAAAAAGGGATTGACAATCCGGGATTATGGAGCAACATTCGGTCATATACCCGACAAGTAGTAAGGGATAAATTAGGACAGGACTTCGATTTTGACGATAATGAATTACAATATATCTTATGGAAAGCCCGCAACCGTATCACAAACAAAGATACCATGAAAGAAATGCAGAACAAAAACAATAAAGAACGACAAATCCGAAAATCGATGTTTCCGACTCAATACCCGCCCAAGAATAAAAAATAACTGCAACCTTCATAATGACAAAACGGGAAAGACTGTAAATCGCCTTTCCCGTTTTGTCACTTACATTAAAGCAATAACTTATGCTTCTTTCCCGTGACAGTTTTTATATTTCTTACCGCTTCCGCAAGGACAAGGGTCATTACGTCCTATCTTAGGTCCTACTTTGACGGGTTCGGACCGCGGGGTCTGCTGTGTAGGAGCTGTCGAAGAGCCACTTCCTACCTGATCTTTTTGAGTACGATATTTACTATAATCCTGACGCACTTCAGGAGCAGCTTCACGCACTTGTTCCGGCTCTCGTACAGGAATCTGGCCTCTCATCAGAATAGCTACCGTTTTTCGGTTGATCGTATCGATCATATCTTTAAACATACCGAAAGACTCCAGTTTGAAGATCAATAACGGATCTTTCTGCTCATAACTTGCATTCTGTACCGATTGACGCAATTGATCGAGATCACGCAAATGTTCTTTCCATGCCTCATCTATCGTATATAGCAATATGGCTTTCTGGAATGCTTTATTGATTGCTTTCGACTCCGATTCATATGCCTCTTTCAAATTACAGGAAATATTATACATCCGTTTCCCGTCTGTAATCGGAATCATTATATTCTCATACCGGTCACCTTGGTTTTCGTAAACCTGCTTAATCACCGGATTGGCAACAGCCACCATATTATCTGTTTTGCGCTTGAACGCAGCGATAACCGCATCATACAACATATCTACCAATCGCTCGTTCTTTTCACTTCGCATTGCCGTTTTGTCGAAAGGTATTTCAATGGCAAAAGTTTTGAACACATCCTCTTTAAGTGCGTCATAATCTGAATTTTGGGAATGAGATTCGATCATAGCCTGCACGGCATCGTACATCATATTCACAATATCGATCCCTATACGTTCCCCTAAAAGAGCATGATGACGTTTGGTATATATTACCTCACGTTGTGCATTCATCACATCGTCATATTCCAATAACCGTTTACGAATACCGAAATTATTCTCTTCTACTTTCCGCTGAGCACGTTCGATCGATTTGGAAATCATATTATGTTCGATCATCTCTCCTTCTTCAAAGCCCAAACGGTCCATAACCTTAGCAATACGTTCAGAACTGAATAGACGCATCAAATTATCTTCGAGAGAAACATAAAATACCGAAGATCCCGGATCTCCCTGACGTCCGGCACGTCCTCTCAACTGACGGTCCACACGACGTGACTCATGACGTTCAGTACCGATAATAGCCAACCCGCCGGCAGCACGAACCTCAGGAGAAAGCTTGATATCAGTACCACGACCGGCCATATTGGTAGCAATAGTCACCGTTCCGCTCTGACCTGCCTGAGCGACAATATCTGCTTCTTTCTGATGTAACTTGGCATTCAATACATTATGTTTGATCTTACGCATGGTAAGCATCTTGCTGAGCAATTCTGAAATTTCGACAGAAGTAGTACCCACAAGTACCGGACGGCCGGCTTCGACCAATTTTTGTATTTCATCGATTACCGCTGTATATTTTTCCCGTTTAGTCTTATATACCCGGTCATTCATATCGATACGGGCAACAGGTTTATTTGTAGGAATCGTAACAACATCAAGTTTATAAATATCCCAGAATTCTCCGGCTTCTGTCTCGGCAGTACCGGTCATCCCCGCTAATTTATGATACATACGGAAGTAATTTTGTAAAGTAATCGTCGCAAAAGTCTGTGTTGCAGCCTCGACTTTAACATGCTCTTTCGCTTCGATAGCCTGATGCAACCCGTCCGAATAACGGCGACCTTCCATAATACGTCCGGTCTGCTCGTCAACGATTTTTACCTTATTGTCGATAACGACATATTCATCGTCCCTCTCAAACAGAGCATAAGCCTTTAAAAGCTGGTTTACAGTATGTACCCGTTCTGCCTTGATCGCATAATCCTGCATCAAAGCATCTTTCTTCGTCTGTTTCTCCTCATCGGACAGACCCATATTTTCCAGTTCCGAGAGTTGAGCACCGATATCAGGCAACACAAAAAATTGCGGATCATCAGAATTTCCGGTAATCATATCCAGACCTTTATCGGTCAACTCCACACTATTATTTTTTTCATCGATTACGAAAAGCAGAGGATCGGTAACAATCGGCATATTACGGTTGTTTTCCTGCATATAATACTCTTCCGTCTCGAGCATCAACGCTTTTACACCGGGTTCACTAAGATATTTAATCAATGCAGAGTTCTTAGGAAGTCCCTTAAATGACCTGTATAACAACAAAGCTCCCTCTTTACGTACCTCTTTATCGCTCGAAGCAATTTTGGTACGAGCTTCAGCAAGCAACTTGGTCGTATAAGCCCTTTGGGCTTTATACAAAGCTTCTACTTTCGGACAGAACTCCTCGAAAAGCTGATCATCACCTTTCGGTACCGGACCGGAAATAATCAATGGTGTACGGGCATCATCGATCAATACGGAGTCCACCTCATCGACAATCGCATAGTTATGTTTACGCTGTACAAGATCCTCAGGAGATGTCGACATATTGTCACGCAAATAGTCGAAACCGAACTCATTATTAGTTCCGAAAGTAATATCCGCATTATACGCTTTGCGCCGTTCTTCCGAATTAGGTTGATGCTTATCGATACAATCGACAGACAAACCATGAAACATATACAGCGGACCCATCCATTCCGAGTCACGTTTGGCAAGATAATCATTCACAGTTACCACATGCACTCCGTTTCCGGTAAGAGCATTCAAAAATACAGGCAAAGTCGCGACAAGAGTTTTTCCTTCACCTGTCGCCATTTCGGCAATTTTACCCTTGTGCAAAACGACACCGCCGAACAACTGGACATCATAATGAATCATGTCCCATGTTACTTCATTGCCTCCGGCGATCCAGTGATTTTGATAGATGGCTTTATCGCCTTCGATATGTACAAAATCGTGAGTCAATGCCAATTCTCGGTCAAACGGCGTAGCAGTCACGGTGATCGTTTCATTTTGAGCAAAACGACGGGCAGTATCTTTTACTACCGCAAATACCTCAGGCAATACCTCATCAAGAACTTTCTCATATTTTTCAAGAATCGTTTTCTCGATCTTGTCTATTTCTTCCCAAATAGCTTCACGTTTTTCGTAATCTTGTTCCTCTACCGAAGCTCTTAACTCCGCAATACGGTTTTTCTCAGGAGCAACAGCTTCCTGCACCCGTTTTTTAACATCATCGATACGGGCTCTCAGCTCATCGTCGCTTAGCTTTTCGATAGCCGGATATGCCTCTTTGACCTTGTTTACATAGGGGAGTATCTCTTTTAAATCACGTTGCGATTTATTTCCGAAGAGACTTTTTAAAAAATCATTAAATCCCATAGATTATATATTATTTTATTTTTTGCTGAATGAATAAAAACATTTCTCAAGAAAATACTTGGAGAACGGTTACAAATGTAATGTAAATAACCCGAAAACAAAAAGTCCGGAAAAGATTCGATAAATTCTATATCGATACAATTCAGAATTTCACATGGATTCTATCCGATTTATTTCACCGAAACGACTTTCATACTTTACCGGATTTCGGGAAGCGCCGGTTGAGATGCGGCATTCGGAGAGCGTATCCGCAAAATGCGTGAAACCGTAGGTGCGATCATAGTAGCCCGAACAGGCCGGGCGATATGCTGAGGTTTTATATCTTTACCAAAGAAAATAAGTGGCGCTGGAATCGCATTTTCCCGAACGTATTCACGTGGATTATCCGTATTTTCATATACTATTTCCCAGCCGGGCTGAACCTCAAGAAGAAGATCTCCGGATAATTTACGATGATATCCTCGACGAATGGCATCGATCCGGTTATTCCAATTTCCGTGCAACATCTGGAACGATGTCGTCACATCCTGTATCCCTGTCATTTGAACAAGAAATTCAGCAGCTTTCAGCTGAACATCTTTCAAACTCATTTCTTTATCTGAAATCAGTTTCCGGTTCAGAAATATCTGACGGTCATGATAACCGAGTACCCATTTCTCCTGTCCGTAAACCGCCATCAAGTACATATTGAGCAAAGAGGTTGCTCGCTCAGGATAAAACTCTCCTGCAGGAATTTCATATATCCCCACCTCTTTCGCCTCTCCGTTAAAATATCCGGTAGAGGTCAGGAAAATCACCGTATTTTTCAATCCTACATTCTTGTCGATCATCTCCAACAAACGAGCGATTTCCTGATCAAGACGCAAATATGTATCTTGAATTTCGAGGCTATACTCCTGAACGCTTTTCCCTTGATAATTGGCAGCAGAATACCCGATATTCAATATATCGGGATACATTTGTTTCCCCAACTCGCCTTTAGTAAGAAAAGCCTCCACAACCCGATTCACCTCCTCGTTCACCAAACCGCTGGTCTTAAAATAATCGTACTTCTTATGCTTGCCTTTATCGAATATATGCTTGAACATATAGTCGCTACTCAGATAAGACAAACCTGTATAATCCGTTGCCGAACGCAATGGCTGCCAGACAATCGTATCTATACGGCGGTCGAGTCCCGATTCTATATTATATTGGTCAATATAAGCCGGAATATCTTTGTAATGCGTAGAAGATGCCCATTTCCCGTTGTCATTATCAATCCAAAATACGGCATTCGCAGCATGTCCCCCGCTCAATATCGCCTGTTCGAAAGTCGGTGCGACAGAAAAAACACGAGAAACACCTTCTGTCGCGATTTTCAATTCATCGCAAACAGTCGAAGTCAACAAATTCTTAGGAGAAACCGTTTCATTCGTATAATTTCCCATTTTAGCAGGATCATACAAGATAGATTCTACCCTATCCTCCGCCACATTATATAATGTATTGGCCACAATACCGTTATAGGCCGGATATGTTCCCGTATAAATAGATGCCGTTGCAGAAGAACGATCGATATTCGGGAAATCGAATGTAACTTGATCATATAGCAATCCTTCGTCCATCAAACGCTTAAAGCCTTTATCCCCGAACACGTGCCGCATCATCTGCAAATAATCGGTACGCAACTGATCTATAGTAATGCCGACAACCAACTTAGGCACATCGGCTGGAGACTGAGCACCCAAAGGTGCAGTCATCAATACTAAAATCAAGGATGCTATAACTTTATTCATTTTTCTATATTTCTTTTTCTGCAATCTTTTCCTTCCTGCGATTTACCCATATATAGGTCACAGACCTAACGGCTAATGCCAATACTAAAGGCAAGAATGCAATATTCATCTGTTGAGGCAACCAATACCAACTTGCCAATAAACAGAAAAGCACCGCAAAGTTAATAAAATGATAATAACAGACGACCTTTTTCATAGATTTTACCCAAATGATCGCAGGTAATATCAATAAAAAAGGATTTGCCCAAAATCCCGAATAATTCGGATAAGTAGCCGGATGTGTAGATATAAACATCAAGAAGAACAACAGACAGCCTACCAAGCCGTAGATCGAAAACAAAACCGTATCTATAATACGGTAATGATGCCGTTTTATAATTTCCACAGCAGACATTATAACCACAGCCAACAATAATAAAGAAGTAACAAACAAAGGAGATATTCCGACCGGTTGGACAGCTGCCGATGCTATGCGCATGGGATCTGCTGCAAGCAACAAAACCGGCTCTCCGGACAAATAGCGTACCGAGTCGTCTTTTACGACACGGGCATCTTCAAACGCCTTCATAAGCACATCCGGAAGGAACATCTGTTCTTCGTATGTGATCTCCCGATCGAGAGGTTCTCCTAAAGCTAAATCTATTCCGAAAGTAAGCCACAGATAATTATGCGTACAATCGTGAATCATCTCACGGAATGTCACTTTATCGACCGGATCTTTATACTGTATCTGCCCCGATAAATTTTCCGTTATCACATTGCGAGGACGAGTGGCGCAATTATCATACAAAAAGTTATACCGATATATACGATTATCGGGCATATTATTAATAATCAAAGCCTGAAATACACGGTTACTCTCTTCTGCCGTCAACCTTAAAGGAAGTTCCGAAACTTTACTTCCCCGTACGGCATAGTTATAGACAAAATCCCTAAAATCGGCAAGCCCTATACTATAATCGGTCTCTCCTTTAGTAAAACGATAGATAAAATGCGGGGTATTGAAACTGAATACGCCATAATGAAAAACGACATCTACGTTTCGTGATACATCCTGTACACGCAATCCCGTATGCCCGAACAGCTCATATACTTGAGATCCCGGAGAACAAGTTATCAAACTGATTTTTAAGGAATCGCTTACGGAAGAATATCCTGTTGCCAGCGAACATAAAAAAAATAAAAATGCGAGTACCTTCTTAATATCCATAATCTTAATCCGGCAAGTAATATAATACTGCCTCCGGTGGGTAAAAATACGACATTTTCACGAGATGACTCCTCTCATGTTTATTTTTTATATTTTATTAGAATAGAACTTTCATCTATTTGACAGAAAACGGAAATCAGCTCCTGAGGGACTCTGAAATACTCTTAAGTCGAACTCAGGAAGAACTGCCATAATATGATCTAAAACATCTGCCTGCAATGCTTCATATAGCGGCCACTCTTTTCTTTTTGTGAAAAAATAGATTTCCAAAGGCATTCCCTTATCCTCCGCCTCAAGATAACGGACAAGAATCATCAGATCTTCATTGCATTCAGGTAATGTCCGGATATAACGGTCGAGGTAAGCCCGGAATAGTCCGATATTGGTCAAACGTATCTGAGGCAAAGACTCTTTTTTACGATCGACATATTCGCGAACACCATCTAATCGACAAAACTGTTCCAACATTTCGGGAGTACAGAATTTCACACTGTTCATATCGATATGTACCGCACGCTTTATGCGACGTCCTCCCGATTCTTCCATCCCTCTCCAGTTCTGAAAAGAATCACTCACCAATGCATACGGCGGAACGGTAACGATCGTATTATCAAAATTCCTGATCTTCACCGTATTTAAAGTAACCTCGATCACTCTTCCGTTCGCTCCATGTTTCGGAACGGTAATCCAGTCTCCGGGGCGCAGCATATCATTTGCCGACAATTGTATTCCTGAAACGAATCCCATGATCGTATCTTTAAATACTAACATAAGAATCGCGGCAGAAGCCCCTAATCCGGCAAACAGAGATAACGGCGATTTGTCTATGACTACACTGATAATAAATATCGTACCGACAAAAAACAATAATACCTGCAAAGTCTGAAACAGACCTTTTACAGGCCGATCTCGCAGTTTTTCTTTCCGGTTGGTCAATTCAAGCAGGATATTAAGAAATGAATTGAAAAAACGCAGAACGACTGCAATGATATAAACAATACAAAATTTTAATATCCATGATAACGCAACCGGTTGCTCGGGGAAAGCCAGAGGTATCAAGAAATAGATCATTACGGCTGGTACGGTAAGCGCAAGCTTATTGAGCAATTTCCTATCAAACAGCATATCGTCCCACTCGGCTTTCGTACTTTTCACAATCCGATGCACCACACTATTTATAAAATAGCGACAGATATAATCGGCAATTACTGCCAACAATAAAATCGCAACGAGTATGATAACCCGGGAAAAAAACAAAGAAAGAGACGGGCTTAATGACGTATTATCAAACCAGCCCGATATCCAATACAATATATTTTCTGCTTCTAACAACATTCCACATTTATTTGCAACGAAACAAAAATAAGAAATTTATCGAAAACAGAAACTGCCGGTCTAATCTTTTATACAACATTCCTCATATCAAAAAAACGGGAAACCGCATCTTGGCACGATTCCCGTCTTCACAATGTTATCCAAACATATTTACGCCCGTATATCAGAACGATTTCTAAAACCATTCTGAAAACGACTATTCCGGGAACTTTTCCTATCCTCACGTCTTACGGTTTTCTTCAATTCCTCCTTCTCCGAAAAAACGGGTACAGCTCTTACAACACCCATATTAAAAGGATGTTCTTGAACCTCGGCAATATGTCTTCCAGTCAATCTTTCTATGTCCTTTAGATAGACTTTTTCTTCGGAGTCGCAAAATGAAAATGCAACACCACTACGCCCGGCACGTCCCGTACGCCCGATACGATGAATATAAGTTTCGGGAATATTCGGTAAATCGTAATTTATAACATGAGAAAGGTGATCAATATCTATACCTCGTGCCGCTATATCCGTAGCGATCAATACCCGGGTAGTACGATCCCGGAAATTATTCATGGCTTTTACCCTTGCATTCTGAGACTTGTTCCCATGAATCGCCTCCGCTTTAATACCCGATTTACCCAATATTCGGGCAACCTTGTCAGCACCGTGTTTTGTTCGGGTAAAAACCAAAACCGACTCAATAGCTTTATCTTGCAGAAGATGTACCAGCAATTTGCTTTTATCGGTCTTTTCCACTCTATAAACATGCTGCTCGATCACTTCGACGGTAGAGGACGGTGGCGTCACCTCAATCATCACCGGATGATTCAATATCTGCCGTGATAATTTTTCGATTTCGGCAGGCATCGTAGCCGAAAAAAACAGAGATTGTCGTTTTCGAGGTAATAACGGCAGTATCTTCTTTATATCATGAATAAATCCCATATCCAGCATACGGTCGGCTTCATCGAGAACAAAGAACCGGATTGTCTGTAAATCGATAATTTTCTGATTGATCAGATCAAGTAAACGTCCGGGTGTGGCAACTAATATATCAACACCTTTCCGTAAGGCTTCTACTTGGGGTTTCTGTGATACGCCACCGAAAATAACGGTATGCTTCAATCGGGTATGGCGACTATAAGCGTTTATACTGTCTCCGATCTGGGCGGCCAGTTCCCGGGTAGGGGTCAATATCAATGCCCGAATAGACTTCCGGCCATTTCCTCCGGCTTCCGCTAATAGATTTTGTATTATGGGAATCGAAAATGCAGCAGTTTTACCTGTCCCGGTCTGTGCACAACCTAATAAATCTTTACCATCTAAAACACAAGGAATTGCTTTTGCCTGAATCGGCGTCGGGGTAATGTAACCCTCATCTTGAAGAGCTCTAAGAACGGGCTCTGTCAATTTCAAATTTTCAAATATCATTAAATAATCGTTAGTAATCCCGATGTATTCCGGAATCACATTTCAAATGTACGCCTTTATATCGGACTTTCTATCATTACCCGACATATAAAATGCTTTATTAACAGTTCGGACACCATTTTATAATCGCTTCTCGCGCCAATCGGACTTTTTCAAATACAAAAAAGAGAATAATAGCATAAAAACGGCATATATATGATCTGAAGTCCAACATACCGCAACATCGGCTTTAAGCCAAATA
Source organism: uncultured Porphyromonadaceae bacterium (assembly GCA_900545915.1). Lineage (GTDB taxonomy): Bacteria > Bacteroidota > Bacteroidia > Bacteroidales > Coprobacteraceae > Coprobacter. The sequence goes on from URAV01000010.1 coordinate 80,076, forward strand.
GCAACATATAATACATAAACGACATATACGGACAATGCCGCCAGATCAAGCATAAATGCCTGACGGGTATTTCCCGTACCGGAAACGATCGTGAACCAAATCATAGCCGGAATAAAGAATATATAAGAAGATAACATCACCCATAAAGAAGGTACGGCATCCCCTATCAAATCTGTATTATCGGTATAAATACGTAATACTTCCGAAGGGAATAAAGCGATAAGCAGCAATATCGGTAAACAGCAGAAAAAGCACATTCGGGTGATCCTCATCCCTAAACGGGGGACTGCATTCTGCTCCGATGCTCCCATAAGATTACTTGTCAGCGATCCTGCTGTCGAGGAGAATGCATTAACTACGATAAAAAGTAGAGAGGATACGCTTCTGACGATATTCGTAACCGCAAGAGAACGCTCTCCCAAGTGCTCGACCGAAACAAAAAACAGAAACCACGTACTCATAGACAAGAACGTCTGCAACATCGTCCAAATAGAGGTCGAAAGAATCCTCCTCAACATCTTCGGTTGGAACTTGATATTAAAAGAAAAACCGTACTTCTTCCAATCGATCTTGATCCATGTATATATAATATAGAATAGAGCGGATACCGCTTCGGCAGTACTGGAGGCTATCGCCGCCCCGGCAATACCCAACTGTGGGAAGCCGAATTTACCGAAAATCAACACATAATTCAACACAATATTTGTCAATACCATGACAACGGAATTGATCGTCAAAATACGAGTATAAGTAATTCCGACATAAAATGCTCTAAATAAAACAGCGATAAACGAAAAGAAAAAGCCATAAATACGCCAGTTCATATAACTGATCGTTGCTTCATATACAGGATCAGATTGTATTATCGAACGTAAAAATATCGGAGAATAGAGTTTAGAAATCACAAATACCCCTCCTGCCAACAGCATAAGGAACATAGCCCCCTGCAAAAAAATTCCTCCGATATCTGAATAACGTTTCTCCCCGTTACGACGGGCGATTATGATTTGCACTCCGATACTGAACCCGAAGCCCAACATAAAAATCGCCAGATAATAAACTCCGGCTAATGCAGAAGCTCCCAACTCCACTTCTCCGACACGCCCCAAATATGCCGTATCGGTAAGTCCGATTAAATGCTCCATCAGCAAACTGATGAGAATGGGATAGGCCATTTGCCAAATTTGTCTATTGGTAAAATGCATACGCTCCTTTATTTTTTTATGCAAAAGACGAAAGATTAATCATTTTGTTTATTCAGACGGCAAAGATAGCACATACATCCGTTCTTGCTACCCGAAGTATATATAAAAAAGAATTTTAGCTTTTATGATTGTATTTATTTCGATTATAATTTATACATTTGAGAATAATTAATTAATTCTTGTTAGCCTGTATGAAAACTATTAGCTTAAACATTGAAAAAGCTCTTGGTAAAGGAGCAAAAGAGCAACTTCTTTCTGCTGCTCCAAAAGCAGAAGATGCAATAAAGACATTACATAAAGGAAACGGAAAAGGGAATGATTTTCTCGGATGGTTACATCTGCCCTCTTCGATCAGTGAAACGGAATTATCGGATATCGAAGCCGCTGCCAAACAATTGAAAGACCGGTGTGAAATCGTTGTCGTAATCGGTATCGGAGGCAGTTATTTAGGGGCGAAAGCCGTATTAGAAGCACTGTCAAACACATTTATACAAATGCAGACCAAACAAAATGTACCCTTAGTTTTGTTTGCCGGGCAAAATATCGGAGAAGATTATTTATATGAACTTCAGCATATTTTACAAAACCGCCAGTTCGGATTAATTAATATTTCAAAATCAGGAACAACGACCGAACCGGCATTAGCTTTCCGTCTGTTGAAAAAACAATTAGAAGATCAAGTCGGCAAAAACGAAGCCAAAAACCGCATCATCGCCATAACCGATGCTTCTAAAGGAGCTTTACGAAAACTGGCAGACAAAGAAGGATATAAGACATTCGTAATTCCAGATAATGTAGGCGGACGCTTTTCGGTTCTCACTCCTGTAGGGTTACTGCCTATTGCCGTAGCCGGATATGACATCCGCCAATTGGTCGGAGGTGCAGTCGCTATGGAAAACGAATGTGGGGAGGATGTCCCGTTTATGGAAAATCCGGCAGCCGTTTATGCCACAACCCGCAATATATTATATAAAGCCGGGAAAAAAATAGAAATACTTGTCAACTTCAATCCTAAACTGCATTTCTTTGCAGAATGGTGGAAACAGTTATATGGAGAAAGCGAAGGAAAAGACCACATGGGAATTTATCCTGCTTCGGTAGATTTCACGACCGATCTGCACTCGATGGGACAATGGATACAGGACGGTGAACGTACCATCTTCGAAACGGTTCTTTCCGTAAAAGAAATGAAATATAAAGTCGAGATACCTATCGATGAAGAAAATTTAGATGGTCTGAACTTTCTTGCTGGTAAACGAGTAGATGAAGTGAACAAAATGGCCGAACTCGGGACTCAAATCGCTCACGTCGATGGTGGCGTTCCCAATCTGAAAATAGAAATTCCGGCGATTACCGAGTATTATCTGGGACAGTTGATTTACTTTTTTGAAAAAGCTTGCGGCATCAGCGGTTATATGCTGGGAGTAAATCCGTTTGACCAACCCGGAGTAGAAGCATACAAAAAAAACATGTTCGCTTTACTCGAAAAGCCGGGATATGAAACAGAAACAAAAGCCATAAAAGCCAAAATCTGATTTATAAATCTATTGCCGGAACAAGAAAAGGTTCTTAGAACCTATCTAAATCTTGCTCGGGTCAGATTTGAGAATTTTTTTCGAGGATGTTTTTCTGTTTTCAAGAGGAGGATAGCGGGCTATCTGACGAGGGAAAACGGGAAAATAGACCGGAAGAAAGCGCGAAGATGACCTGATAGTATTTTTTTATCGGAAAATTTAGATAGGCTCTTAATAAATCTGAATGTATTTTTGTTTGGGGCAAAACAAAAATACATTCAGATTTTTAGACAGAAAGATTTGGAAATGCAAAAACTAAACATTAATTTTGCACCCTCATTCCGTGCTGGGTACAAATAAGCGGTGATAAAAATTGCCCACCCACTGGAGGTAACCTGAATAATAAATTATATCAGATGTACGCAATTGTTGACATTCAAGGACAACAATTTAAAGCCGAAGCCGGTAAAAAATTGTATGTTCATCGTCTCGCTGCCGAACAAGGTGCTTCTGTCGAATTCGACAAAGTATTGTTACTCGACAACGACGGAACGGTAAAAGTTGGTGCTCCCACCATAGAGGGCGCAAAAGTTGTATGCGAGGTGCTCTCTCACCTGAAAGGAGAACGCATAATCGTTTTCAAGAAAAAAAGAAGAAAAGGATATCGCAAACGCAACGGACACCGTCAATGCTTTACTCAAGTGTTAATTAAAGAAATTGTTGCTTAACTTATTAAATTCTAAGAAAAATGGCTCACAAGAAAGGTGTCGGTAGTTCGAAGAACGGTCGTGAATCGGAAAGTAAGCGACTGGGTATTAAAGTGTTTGGCGGACAGTTTGCAAAAGCAGGAAACATCATCGTACGCCAAAGAGGTACAGTTCACCATCCGGGTGAAAATGTAGGTATGGGTAAAGACCATACTTTGTTCGCATTAGTGGACGGGATGGTAGTATTCCGCAGAAAAAAAGATAATCGTTCTTATATTTCTGTAGAACCCAAAAACTAATCAGTTCAATTTGTACAAGGGTATACATATACTCCGATTACAATAAAAGATTTACACGACACGCATACGGAAACCGTATGCGTGTCGCTTTTAATACGAACATCGATCATGGAGAAAAAATATAAAATATTGTTTGTCTGCCTCGGCAACATCTGCAGATCTCCGGCTGCAGAAGGAATATTGCAGGAGCTATTACAAAGAGCAGGACTAACCGAAAATATTGAAGTGGATTCTGCTGGAACATACGGAGGTCATGCCGGAGAACTACCGGACAACCGGATGCGCGCCCATGCCACCCGCCGAGGATATAAGTTGACTCACCGGTCAAGACAAATAAAATATGACGATTTCGAAAAATTCGATTTAATTCTCGGCATGGACGATACAAACATCAGCAATCTACAACGATTAGCCCCCGATCCGGAATCGCTTGCAAAAATACGGAGAACTACCGATTTTTGCAGAAAATTACCATACGATCACATCCCTGACCCTTACTATTCGGGAAGCGACGGATTTGAACTCGTACTGGACATTTTGGAAGATGCTTGTAACGGACTGATAGAAGAGCTGAAAAACCGTAAATAATATCATCTGGCAGTACTAAAATTCTGAAGTTCTTCCCCCTGTTATACAAAATAGCAGAGATCTGCAAATAGCCTCTAAAAAAGATAAAAATATACAGTCTTTACATTGAAATTTATCTGTCAAAGAGAGATTTTTACCTATCTTTGTTGAGATAGTAAAATCCAATCAGACAATGAAAAATAGACTCATCATATATTTTCTCTCTTTATTTTTGTTTATTCCTGCATTAAAAGCAGAAGACAAAGATTTTGAAATTCCGAATTTAAAAGAAATACATAAAAACATCCGTAATTACAACTCTCATCTCTATTATCCTTATTTGATAAAACGCTTTCTGAACAACGACACGACATTCACTCTGAAAGAATTAAGACATCTATATTTAGGATACAGTTTTCAAGAGGGGTATAATCCTTATCGAGCGAACAAGCACCCTGAGGAAATCATGAAATTATATTCCCAACCGACACACACAGCAGCAGAATGCGACACGATCATCAATTACGCAATCCGGTTATTGGACAATTTCCCATTTGATTTAAGACAGATGCATCTATTGGCGTATGCTTACAAGACTAAAGGAGATAAGGAAAAAGCCCAAATATGGACTACTAAAATGAGGCAACTTCTCGAAGCTATCCGTTCCACCGGAGATGGGAAATCTCCGGAAACAGCATGGTACGTAATCAATTCGACACATGAATACGATATTATCAACAGCATCGGATATAAAGCAGATAAATATGTCTTTGTAGAACCTAATTACGATTTTATTGAAGTAAGCAAAAATCCCGATAAAACAGAGGGATTCTATTTCAATGTAGCCCGCATGTTGAAAGAATATGAACGAAAATATAAAGAGAATTAAGTACCTTTGAGTCTGTTTAATTTTGCACATACATTTTAAAAGCTCTTTTTATTCCGAAGAAACACAAGCTATCCGATGAATAAAACGGGAAAACAGTCTCAAAAGAAATTCTCAAAGCCGATCTGAGCAAAATTCAAACAGGCTTTAAATAACTTTCACTTTGCAAATAATCGACACAGCTCTTTCTGAGAAAGAAATACTTTTGTAATAAATTAGACATAATCATACATAGGATTCGCATAAAGTTTTGTATTTTTGCAAAATCCGTATAATGCGCAAAAGAGATGTGCGTCAAAATGGTATGTCCTTAAAACTATGGATATATGTTACGGCAATGAAACGATAAATTTACGACACATGAACTTACTTGATTTAAGCGAACAAGAAATCATAAGACGAGGAAGTCTTGAAGAAATGCGGAAAATGGGAATAGACCCCTATCCTGCCGCCGAATATAAAGTAAATGCTTATACAACCGATATAAAATCATCTTTCAAAGATGAGGATGCTCCCCGGCAAGTATCTGTCGCTGGTCGCATCATGAGCCGCCGTATCATGGGAAAAGCGTCGTTCATAGAATTAAAAGACTCTACCGGACGCATACAAATTTACATTTCCCGAGACGATTTATGTTCGGGAGAAGACAAAGAACTGTATAATACCGTTTTCAAGAAACTTCTGGATATAGGCGATTTTATCGGAATCAAAGGTTTTGTATTCCGCACTCAAATGGGCGAAATAACTATTCATGCCCAAGAGCTTACCGTTTTATCAAAATCTTTGCGCCCGTTACCGATCGTCAAAATGAAAGACGGAGTGGCATACGATGCTTTTGAAGACCCTGAACTCCGTTACCGTCAACGGTATGTAGATCTTGTTGTAAATGAAGGAGTAAAAGATATCTTCATCAAACGGAACAAGATATATAATTCTATGCGTGAGTATTTCAATGCACAAGGATACATGGAAGTAGAAACTCCTATCCTTCAATCGATTCCGGGAGGAGCATCTGCACGTCCGTTTATAACTCATCATAACGCTCTCGATATACCGTTATACTTGCGTATCGCTGATGAATTATATCTGAAACGTCTTATCGTAGGAGGATTTGAAGGAGTATATGAATTTTCAAAGAATTTCCGTAACGAAGGAATGGACCGTACTCACAATCCGGAATTCACATGTATGGAAATATATGTTTCATACAAAGATTACCAATGGATGATGAATTTCACCGAACAAATGCTCGAAAAAATATGTCTGGACGTAAACGGAACAACCGAGATCAAAGTCGGCGAAAATATAATCAGCTTTAAAGCTCCTTTTAAACGCGTAACGATGATTGATGCCATTAAGGAGTTTACAGGTATCGACATTACCGGAATGAATGAAGAACAACTACGGGAAGTTTGCAAAAAGATCGGTGTCGAGGTGGATGAGACAATGGGTAAGGGAAAACTTATCGATGAAATATTCGGAGAGAAATGTGAAGGAAACTATATTCAACCGACCTTTATCACAGACTATCCTATCGAAATGTCTCCGCTTTGTAAACGTCATCGTAACAATCCTGAATTGACAGAACGTTTCGAACTCATGGTAAACGGAAAGGAATTGTGCAATGCTTATTCGGAATTAAACGATCCGATAGATCAACGTTTCCGTTTTGAAGAACAATTACGACTTTCCGAAAAGGGTGATGACGAAGCGATGTTTATCGATAACGACTTCATACGAGCTCTTGAATACGGAATGCCTCCTACATCTGGTATGGGGATAGGAATGGACCGTCTGGTAATGCTTATGACAGGACAATCGACCATACAAGAAGTTTTGTTATTCCCTCAAATGCGTCCTGAAAAGACCCAGAAAAAAGATGCAGAAAGTAAATACACTGCAATCGGAATACCGTCGGATTGGGTAGCTCCTATACAAAAAGCCGGATATCTAACTGTAGACGCCCTGGCTGAAGCAAATCCCAATAAATTGCATCAGGAAATTTGCGGAATCAATAAAAAATACAAGCTTGAATTGTCCAATCCTTCAGTAAATGACGTAAAGGCTTGGGTAGAAACTGCTAAATAAAAAAGCAAAAAGAATGAATCTACCGGGGAAAATAGCTGTCATAGGGGGAGGTACATGGGCAACAGCCATCGCCAAACTTATCCTTAACAATACCGATTCTATTAATTGGTATATGCGGAGAAAAGATCGTATCGATGACTTTAAACGATTAGGACACAATCCGGCTTATCTATCGAGTGTCAAATTCGATATAAGCCGCATTCATTTCAGTAACAATCTGAATATGACAATCAGAAACTCGGATACGCTGATTTTCGTTACACCATCTCCTTACTTAAAACAACACCTGAAAAAATTAAAGACTCCGCTATACAACAAATTTATTGTTTCTGCGATCAAAGGTATCGTTCCCGACGAAAATATGATCGTCACGGATTATCTGAAAAAGATATACAATGTACCTGCGGAAAATCTGGCTGTAATCGGAGGTCCATGCCATGCTGAAGAGGTTGCTTTGGAAAGGCTTTCTTATTTGACCATCGGATGTGCCGACACAGAACGAGCAAAAATCGTCGCCGATATGCTAAGCGGCAACTTTTTGAAAACAAGCATTTCTCAAGATGTCGAGGGAATTGAATACGGTTCGGTACTGAAAAACGTATATGCCATTGCTGCGGGAATTTGTTACGGACTAAAATACGGAGATAATTTTCAGGCAGTATTAATTTCAAATGCCATCCAAGAATTAAATCGTTTTGTCAATGCCGTGAATCCGATAGACAGAAATATCTGTGAATCGGTTTATCTCGGAGACTTGCTCGTAACGGCTTATTCCCGATTCAGCAGAAATCACACATTCGGCACGATGATAGGCAAAGGGTATTCTGTGAAAACAGCACAAATCGAAATGGAAATGGTAGCAGAAGGTTATTACGGTACGAAATGCATTAAAGAAGTAAATGAAAAATACAATGTCGAGATGCCTATACTCGATGCTGTATATAATATTCTTTACAATAAAAAATCATCTTTTACCGAGATACGGCAACTCACTGAAATATTCAGATAAAAATAAAACAAGAAATAAGAACTTGCAAGTTCTTATTTCTTGTTTTATTTCCTTTCCGAACAAAAAAAATTAATCACTACCCGCCAAACTTCTTTAAAATATTTTTAGTTCTCCTTTTAAAAGAGAAATGAAACAGAATTCCCCAAAGACGTACATTCCCTCACTATAACAATAGCTGTCAAAAGATATTAAACAATTAATTCTACGAACAATAAAAAAAGAACTCTGAAAAATCAAAGTTCTTTTTTCTCAATAAATCGAAGAATATCTTAATGACAACACCCGCCACCGCAATCACTGTGATGCTCGTCACCGCAATTGCAACCACCACCGCAGCCGCCACAAGACGGATGCAATTCTTCAGGCGTAGCAGGCCGTACCTCCACTATTTCACCCACAAAATGTAAATCTTCTCCCGCTAACGGATGGTTAAAATCCATAACGACTATATTTTCCTTCACTTCAAGAACAGAACCATTCAGTCTATTTCCACTAGCGTCCATCATCGGAACAGTATTTCCCGGAAAGATCATTTCCTCGTCGAACTTACCGTCAACAATGAACATATCTTTATTCAATTCCAAAACATGTTCTTCATCTCTCTCCCCGTAAGCATCATTACAAGGTATTACAAATTCAAATTTATCCCCGGCCTTTAGACCTTTCAGTTTTGCCTCAAAAGAAGGTAACATCTGATCAGCACCAAAAACAAAACGAAGAGGGACTTCTTTGGTTGCCCGTTCCATAAGTTCATTTTCAGCTCCGACAAAAAGATCATAAATAGCTTCAACAAACTGCCCGGGTTTAATAATTTCCATAACCTATTTCTTTTATATTATTATTTCGATTCATAAACATGTTAACTTCGCAAAGTTAGGAAAAGGTTTCTATTTATTCTTTCGTGTCTCTCTTTTTTAAATCACTTTTTCAGATTATTAATAGCACTGAACGTCTCCAAAAGCATTTTTTTGTAAAGAATCGAAATTTACACGTTAAGAAATGCAGAAAAACGACTGATTATTACCATAATTAAAAAAACATTTGCATCTTTGCAAAGAAATAATTATCTTTCAATATTAAACAAATTTGGAGGTAGGCCGAGAGGCTCACTCTTTATATTTAATTACAATTCAAAAGATTCCCTATGGAAAGAGAAAACAAACCAAGGCGTCCCCGTATTGGAGAAAATAAAGGTGTCGCCGGCCGTGACGGTAATGTAGAAAGATACGAAAAAGTAGATTATTCTCGAAGAACCGAAAACACGTTCGATCCGGAAAGAAGACCCCGGATCAATAATGGCGAAAGAAACTATAATCGCCCTTCGTACGGAGAAAACAATAAAAGGCCTTACAACGGCAATAGACAATCATCGGGTTATAACCGAACCAACAATTATGGGGATGCGGGAAATCGTTCCTATAATAACGACCGTCCGTATAATAAGCCATATAACAACAGGCCATACAATAATGATCGTCCCCGTTACAATGGTGAAAACAACGACCGTCCCTATCGACCGGCAAACCGTCCGGCATTCGGGAACAATACTAATAACGGGAACAGACCTTATAATAACCGGAACAACGGTTCATACAATAACAACAGAAACGGCAATAGACCATACAACAACAGACCGCAGCGCAGAGATGATTATTCTCAACAACGTAAACGGATTATTTATGAAGAAATAAACGTAGATCCGAATGAACCTATCCGTCTGAATAAATATATGGCTAATGCTGGAGTATGTTCTCGCCGTGAAGCAGACGAATTTATACAACAAGGTCTCGTAAAAGTAAACGGAGTTGTCATGAACGAACTCGGAACTAAAATTACCCGTAGCGACGTCGTTACTTTCCAAGATAAAGTCGTGACTCTGGAACATAAAATATATGTCTTACTGAATAAGCCCAAAGATTGCGTGACTACATCAGACGATCCTCAAGGCCGTCTGACCGTGATGGATATTGTTCGAAACGCATGTACGGAACGTATCTACCCAGTAGGCAGATTAGACCGAAATACTACTGGAGTCCTATTATTGACAAATGACGGAGATTTAGCGTCAAAATTGACCCATCCGAAATTTATCAAGAAAAAAATTTATCACGTATGGACAGATAAAGATGTTTCAGAAGAAGATATGCAACGTATTGCAGATGGCATTGAATTAGAAGACGGACCTATTCACGCCGATGCTGTTAGCTATGCAACTGATACGGACAAGAATCAGGTCGGAATCGAAATTCACTCCGGACGAAACCGTATCGTCCGCCGTATTTTCGAAGCTTTAGGATACCGAGTGACAAAACTCGACCGGGTTTATTTCGCCGGATTGACCAAGAAAAACTTACCCAGAGGACGCTGGCGTTATCTTACTCAACAAGAAGTTACCATGCTTCAAATGGGTTCGTTCGAATAAAACGAATATAAAATCAAAAAATAAATCTGCACGAATGTCGGAAATTTTCGACATTCGTGTTCAAGCATAAAACAAGAAGGACTAATGGAAACAATCAGCAGAACCAAAATCGCAGATCTGTTCAAAAATAAACCTTTTGGAACTCAAGTTAACGTAAAAGGATGGGTTCGCACTCGTCGTGGAAACAAACAAGTCGGGTTCATCGCTTTAAATGACGGATCGACAATTAAAAATATGCAGATAGTCATCGACCTGCAAAAATTCGACGAAGAACTTTTAAAACCGATTACAACGGGAGCATGTATTAATGTGAACGGGTTATTGGTCGAATCGCAGGGAAAAGGTCAAGATGCAGAAATACAAGCAGAAGAAATTGAAATATATGGAACTGCCGACCCACTGACCTATCCGTTACAAAAGAAAGGTCATTCCATGGAATTTTTACGAGAAATAGCACATCTGCGTCCTCGGACAAATACATTCGGAGCTGTATTCCGGATGAGACATCACATGGCGATGGCAATACACACATTCTTTCATGAAAGAGGTTTCTACTATTTTCATACCCCGATCATCACGGCTTCTGATTGTGAAGGAGCCGGGCAGATGTTTCAAGTAACGACCTTGAACTTGTATGATTTGAAAAAGGATGAAAACGGATCGATTATTTATGATAACGACTTTTTCGGCAAACAGGCAAGTTTGACTGTTTCGGGTCAGCTTGAGGCCGAATTGGCAGCAATGGCAATGGGAGCTGTCTATACATTCGGTCCTACATTCCGGGCAGAAAACTCCAATACCCCCCGTCACCTCGCAGAGTTCTGGATGGTCGAGCCGGAAGTCGCATTTATCGAAATCGCAGAAAATATGCAATTGGCAGAAGATTTCATAAAATACTGCGTTCGCTGGGCTTTAGACAACTGTAAAGATGATTTGCAATTCCTTAACGATATGTTCGACAAAGAACTTATCGAACGCCTGCAATCGGTTCTTAAAGATGAATTCGTACGACTATCATATACCGAAGGCGTTAAGATATTGGAAGCTGCTGTTGCAAAAGGCCATAAATTCGAATTCCCGATATATTGGGGAGCAGATCTCGCATCCGAGCATGAAAGGTATTTGGTAGAAGAGCATTTCAAACGTCCGGTTATTCTCACCGATTATCCGAAAGAAATAAAATCATTCTATATGAAGCAGAATGATGACGGAAAAACAGTCCGCGCTATGGATGTTCTATTTCCTAAAATAGGAGAAATCATAGGAGGTTCACAACGTGAAGAAAATTATGACAAACTTTATACACGTGCTAAAGAAATGGGAGTTCCGGAAAAAGATATTTGGTGGTATCTTGATACAAGACGTTTCGGAACTGCTCCACATTCCGGTTTCGGTTTAGGATTTGAACGGCTTTTATTGTTCGTTACCGGAATGACAAATATTCGTGATGTCATTCCATTCCCAAGAACTCCGAAAAATGCAGAATTTTAAATATTCCTTTAAAAATAAGGACATCCCGAAAAATTTAATTTTTCGGGATGTTCTTATTTTATGAACTATACCTTAAACAAACACACCTTCCCTTTATCCGCATCATAAACATCCAAGTGCAACCAAGAGACGCCATCCTCCAAACGAATCGGATAAGGCAGCAGAATCTGATTCTTT
>URAV01000011.1 GCA_900545915.1 uncultured Porphyromonadaceae bacterium
CTGTAAACTAGTCAATTATAGAACAAATAAATGTCCATGGAAAATAGAAAGATTTCTTTTTTAGAATTACCGATTATAACGAATCAAATGAAAATGAATAAATAATCCGAATATCATATAACAAGAAAAAAGTATATTTGTAAAAATGAAATAACACCCGATTATGAAAAAATTTCTCTTATATATATTCCTTACAATATATTCCATTTCTCACCTACAAGCTCAAAAAACAGACATTTTTTACACTCCTAACGATAGTGTACTAGTCGAAAACCTCTTAAGACGATTTACAAAGCAATATTCATCCTCTATCGAAAAACAAGTTCTACAAATCGGAAATCTTTTTGTAGAGACTCCTTATGTAGGGAAAACATTAGAAAAGGAAGGAAAGGAACAGCTTATTGTAAACTTGAGGGAAATGGATTGTACAACATTTGTAGAAACCGTAACAGCATTGGTTCTGTCTATACAAAATAGTACATACTCTTTCAGAGACTATTGTTCCAATCTTCAAAAAATTCGCTACCGAAATAGTATTATTAACGAATATCCATCCAGATTGCATTACTTTAGCGATTGGATACAAAACAATATACAAAAAGGCATCATTGAGGAAGTAACTCCCAAAGAAGGAAGTTTAATACAAAAACAGTCAATAAATTTTATGTCTTCCCATGCCGATAAATATACTCCACTAACAGAAAACGTGCTTTACTTGGAAGAAATTAAAAATATTGAAAAGCAATTAAGTAATATACCCATACGATATATTCCTAAAGACAGTTTAAATTCACACAATATCAGCCAAATACATAACGGAGATATCATTGCTATTACGACATCGATAAAAGGATTAGACATCTCTCACGTAGGATTTGCTTATTGGATAAAAGACAAGCTTCACCTCTTACATGCTTCCCTAAACAAAAAACGAGTAATTATTGAAAGCATTCCTCTAAATAAGCAACTACAACAATATAAATCTCAATCCGGAATAAGAGTTTTACGCATCATAAAAAAAGGCGGTGTGTCAAAACTCAATTATTGAAGATATGAGCTTATAATTTGAAATTTGAGTATCCTAAAAGATAAAAAGGAGTCGCATCAAACTCTGTATTGAGTAATGATACGACCCTTTTAAGAGTTATAGTTACAATCTGTAACTTTTCGGAGTGGTCATTTCAGTTTTGACACAGTGCCATTAATCACATATCGCTTAAGCCTTTATTCGCTTATATCCATAAACAGCACAACTTCCCAATTCTTCTTCTATACGAAGTAATTGATTATATTTTGCCATACGGTCAGAACGACTTAACGAGCCGGTTTTGATCTGTCCGGCATTCATTGCCACAGCGATATCTGCAATTGTCGCATCTTCAGTTTCTCCCGAACGATGTGAAATTACCGCAGTGTAACCATTACGTTGGGCCATCTCTACCGCTCTTAATGTTTCAGTCAATGTTCCAATCTGATTCACTTTTACCAAAATAGAATTAGCGCAGCCTAAACGGATACCTTTCTCCAGATACGCTACATTAGTTACAAAAAGATCATCACCCACCAATTGACAACCTCCACCGATCACGTCCGTCAAAATACGCCATCCGTCCCAATCTTCTTCAGCCATTCCGTCTTCAATAGAATCAATTGGATATTTAGCAACCAAATCCTGCAAATAATCGGCTTGTTGTTGAGAAGTCCGTTTTGCACCATTAGCACCCTCAAATTTCGTATAATCATAAATTCCATCATGATAAAACTCAGAAGAGGCGCAATCTAATGCTATTGTAACGTCTTTACCGGGTTGATAACCCGCTTTTGTTATTGCCTGCAAAATACTTTCTATAGCATCTTCCGTACCATTCAAGGCAGGAGCAAAACCGCCTTCATCTCCGACAGCCGTACTCAAACCCCTATCATGCAATACTTTCTTAAGTGAATGAAAGACTTCTGCTCCCATTCTCAAACCCTCTCTAAAACTATTAGCTCCGACAGGACGAATCATAAACTCTTGAAAAGCGATCGGGGCATCAGAATGTGAACCACCATTAATAATATTCATCATAGGAACAGGCAACACATAGCTGTTTACTCCACCTATATACCTGTACAAAGGCAAATCCAAATAAGCTGCTCCAGCCTTAGCAACTGCCAAAGATACCCCCAAAATCGCATTAGCCCCTAATTTCGATTTAGTTTCCGTACCATCCAGTTCTATTAATTTCTGGTCAATGTCTATTTGATTTAATGCACTCATACCAACAAGAATAGGAGCAATTTTTTTATTGACATTTTCAACAGCCTTCAATACGCCTTTACCCATATATCTTTTATTATCTGCATCACGAAGTTCTAACGCCTCATGGATACCTGTTGATGCTCCAGAAGGAACTGCTGCACGTCCCATTACTCCCGACTCGAGCAACACATCTACTTCCACTGTAGGATTTCCACGAGAATCAAGGATCTCACGACCTGTAATCTTAATAATTTTCATATACTTAATTGTTTTGAGGTTATATAATTACACCATGCAATTAAACAATTTTTTTTCATAATATGTTTTTGAAAAACATAAAAAAAAGGAATGCTTCAAGAAATTAATATCATCTACCACATTATCCCGTATTAACTCACTCTACACATAATACAGGCCATTCTTAAAAACCTGTTTAAATTTTGCACAAACATTTATCGAAAGTTGTTTTCGAGAGCATTTTTCTGTCTCGATAAGAAGTGTAACGGGCTACACGACCTGTAAAAACAAGGAAATATCCCCCAAAAGGATCAAAAATCTAAGTATAACTTTCTAATAGAAAATTTATACAGGATCTAAATGTTACAAATCATAATTGCAGTATTATATAATAATGCATTCTTAGAAACATTCCTTAACCCAACACAATAAATATCCCAATACCTAAATCTGGGTTATTTCATCTTTCATTGCAAAAATCTGAAGCATATATGCCATTATAAAGCACACTGAAAAATTATTCAAAAAAATAACTATAAAAAAAGCTCTGTACAGAAAATGCACAGAGCTTTACAATATAGAATATAAAATTTCTATTATTCAGCAGCTGGAGTTTCAGATGCAGCAGCTTCTGCTGCAGGTGCTTCAGCAGGCGTCTCGGTAGCTGCAGGAGCAGCAGCGGCACTTTTCTTAGAGCGACGAGTACGTGTTGTTTTCTTTGCTGCTTTTTCTTTCAACATATTTTCGTTGTAATCAACGAGCTCAATAAAACACATTTTAGCATTATCACCAATACGATTACCAGTTTTCAAAATACGAGTATATCCACCCGGACGATCGGCAATCTTTGTTGAAATTTCTTTAAACAACTCGGTAACAGCTTCTTTATTCTGAAGATAACTGAATACAACACGTCTTGAAGCAGTTGTATCGTCTTTTGCTCTATTGATAAGGGGTTCGACGTACATTCTCAAAGCTTTTGCCTTAGCCAAAGTAGTGAAAATTCTCTTATGACTAATCAAAGAACAGGCCATGTTAGACAATAACGCGTCTCTATGAGATTTCGTACGACCTAAATGATTAAATTTTTTATTATGTCTCATCGTTTTACTCTTTATCTAATTTATACTTCGAAATGTCCATTCCGAACGAAAGGTTCAGATTAGCCAGCAATTCATCTAACTCGGTAAGAGATTTCTTTCCGAAATTTCTGAATTTCAATAAATCGGTTTTATTGAATACTACCAATTCCCCTAAAGTTTCAACATCAGCGGATTTAAGACAATTCAATGCACGAACCGATAAATCCATATCTACGAGTTTGGTCTTCAATAACTGACGCATGTGCAGAACTTCTTCATCAAACTCTTCATTACCATCAACATCGGTAGTCTCCAATGTGATCTTCTCATCAGAGAATAACATGAAATGATAGATAAGGATTTTAGCGGCTTCTTTCAAAGCATCTTTCGGATGGATCGATCCATCGGTCGTAATTTCTAATACCAGTTTCTCGTAGTCCGTCTTTTGTTCTACGCGGAAGTTCTCTATTGTATATTTTACATTCCGGATCGGGGTAAAAATAGAATCGATAGGAATTACATTAACTTCATCATTCGGATTACGATTTTCTTCAGCAGGGACATAACCACGCCCCTTGTTAATTGTAATATCTATCTGGAAACTCGCGTTTGAATCCATGTGACAAATTACCAAATCAGGGTTGAGAACTTCAAACCCAGTAAGGTATTTACCAATGTCTCCAGCTTTGAACACTTCCGAACCCGAAACAGTAATCGTTACTTTTTCATTCTCGATTTCTTCCACTATCTGTTTAAATCTCACCTTCTTCAGGTTAAGGATGATATTGGTTACATCCTCGATTACACCAGGAACTGTTGAAAACTCATGTTCAACACCATCAATACGGATCGATGTTATTGCAAAGCCTTCAAGTGAAGAAAGGAGAATACGGCGTAGGGCGTTACCGACTGTAACACCATAACCAGGCTCCAACGGACGAAATTCAAACTTGCCGAAGAATGCGTCCGCCTCCAACATTAATACTTTATCGGGTTTTTGAAATGCTAATATCGCCATGGAATCAATTATTATTTAGAATACAATTCTACGATCAACTGTTCTTTGATGTTTTCAGGAATATCTGCTCTCTCTGGTAAATGCAAGAATTTACCGCTCTTTGAAGCTTCATCCCACTCTATCCAAGGATATTTGCTGTGATTAAATCCTGATAATGCATCAGCAATTACTTCCAAAGACTTTGCTTTTTCACGAACACCAACGATTTGACCCGGTTTTACCGAGAAAGAAGGAATATTTACGACTTTACCATCGACAATAATGTGTTTGTGAGACACCAACTGACGAGCAGCAGCTCTCGTAGGAGCCATACCCAAACGGTACACTACATTGTCCAATCTTGCTTCGAGCAATTGTAACAACACTTCACCTTTAATACCTTTGGTACGAGAAGCTTTTTCAAATAAATTACGGAATTGTTTTTCCAATACTCCATAAGTATATTTAGCTTTTTGCTTCTCACGAAGCTGAATACCATATTCAGAAGTTTTTCTTCTCTTATTTGCACCATGCTGTCCGGGAGGATAATTCTTTTTAGACAATACTTTGTCTGGTCCAAAAATAGCCTCACCAAATTTACGGGCAATTCTTGTTTTAGGTCCGGTATATCTTGCCATTTCTAAATCTTTTAAAATTTATAATTTAACGAACCCGGATTGGTGCAGCCGCGATTGCAGAGAGGAGAAAAATGCAATCTATTCACCATTCGAGATTCAAATTCAATTAAAAAAAGAGATTAAACTCTTCTTCTTTTAGGAGGACGACATCCATTATGCGGAAGCGGAGTAACATCAATAATTTCAGTCACTTCGATACCTGCTCCGTGAATAGTACGGATAGCAGATTCACGGCCGTTACCCGGCCCTTTCACATAAGCTTTTACTTTTCTCAATCCGAGGTCAAAAGCAACTTTTGCACAATCCTGAGCGGCCATTTGAGCGGCATAAGGAGTGTTTTTCTTTGATCCTCTGAATCCCATCTTACCGGCAGACGACCAAGAAATAACTTGACCTTCTCCATTGGCAAGCGATACAATAATGTTGTTGAACGAAGAATGAATATGTGCTTGACCGACTGCATCGACCTTTACATTTCTTTTCTTTGCTGCGACTGTCTTTTTTGCCATACTTACTTATTATTTAGTAGCTTTTTTCTTGTTAGCAACTGTTTTCTTTCTACCCTTACGTGTACGGGCATTATTTTTTGTACTTTGACCTCTCACAGGCAAGCCGTTACGATGACGAATACCACGATAGCATCCAATATCCATAAGACGCTTAATGTTCAATTGTACTTCAGAACGAAGATCTCCTTCAACTTTGTACTCAGCTCCGATAATTTCACGAACCTTAGCCGACTGTTCATCAGTCCAATCTTTAACTTTGATATCTTTATCAATACCGGCTTTTGACAAAATGGTATTTGACGCGCTACGACCTATCCCATAAATATAGGTCAACGCGATTTCGCCTCTTTTATTTTGCGGCAAGTCTACTCCAACTATTCTTATAGCCATATAATAGAAAAATTATTTTGCAAAAATAATAAATTATCCTTGACGTTGTTTATACTTAGGATTTTTCTTGTTAATAATATACAAGCGGCCATTTCTTCTTACGATCTTGCAATCTGGCGTACGCTTTTTCAATGATGCTCTTACTTTCATATCTATTTGTATTATTTATATCTAAAAGCAATTCTTCCTTTTGACAAATCATAGGGCGACATTTCTACTCTTACCTTATCTCCGGGAAGGATTTTTATATAATGCATTCTCATTTTCCCTGAGATGTGAGCCGTAATTTCATGTCCGTTTTCCAGTTCTACTCTGAACATTGCATTCGACAATGCCTCTACAATTACTCCATCTTGTTCTATTGCTGCCTGTTTTGCCATATATTAATTTAAATTGATTTTTCGCCTAAAACTTCTTCGATATATTTAAAAGACGACAGAATATCTGCTTTCCCTTCCCGAACAGCAACCGTATGCTCGAAATGAGCCGAAGGTTTTCTGTCACGTGTACGAGTAGTCCATCCATCTCTTTCGATAACAATATTGCGCGATCCAAGATTTATCATCGGCTCAATAGCAATAACCATACCGTTCTTTAACAGAGGACCACATCCTCGACGACCATAATTAGGAACTTCAGGATCTTCATGCAGACGCTTTCCGACACCATGCCCACAAAGCTCTCTGACAACCGAATACCCCTTCTTCTCACAATATGTCTGCACAGCATTACTTATATCTCCGACTCGTTTACCTTCGACAGCTTGCTCTATTCCTAAATAAAGAGACTCTTTAGTCGTTTTTAATAAACGTCTCACATCATAAGCGACCTCCCCCACACAGAAAGTATAAGCAGAATCTCCGTTAAATCCGTTTTTAACCGTTCCACAATCTATAGAAACGATATCCCCGTCTTTAAGTTCATAATTCGACGGAATGCCGTGAACAATCTGTTCATTAACAGAAACACATAACGTATTCGGGAAACCACCGTACCCCAAAAAACCGGGAACAGCACCATGATCACGAATAAATTCTTCTGCAATCTTATCGAGTTTCAGCGTTGTAATCCCCGGAGCAATCCATTTAGCCAATTCACCCAATGTCATTCCTACCAAGAGATTACTTTCACGCAACAACTCTATTTCTTCGTCTGTTTTAAGATAAATCATTTTTAGTCTTAAACTCCTAATCTTTAATATGCGGCAATCGAGCCCGAACGACCTTTAATCTTACCCGATTTCAAAAGTCCATCATAATGACGCATCATTAAATGACTTTCAATTTGTTGCAAAGTATCGAGAACGACACCAACAAGGATAAGCAAAGAAGTACCCCCAAAGAATTGAGAGAATTCAGCACTGATTCCGATAATCTGAGCAAAAGCCGGCATAATAGCAACAATTGCTAAAAAGATAGAACCTGGTAATGTAATACGAGACATAATAGAGTCTAAGTATTCTGCGGTTCTTTTTCCCGGTTTAACTCCCGGAATAAATCCGTTATTACGCTTCATATCTTCTGCCATCTGATTCGGCTGCACCGTGATAGCAGTATAGAAATATGTAAACACTATAATTAAAAACGCAAACACGAAATTATACCAAAATCCTGTGTTCGTCATGAAAGAACGCATGAATGCACTAGTCGCATTCGAAGTAGAAAATCCTACCAAAGTTATAGGTATAAACATGATAGCCTGTGCAAAAATAATAGGCATAACACCTGCAGTATTAACTTTCAAAGGAATGTACTGTCTTGCACCCCCATATTGTTTATTTCCCACCACACGTTTTGCATACTGTACAGGAACTTTACGAGTACCTTGTACTAACAGGATAGATGCTGAAATCACGAATAAAAGGAAAACGATTTCGGCCAAGAACATCACCAGACCTCCTGAAGTTGTAGCTGTACGCATGATAAATTCTTGCGTAAGAGCTTGTGGAAGGCGTGCTATAATTCCGACCAAAATGATAAATGAAATACCATTACCGATACCTTTATCTGTAATACGTTCACCCAGCCACATTATAAACATACTGCCAGCGGCAAGAATGATTGTAGAAGAAACTATAAAGAAAAAGTCCGCAGGAAAAGCACCGGCCATTTGTACCCGAAGATTAACCAAATAAGACGGCCCTTGTATCAAAAGGATAGCTACTGTCAAATAACGAGTGTACTGGTTCAACTTACGACGTCCACTTTCTCCTTCTCTCTGAAGTTTCTGGAAATGGGGTAAAGCCATACCCAATAACTGTATTACAATAGACGCCGAGATATAAGGCATAATACCTAAGGCAAATATAGAAGCATTAGAAAATGCTCCTCCGGAAAACATATCCAACAATGCCATAAGGCCACCTCTTGTCTGGGCTTGTAACTGCGTTAAGAACTGCGGATCGATACCCGGCAATACCACATAAGTACCCGCACGGTATACCATAACCAATAAAATGGTAGTGAGAATCCGATTCCTCAGATCCTCAATCTTCCATATGTTTTTTATAGTTTCTATTGCTCTCATGAGATTAGAGTTTAACTACGGTTCCACCTACGGCAACAATAGCAGCTTCAGCTGACTTAGAGAAAGCGTGAGCTTCGACCTCTAATTTTGCAGAAATTGCTCCTTTACCAAGAATTTTAACCAATTGATTTTCTGAAATAAAACCGGCTTCAACCAAAGCTTCGATTCCGATTTTCTCCAACTTTTTAGCCTCAGCCAAAGCTTGAAGAGTCTCAAGATTGATAGCTTTATATTCTACACGGTTAATGTTCTTAAAACCAAATTTGGGGACACGACGTTGTAATGGCATTTGTCCACCCTCAAAACCGATTTTCTTTTTATATCCCGATCTTGATTTGGCACCTTTATGACCTCTTGTAGAAGTTCCACCTAAACCAGAACCCGGTCCACGACCAATTCTTTTTCTTGTTTTTGTAGAACCTTCTGCAGGTTTTAAATTACTCAAGTTCATATTGCTAATTTTTTATCAATCTATGAATTATTCTACTACAACCAAATGTTTCACTTTTGCTACCATTCCCAATATTTGGGGAGTCGCAGTATGTTCAACAACATGATTGAGTTTTTTCAATCCCAGTGCATCAAGTGTTCTTTTCTGAACAGCAGGACATTTAATTCTACTTTTTACTTGTTTAATTTTGATAGTTTCCATTATCCAACCTCCAAATTAACCTTTAAACACTTTTTCTAATGATACACCTCTATTTTGAGCTACAGTACAAGCATCTCTTAATTCACTCAAAGCAGCCATAGTAGCTTTTACCAAGTTATGAGGATTTGAAGAGCCTTTTGATTTAGCAAGCACGTCGGTAATACCAACACTCTCAAGTACGGCACGCATAGCACCACCGGCTTTCACTCCAGTACCATGAGATGCAGGTTTCAAATATACTAATGCACCACTGAACTTGGCTAACTGTTCATGAGGAATAGTTCCCTTACGAACAGGAACTTGAATTAAGTTCTTCTTTGCAGCTTCTACCCCTTTAGCAATAGCAGCAGTTACTTCACTGGCCTTTCCTAGCCCCCAACCAACGATACCGTCTTCATTACCTACTACAACAATAGCAGAGAAACTGAAGGTACGTCCACCTTTTGTAACCTTTGTCACACGGTTGATAGCAACCAATCTGTCTTTCAACTCTAAGTCGTTAGTTGACTTTACTCTATTATTTTTTCCTGTCATGTTCATTAAAATTTAAGTCCACCGTTACGTGCAGCATCTGCTAACTCTTTAACTCGTCCATGATACAGGTAACCGTTACGATCAAATACGACTGAAGTAACACCTGCTTCTTGTGCTTTCTTAGCGATCAGCTGACCAACTTGCGCAGCCAATTCTTTCTTGGCTCCACCTTCAAGACCTCTTGAAGAAGCCGAAACTATTGTCTTACCAGCCAAGTCATCGATAAGTTGCACATATATTTGTTTATTACTTCTAAAGACTGTCATACGAGGACATTCAGCTGTACCTGAAATTTTACCACGTATGCGGGTTTTAATTTTTATTCTTCTTTCTATCTTCGTTGTCATGATAATACCAATTTACGTGAATTATTTAGCACCAGCCGATTTACCCGATTTTCTACGAATTACCTCACCAACGAATTTAATACCTTTACCCTTATAAGGTTCAGGCTTGCGGAAAGAACGGATCTTAGAACATACTTGTCCGATCAGCTGTTTATCGCAAGATTCGAGAATGATCAACGGGTTTTTATTTCTCTCAGACTTAGTCTCAATTTTGATCTCTTTCGGTAATTTCAAATAAATATTATGAGAGTAACCTAATGACAGGTCAAGAACCTGACCATTATTGGCAGCACGGTAACCCACACCTACCAATTCCAACTCTTTTTTGTATCCTTCCGATACACCCACTACCATATTGTGGATCAAAGCACGATACAATCCGTGTAAAGCTCGGTGTTCTTTATCATCGCTAGGTCTGCTGACAACGACATTTCCGTCGACTGTTGTTACAGTAATACCACCGGTAATAACTTGTGACAATTCTCCTTTCGGGCCCTTAACATTAACTTGATCTCCGTTAACAGTAACTGTTACACCTGAAGGTATATTTATGGGCAATTTTCCTATTCTTGACATAATAAACCTCCTTCTTTAATAGATATAACACATTACTTCACCACCAATCATCAACTCTCTGGCTTCTTTATCTGTCATTACACCTTTAGAGGTAGAAAGAATTGCTATACCCAAACCGTTCAATACGCGGGGCATATCTTTATAACCTGTGTACTGACGCAAACCGGGAGTAGAAACTCGAACGAGCTTCTTGATTGCGTTTACTTTATTTACCGGGTCATATTTCAAAGCTATCTTAATCGAACCTTGAGGACCATCTTCTACAAACTTATAATTAAGAATGTAACCTTTATCAAAAAGGATTTTCGTGATTTCTTTTTTCAAGTTTGAGGCAGGAACTTCAACAACTCTGTGCTGAGCCTTAATCGCATTTCTCAATCTTGTAAGATAATCTGCTATTGGATCTGTCATAAAAATGATTGTTTAAATTGATCCGGACATCCGGACAATATTTAACACTAAAAAAATAATTACCAGCTTGCTTTCTTAACTCCCGGAATTAAACCTGCCGATGCCATTTCACGGAACTGAATACGAGAAATTCCAAACTGACGGATATATCCTTTCGGACGCCCTGTCAATTTGCAACGATTATGTAAACGTACGCGAGAAGCATTTTTAGGCAGTAACTGAAGCGCTTCATAGTTGCCCTCAGCCTTAAGCTGAGCCTTCTTTGCAGCATATTTGGCAACCAGTTTAGCTCTCTTCACTTCACGGGCCTTCATTGATTCTTTTGCCATATATTAGTTCTTTTTTGCGTTTTTAAAAGGTAAGCCAAATTCTTTCAACAAAGCATAACCTTCTTCATCTGTTTGAGCAGAAGTTACAAAGGTAATATTCATTCCCAAAATTTTGCTAATACTATCGATATTTATTTCAGGGAAAATGATTTGTTCCTGAATTCCGAGTGTATAATTACCTCTTCCATCGAGTTTCCCTTCAATACCTTTAAAGTCACGAATACGAGGTAAAGCCACACGAACGAGACGTTCCAAGAATTCGTACATCTTCTCACGGCGCAAAGTAACCATCACTCCGATAGGCATTTTTTTACGCAATTTAAAATTCGAGATATCTTTGCGAGAAAGAGTAGCCACAGCCTTCTGTCCCGTAATTGCAGTCAATTCGGCAATTGCAGTTTCAATGATTTTCTTATCAGCGACAGCCTGTCCCAAACCTTGGTTAATCACGATTTTTTTCAAAACCGGAACCTGCATAACAGAACTGTAATTGAAATCCTTCATCAAAATGGGGACGATTCTTTCTTTATAATCGTTTTTAAGATTTGCTGTATTGCTCATTACTTAATCTCCTCTCCTGATTTTTTAGAATAACGCACTAAAACACCCGCTTCGTTTACCCGACGACCGATACGAGTCGCTTTATTGCTCTTCGGATCAAGTAAGTTCAAATTTGAAATATGAATGGGGGCTTCCATTTTCACTATACCTCCCTGAGGATTCTTGGCATTAGGCTTGGTATGCTTCGACACCATATTGATACCTTCTACGACAGCACGGTTTTCTTTCACAAGAACGCGCAATACCCGACCGGTTTTACCCTTGTCTTCACCGGCATTAACGTACACTGTATCGCCTTTTTTAATGTGTAATTTACTCATTAATTCTCTTTTTTATACTATTAAAGTACTTCAGGTGCTAACGAAACGATTTTCATATTGGTTGCACGCAATTCTCTCGCCACCGGTCCGAAAATACGGCTACCTCTGATTTCACCAGCCCCATTCAACAATACACACGCGTTATCGTCGAAACGAATATAAGAACCATCTTGACGACGGATCTCCTTCTTAGTACGCACGATAACTGCTTTAGATACGGCACCTTTCTTAATGTCACTCGAAGGAACTACGCTTTTAATAGCAACAACGATAATATCACCTACTGATGCATACCGTCTTCCTGTTCCTCCCAATACACGGATACAAAGTGCTTCTTTAGCGCCGCTGTTATCTGCGACTGTAAGTCTTGACTCTTGTTGTATCATAATTACTTAGCTCTTTCGATTATTTCAACTAATCTCCATCTTTTCATTTTGCTCAAAGGGCGAGTTTCCATCAACTTCACAGTATCACCAATGTTGCACTCGTTCTTTTCGTCATGAGCATGGTATTTTTTCGTTTTATTCACGAATTTACCATAAATAGGGTGTTTTTCTTTCCATTTAACGGCAACAGTAATGGTTTTATCCATTTTGTTACTGGTAACCACCCCGACTCTTTCTTTTCTTAAGTTTCTTGTTTCCATCAGGCTCAATTGGTTATTGTTTGTTAAGTTCTCTCTGGCGCAACTCACCTTTCATGCGCGCAATCATCCTGCGAGTAAGTTTTATTTGTGCAGGATTATCCAAAGGAGAAATACTGTGATTAATCTCCATACGGTTCAAAGCCACAGCTTCCGCTTCGATTCTTTCTACCAATTCCTTGGTACTTAATTCTCTAATTTCTGCAATTTTCATAACTTAATTACGCATTTTGATTAGCATCGTAGTCACGACGAACAATAAACTTCGTAGTCACAGGAAGCTTTTGTGCTGCCAAACGCAATGCTTCTTTAGCAACATCAAAAGGTACTCCTTCAACTTCGATAAGGATTCTTCCTGGGGTTACAGGAGCCACGAAACCTTCGGGCGAACCTTTACCTTTACCCATACGCACCTCAGCCGGTTTCTTGGTAATAGGTTTATCTGGGAATATCCTGATCCAGATTTGACCTTGACGTTGCATATAACGGGTAACAGCAATACGTGCAGCTTCTATCTGACGACCGGTTATCCATTTTGATTGCAAACATTTTATACCAAAGGAACCGAAGGCCAACTGATTACCTCGCTGAGCGTAACCTTTCATACGCCCTTTCTGTTGTCTTCTGAATTTTGTCTTCTTCGGTTGTAACATCTTCTGTTAATTCAATTCGTTTAACGATTACTTTTTTGTTTTTTGAAGCCTTTTTTAGCCCCCATGCCACCGCCATTATTACCACGAGTCTCTTTCGAGCTGGTAAATGAAGGAGCGAGATCTTTCTTACCGTAAATTTCGCCACGGCAAATCCAAACCTTGACACCGATCAGCCCCACTTTAGTGAGAGCTTCTACCAAAGCATAATCGATATCGGCACGCAATGTATGCAAAGGAGTACGTCCTTCTTTATACATCTCGGAACGCGCCATTTCTGCTCCGTTCAAACGGCCGGAAACTTGAACTTTGATACCTTCTGCACCCATACGCATAGTAGAGGCAATAGCCATTTTAACGGCACGACGGTAAGCGATCTTGCCTTCTATCTGGCGAGCGATGTTACTAGCAACGATCGTTGCGTCCAATTCAGGTCTCTTTACTTCATAGATATTGATCTGAACATCTTTATCGGTAATTTTTTTCAGCTCTTCTTTCAGTTTATCAACTTCCTGGCCGCCTTTACCGATAATAATACCCGGACGTGCTGTGCACACGGTTATAGTGATCAATTTCAATGTACGCTCTATCACAATACGTGATACACTTGCTTTTGCAAGACGGGCATTCAAATATTTACGGATTTTGCTGTCTTCCAACAACGTATCTCCATAATTTTTGCCGCCATACCAGTTAGAATCCCATCCACGGATGATTCCTAAACGGTTACTTATCGGATTTACTTTCTGTCCCATCCTGCTTAAATTTGGTTATCGTTTTTACTCATTGTGTCAACAAACAAAGTTACGTGGTTCGAACGCTTACGAATTCTGTATCCTCTACCTTGAGGAGCAGGACGAAGTCTTTTCAGCATTGCAGCAGAATCCACGTAGATTTCTGAAATGTAAAGCTCTCCGCTTTCAGCTTTGCGTTCATTCTTCTGTTCCCAGTTAGCAATAGCAGAACGCAATAATTTTTCCAGTCTTGCAGAAGCTTCTTTAGAAGAAAATTTCAGTACTCCTAAAGCCTTAAATGCTTCCATACCTCTAACCATATCTGCTACCAAACGCATTTTACGGGGCGAAGTAGGTACATTGTTCAATTTGGCAAAGTACTTTGTTTTCAGGGCTTCTTTTCTTTTATCGGCTGATATTTTTTTTCTTGCACCCATTTTTTAATTCTGTTTTTTATTTGAAATTCTCAAATTCCCGACTGACCCTTATTTCTTTTTGTTACCACCATGACCACGGAAATTACGAGTAGGTGCAAACTCACCCAACTTGTGTCCTACCATGTTTTCAGTAACATACACGGGAATAAATTTATTACCATTGTGAACTGCGAAAGTATGTCCTACAAAATCCGGAGAAATCATAGAAGCTCTCGACCAAGTCTTGATAACAGACTTTTTGCCGGATTCTTCCATAGCCGAAACTTTCTTTTCCAGTTTCACACTGATATATGGGCCTTTTTTCAACGAACGACTCATAGTTGCTTAATTAATCAGATTACTTTTTCCTTCTTTCAATAATATACTTTGAAGAGTGCTTCTTCGGAGCTCTCGTCTTCAGGCCCTTTGCATATAAGCCTTTACGTGATCTCGGATGTCCTCCTGATGAACGACCTTCACCACCACCCATCGGGTGATCGACAGGGTTCATAGAAACACCTCGGTTACGAGGACGACGACCCAACCAGCGAGAACGACCGGCTTTACCTGATCTTTCCAATGCATGGTCTGAGTTACCTACACTACCAATCGTAGCCTTACATGTAGAGAGGATCTTTCTCGTCTCTCCAGAAGGTAATTTGATAATTGCATACTTTCCTTCTCGCGAAGTCAACTGAGCGAAAACGCCGGCCGAACGAACCAATGCAGCTCCTTGACCCGGACGAAGTTCGATGTTGTGAATTACAGTACCGATAGGAATATTTTGCAAAGGCAAAGCATTTCCTACTTCGGGTGCTGCAGTATCACCTGACATAACCGTCGCGCCTACTTCAAGACCATTAGGTGCAATAATGTAGCGTTTTTCACCGTCAACATAATAAAGCAATGCAATACGAGACGAACGATTCGGATCGTATTCAATACTTTTTACAGTTGCCGGTACACCGTCTTTATTTCTCTTGAAATCGATAATCCTGTACTTCCGTTTGTGTCCGCCACCGATATAACGCATCGTAAGATGACCTTCGTTGTTACGTCCACCCGATTTTCTGAAACCAACTACAAGAGACTTTTCTGGCGCACTAGCAGTGATTTTATCAAATGCACCAATAATTTTGTGTCTCTGCCCCGGTGTTGTGGGCTTTAATTTACGTACTGCCATTTTTTAATTAAATATTGCTATAAAAATCAATCGATTCACCTTCTTTCAATGTAACCAAGGCCTTTTTGTATGATGCAGTTTTACCTACGATCAAACCAGCTTTTGTGTAACGGCTTTTTTTCTTGCCTTTGTGGTTCATTGTATTTACATCCACAACTGTTACATTATACATTTCCTCAACAGCTTTTTTAATTTGCTGTTTATTGGCATCCGGACAAACTGCAAAGCCATAGCGATTCAACTTATCAGCCATAGCAGTCATCTTTTCTGTAACAATCGGTTTAATAATAATTGCCATTATTTCGCCTCCTTTACATTAAAAATTATTAATAGCAGCAACTGAACTTTCGGTCAAAACAAGACTTGCACAATCAAGCACTTTGTAAGTGTTTAGTTCAGAAACTGTTACAACTTTTGCCTTCACGACATTACGAGCTGACAAATATACGTTTTTATTTTGGTCTGCTAAAACTAAAAGCAACTTTTTATCAGCAAGTTGCAAGTTTTTAGCAACGCTAACAAATTCTTTTGTTTTAGGAGCTTCAAAAGAGAAGTCTTCTACTACGACAATAGCATTGTCTTGAGCTTTCAACGACAAAGCCGACTTACGAGCCAAAGCCTTCACTTTTTTATTCAATTTGAAGCTATAATCTCTCGGTTTCGGACCGAAAACACGGGCACCGCCTACCATTACCGGAGAATTGATATCTCCAGAACGAGCACCACCAGTACCTTTTTGTTTTTTCAATTTACGGGTACTTCCCGAGATTTCACTTCTCTCTTTAGATTTATGAGTTCCCTGACGTTTATTAGCCATGAACTGCTTCACATCCAGGTATATGGCATGTTCGTTAACGTCAATGCCGAAGACAGCATCGTTCAACGTAACCTTCTTTCCTGTATCCTCACCTTTTATGTTATATACGCTCAGTTCCATTACTTTTCTATTATTACGATTGAACCTTTACATCCCGGTACAGAACCCTTGATCATCAAAAGATTATGTTCTGGTATCACCTTTAACACTTGCAGGTTTTGTACAGTTACTCTCTCATTACCTGTTTGACCGGCCATACGTGTTCCCTTAAACACACGAGCAGGATAAGAACATGCACCAATAGAACCCGGAGCACGCAAACGATTATGCTGACCATGTGTTGTTTGACCAACACCTCCAAAACCATGACGTTTTACAACACCTTGGTAACCTTTTCCTTTCGAAGTTCCGACTACATCGACAAAATCATCTTCTGCGAACAAATCGACAGAAACAACGTCTCCCAATTTGTATTCTGTTTCAAAACCTTTGAACTCGGCCAAGTGTCTCTTGGGGGTTACTCCGGCCTTTTTGAAGTGTCCCATTTCTGGTTTATTGGTATGTTTTTCTTTCTTATCTTCAAAACCTACCTGAACAGCTTCATAACCGTCAACTTCAACAGTCTTAATTTGAGTAACTACACAAGGACCCACTTCGATAACAGTGCATGGAACATTTTTTCCATCGGCACTGAAAACGGATGTCATTCCGATTTTTTTTCCTAATAATCCTGGCATTTCTCTTTAATTAAAAAATTACACTTTAATTTCTACTTCTACACCACTCGGCAATTCCAATTTCATCAATGCATCTACAGTCTTTGCAGTAGAACTGTAAATATCAATCAACCTTTTGTAAGAGGACAATTCAAATTGCTCTCTCGACTTTTTATTGACAAAAGTCGAACGGTTTACAGTGAAAATACGTTTGTGTGTAGGCAATGGTATAGGACCGCTTACAACGGCACCGCTTGCCTTCACAGTCTTTACGATCTTCTCAGCCGATTTATCGACCAAGTTATGATCATAAGATTTCAATTTAATTCTAATTTTTTGACTCATTCGTGTTTTATTGATTTGAAAAATTAAAAAACATGTCAAATAGCAGGTTAAGAGTCATTCGCTAACCTGCTATTTTATCCTTATCTTATAATAGATCTACCCGTCCTTGAGCTTCAGTCAATACTTGTTTTGCAATTGCAGTGCTGACTTCTGCATAATGAGAGAACGTCATAGTAGATGTTGCACGTCCCGAAGTAATCGTACGCAAAGATGTTACATATCCGAACATTTCTGCCAAAGGAGCTTTTGCCTTTACTATACGAGCACCTGAACGGCTTGATTCCATTCCCTCTACCTGACCACGACGCTTGTTCAAGTCAGAGATCACATCACCCATGCTTTCTTCCGGAGTCACGACTTCGATCTTCATAATCGGTTCGAGCAATACCGGTTTTGCTTTTTCACACGCTTTTTTAAACGCTTGAATAGCACAAACCTCAAACGACAACTGGTCAGAATCCACAGGGTGGAAAGATCCGTCGATTACAGTAACTTTCAACTGATCCAGCGGATATCCGGCCAACACACCGTTTCTCATTGCCGTAGTAAAACCTTTTTGAATAGACGGGATGAATTCTTTTGGGATATTACCGCCTTTCACTTCATCGACGAACTGCAAACCTCCTTCAAAATCAGGATCTGCAGGTTCAACACGAACGATAATATCAGCAAATTTACCACGTCCCCCCGTTTGCTTTTTATAAACTTCACGAAGCTCAACCGGTTGAGTAATAGCTTCTTTATAAGATACCTGAGGACGGCCTTGATTACATTCGACTTTGAACTCACGTTTCAGACGATCAATGATAATATCAAGATGAAGTTCACCCATACCGCTAATAACCGTCTGACCTGTTTCCTCATCGGACTTGACAGTAAAGGTTGGATCTTCTTCTGCCAATTTCTGCAAACCGAGACTAAGTTTATCCATATCCTTTTGAGTCTTAGGCTCAACAGCAATACCGATAACTGGATCGGGGAAGTCCATAGACTCAAGAACAATCGGAGCATCTTCAGCACATAAAGTATCACCGGTACGGATATCTTTAAAGCCAACACCGGCACCGATATCACCACAACCGATAACATCCTTAGGATTTTGTTTATTAGAATGCATCTGGAACAAACGAGATACACGTTCTTTTTTACCCGAACGAGTATTCAACACATACGATCCGGCCGGAATCTCTCCGGAATAAACACGGAAGAAGCAAAGACGTCCCACATACGGATCAACAGCTATTTTGAACGCCAAAGCAGACATCGGCTCTTCCGAAGACGGTTTTCTTTCAATTTCTTTATCAGGATCATTAGGATCATGACCAATGATAGCCGGCGTATCTACAGGACTCGGCAAATAAGCACAAACGGCATTCAACAAAGTCTGAACCCCTTTATTCTTGAAAGAAGACCCACAAAGCATCGGGACGATTTGCATTGCCAAAGTACCTTTACGGATAGCAGCACGTATTTCGTCTTCCGTAATCGTAGCAGGATCATCAAAGAATTTTTCCATCAATGCATCATCACATTCCGCAGCCTTCTCAAGCATCTTTTCACGCCATTCTTCAGCCTCTTCTTTTAAACTTGCCGGAATTTCTTCAATGCTGAAATCTGCACCCATCGTCTCATCATGCCAATAAATGGCCTTCATAGTGATCAGGTCGATCAATCCCTTGAATGTTTCTTCCGCTCCAATAGGAATAACAATCGGGCAAGGATTTGCACCGAGCACATCTTTCAATTGACGCACTACTTCAAAGAAGTTTGCTCCCGAACGGTCCATTTTATTCACATAACCGATACGGGGAACATTATACTTATCAGCCTGGCGCCATACTGTTTCAGACTGAGGTTCAACACCACCTACAGCACAAAATGCAGCAACAGCTCCATCCAATATACGAAGCGAACGCTCTACCTCTGCGGTAAAATCCACGTGCCCCGGAGTATCGATCAGATTTATCTTAAATTTATCTCCAGCATAATTCCACCAGGTGGTAGTTGCAGCAGAAGTAATCGTAATACCACGTTCCTGCTCTTGCTCCATCCAGTCCATTGTCGCTGCCCCATCATGCACCTCTCCGATTTTGTGAGTCAATCCGGTATAGAAAAGAATACGTTCAGAAGTCGTAGTCTTTCCGGCATCGATATGTGCCATAATACCAATATTTCTGGTATATTTCAATAATTCATCAGCTTTTGCCATCGTTGTATTCCTTGTTTATTTTCAATTAAAATCTAAAGTGAGCGAATGCACGGTTAGCTTCGGCCATTTTGTGCATATCTTCTTTCCGCTTGAAAGCTCCACCCTGTTCATTATAAGCGTCAACGATCTCCGCAGCCAACTTGTCTGCCATCGTTTTACCGCCTCTTTTACGGGCATACTGTATTAAATTTTTCATTGAAATAGATTCTTTACGATCGGGGCGGATTTCCGTAGGAACTTGAAATGTAGCACCACCCACACGGCGAGATTTCACCTCTACTTGAGGAGTAATATTTTCCAATGCTTTTTTCCAAATTTCAAGAGCCGATTTTTCGTCATCAGACAACTTCGTCTTTACATTTTCCAAAGCAGTATAGAAAATCGTATAGGCAACATTTTTCTTGCCATCATACATTAAATGGTTAACAAACTTCGTAACCTTAACATCACTGAAGACCGGATCAGGAAGAACGACCCGTTTCTTTGGTTTTGCTTTTCTCATTTTTTACAAAAATTGTTGTTCTTGTTTTTGGTTGCTTATCACATCTTCAACAAAGCCCGCCGGCTTTATTTACTCAACCTAATCAGCCTATCCAATAAACTCAAACTAGCGTTTTACACTAATTTTAATTTCTCTTCTTTGTCTCTTTGACAAAATTACTTTTTACCTTTTGCGGCAGGAGCACCTGGTTTCGGTCTCTTAGCACCGTATTTTGAACGGCGTTGCGTACGACCACCAACACCTGCAGTATCTAAAGTACCGCGAACAATGTGATAACGTACACCCGGAAGGTCTTTCACACGACCACCCCGTACCAATACGATAGAGTGCTCTTGTAAATTATGTCCTTCTCCCGGAATATAAGAGTTCACCTCTTTACCATTTGTCAAACGCACCCTCGCTACTTTACGCATTGCAGAGTTAGGTTTCTTGGGAGTCGTAGTATAAACCCTGACGCAAACTCCTCGTCTTTGAGGACATGAATCCAATGCAGGAGATTTACTTTTGTCTTCCAAAACAACCCGTCCTTTTCTTACTAATTGCTGAATTGTAGGCATTTCTTAGAACTTTTTTTAATCTTTAAATTTATAAATCGCAATTTTTTATTTCTACGTAAAAGACGCCAAAATAGCCATTACACCCTATCTACCAAATAGTTACATAAGTGTATCGGCCTATTTTACCATCAAAAACGATGCAAAGATAATTACTAAATCATTAGAAACCAAATAAAAAGAAAATAAAATACTCGCAACTTCACACTCTTTCTGATAAACACATCAAAAACTCGAAAATAAAAATAACGAGAAAAAATCTGTACATTATAAAGAAAAGAGGATAATCCCATACAGAATCATCCTCAATCTTCCAACTTTAAATCAAACTAAATAACAACACAACAAATTACATAAAATCAACCAAACCTCATCGAATCAATTTTTCGATCGGCAAACTTCTATTTTTTTCTCACGAAGTACAAGATAAACAAAATATCTCGTACTTTTGTTCATGAACACTCAACTTTATTTTTATGCAGCTTATAGGAAACCAAACAGAATGGGCTAAAGCGTATGCTTTACTACATATAATCAGTGAAGGAAACATTTATTTTTACAAAGATAATTTTCAAAACGAATACTCCTTCTATCCGGTTTCAAAACTTATAAGAAACGATGAATGCGGAAAAATAACATATCAACTGACACCGACAGAAGTCTTAGTCAGACGGGGTGAAGAGACTCAAAAGATACCCCGTACAAAATGTAAAAATGCCGCTGCAGAAATTCTTTCAACTTTACAGACACCAAAAGAAAGCGACTATTCCGTTTCAAACTGTGACCCTATTCTCGAAACCCTCCATTATACATGGTTTCAGAGCACAGCAGATGACAAAAGTGACTTCTCTATTATTTATTTTGATCCGGAGAAAGAGATCCCTCAACGCCAAGAAATTACTATTTGCATAAAATCAAAATGGAACATATTACCGGCTAACCGGGCAAACAATCTGAAATACGACATTCTGAATGTCAAATTCTCTAATCCTGAAAGCAACCGCATCAACAGGATTGACGGAGATCAGGGAGTACAACAACGACTTGCAGAGATTTATAGACTGGGAGGAAAATTAAAATATACAACAACTGAAAATAAATTCTTTTTAGAAAATTTATGCATGATAGACCTGCATTTTCCAAAATTACTTGCAGAAATAACGCGAATATTCTATACAACCGGACTATCTGCTATTCCTGAAATAATAACCGAAATAAAAAATGCCAATCCTTATAAAATAAAAGAGGAATTAATTCTCAAAAACAATTTTTACGAATATAAAGTACAACAATTCTTATATGCCTTAGCCACAGGCTTACGATCGACAAAACGCTATCGAGGATACGGACATACTCAGACATTTGCCATAATCGACACACGCGGAGAAATCGAACTACTCGATTCAACAAAACGAGCTGAATTTGACAAATATCTTTATCAAAACGCAAAACTATCTATCGGAGATAGCAAAACACATAAATTCGGATTTGTCGAGAAAGAAAACGGACAATGGTTTATCAAACTCAATATCGAAATAATAATATAAACTATGTTATTACAATATAAAAATAAGAATGTTATCGAAGCCGGATGCGATGAAGCCGGTCGCGGTTGCTTAGCCGGTGCGGTATATGCTGCTGCAGTCATTTTACCATCCGATTTCATTTGCGAAGCACTGAATGACTCAAAAAAACTAACGGAAAAACAACGATATGAACTTCGTCCTCTAATAGAAAAAGAAGCTATCGCTTGGGCTGTAGGCTACGTATCACCGGAAGAAATAGACAAAATAAACATCCTGAACGCATCCTTCCTTGCAATGCACCGTGCCATCAAAAAATTAACGGTACGCCCCGAATATCTTTTAATCGATGGCAATCGGTTCAAACCATACCCCGATATTCCGCATAGCTGCGAAATAAAAGGAGACGGACGTTTTCTCTCGATCGCAGCTGCATCCGTGTTGGCAAAAACATATCGAGACGATTATATGAATGTCCTTCATGAGCAATATCCACAATATAACTGGGACAAAAACAAAGGTTATCCTACCAAAGCTCATCGAACTGCAATCCGGGAATTCGGAACTACACCTTATCACCGAATGACCTTCCAGCTTCTCGAACGACAGCTCGAACTGTTCTGAACCCGAGCAAAACTTAGACAGGTTCTTAAAAACATAAAGCTATTTAAAAGAAAACATTCGGTTAGAAAGGATTGGCTTCTCCAGCAAAAGCCACGATAAAACAGAAAGAAGCAACGTGCCCGCAACGCAAAAAGCAAAACAAAGAATATGACTTTTTTCATTAATACCCAACCACACAGACAGTCGAATAACCGGAAAATGGAACAAATAAATTCCGTATGCCACATTCCCGAAATTACGCATAAAAACAAACCATTTTATATAATACGCACACCCGATAAGTACGACAGCAAATGCCAACGGTTCAATATATATCAATAAAGGTATATCATATCTAAAATAGCAAACCAATACTGCGATCGGAAACAAGAACTTAATATATCTCCGAAAATAATCAAAACACAGCAAAACCAATGTACCGGAATAAAAATAAAGGAGTTGTCCGCCCACCTGTCTTTTCAAAATACCGAATATTTCATTTCCCGTTTTCTCATTCAAATAATAAAATAATTCATTATACAATGTAGAAAATATAAATATGGCAATAAAAACAGGAAAAGTCCGAAATTTTTTCATCAAATAATATACAACCGGCACTGTTATATATAACAAAATTTCTACTTTCATTGTCCACAACGAACTATTTACAGCTCCACCATGAAAGCATCCGGGCAACGCAGGTTCTATAAAATTAAGAAAAGAATAATTTGCCAATATATATTTCCACAACTGAGTCGAGAAAAAATATTCCTTCACAGAAAAAGTAGAAACCAGCACTCCACCCACCCAGCACAGAGTAACGATAAACACATAAGGCGGTAATATCCGACGAGAACGTCTTTCTATATAATGACGAATATCGGTATTACGCATATAACTATAAAAAACAAGAAAACCGCTTAAAATAAAAAATCCATGTACCGCATCCACAGAACTCATCGGGAAATAATACGGAATCCCGGTGATCACCCTAAAATGACCGACCAATACGGCAAAAGACAAAAAATACCGGATAATATCAAAACTATTCTTCCCTTGTATTATCTCTCCCGCCGGTTTACCTATCCATAACTCTCCGGAAATTCTCATGCTAACTTCAATAAAAACAATTGAGCAAAGAGCATCTCTTATCAAGAAATACCTCAATGCTCAATCATAAAATCACATTAATTATATTACTAATTAGCTACACGTTCCAACCATTTCACCATAGAAAGCATCACAATCATTGATGCGGCGGTCGCACCCACAAACACCAGCCAACAAGCCCAAATCGGCACAGTTGTATATAAAATACCCCCGATGAACAGTAAAGAATTGCCTACTGCTGTCGCAGCAAGCCAACATCCCTGCATCAATCCCTGCAAATGGGGAGGCGCGACTTTCGATACGAAAGACAATCCAAGCGGAGAAATAAACAACTCTGCCACAGTAAGAATAAAATACAAACCGATCATAATCCAAGGTGTCACCCGAATTGCGTCAATTTCTGCAGTAGTCATTGAACTTAAAGCATCCTTTGCCGGCAAAGTCAAAGAGAATACCATCAAAAAGACATACGCCAATGCTGCTATACCCATACCAATAGCGATCTTCATCGGAGTAGAAGGTTCTTTCCCTTTTGCCTTCAACATCCCGAAAAACCACATAATCAACGGAGTAAGAGCTACAACAAAAAACGGATTAACACATTGAAATATTTCCGCTCCCTTAATTTGAGTAAACCCTAAATTAATATTTATTACGCTCAAGTCCACATAATCCCGGGCAAAATAAGTCAACGAATATCCATTCTGATGAAAAGACAACCAAAAGAAAATAACCACACCGAACACAGCAAACAGAGCATAAATACGCTGTTTTATTTCTATGGCACTCATTTTTATCTCTTCTCTACTCACCGCAGAAACTGTATCGGCATTATTGTTCTCTTTTTTAGCCGGATCTGGGAAACGATTCTTATTTACCACATAAATAACCAAAGAAATCAACATAGCCACGATTGCTGCCATAAAAGCATATTGAAATCCCCGGTTAAATACATCCAGATAACTATTCACAAATACATTTATATCTGTTACCTGCGTACCATCCAGACAAACATTATTAGCTAAAGTACTCAAATTGTCCATAGCCTGTGCAGGCATATCGCCCCCTTGCTCTAAATACTGATGACAAAGTTCGGGCAACGATGCATCATAATCAAAATGGTTCACTTTCAACCACCAGTTCCTCACACCGATCGCAATCCACGGAGCAAAAAATCCCCCGATATTGATAAACATATAGAAAATCTGGAATCCCGAATCACGCAAACTCGAATATTTCGGATTATCATACATCTGGCCGACCAATGCTTGCAAATTTCCTTTAAACAGACCATTCCCGAAAGCAATTACCAATAATCCGAAACATGTAAGCGCCAAATAAAGCCCTAAACTCGGGACAGGAGTCGGAGTAGGAATAGCGATAATAAGGTAGCCAATAGCCATCATAATCAAACCGGCAAGAATCGTTCCCTTAAAATTCTTTGTCTTATCGGCAATCACTCCTCCCACCAATGCAAGTATATAGATCGAAGCATAAAACGCAGAATAAATATATCCGGTCGTAGTCTCAGACAATCCGAACTTTGCAGAAATAAACAATGTCAGAATTGCCATCATAATATAAAAGCCAAAACGTTCTCCCATATTGGCAAGAGCCGCGGCAATCAATCCTTTAGGGTGTTTTTTAAACATAATGTAAGATTTGTAGTTAAATAATTATTTAAGTAGTTATTTCTCATTCTTGACTTTAAAAGCCAACGCATAAAGATGCATTTGCTTCACCATAGATAATAATCCGTTCGAACGGGTCGGAGACAAATGTTCTTTCAAACCGATTTTTTCGATAAAGTATAATTCCGAATTCAAAATCTCATCCGGAGTATGACCCGAAAGAACATTGATAAGCAATGAAACCAACCCCTTCACAATCACAGCATCACTTTCTCCTTGAAAAAAAACTTTTCCATCTTTATAATCAGCTTGCAACCACACACGACTTTGACAACCCTCAATCAAATTATTCTCAGTTTTATATTTTTCATCCAAAGGTTTCAAAGAGTTTCCCAACTCGATCAACAAGGCATACTTGTCCATCCAATCGTCAAAAACAGAAAATTCTTCTACAATTTCATCCTGTAATTCATTTATAGTTTTCATATCCCGTTCATTAATTTATTCATTATATATAACCGCCAATACGGTTTGCCCGACAGCCTTCAAAGTCTCCTTATCAATGTGTTCCATCGTATCATCTACCGTATGCCACTGCGGATTAAATCCCGAATCAGAAGACGCATCATATTGTATTATATCAATACTCGGAATACCCATTTTATTGACATACACATGATCATCAATAATATAACCTCCTTCATTATCGGAAAAATATTTCCCATAACCTAAAGACTGCGCTTTCTTCCAAACTTTATCCACAATTCCCGGAGCATACTGTAATGAAGCTTTTTCTCGAGCAAAAACAGCATTTTCCCCGCCTACCATATCCAATAAAATTCCAAAACGTGCTCGATAACCGGGACGATGCGGGCGACGCACCCAATATTGAGTACCCAATGCCCAAGAATCTTGCACTTCAGAATGAGTCGAAAAATAGGGTTGACCGTAATCTTCTGCATCGAAAAAGATAATATCTACACCCACTTGAGGAGACTTCATTCCGATCTGTCGCGCAATTTCAAGTAAAGTTCCCACTCCGCTAGCCCCATCGTTAGCCCCTAATACAGGTTTCCGATGGTTCGCCTCATCCGGATCATTATCGGCAAAAGGACGACTATCCCAATGTGCGAACAGTAATACTCGATCACTTTTCTCAGGACTGAAAATACCTATTATATTTTTCGCATGTAATACAGTCCCATCAAAAGCGACCACATCTGCATCCTGCACCTGTACCTCCGCACCATGGCGGTTCAATTCCGAAGCCAGATAAGAAGCCGTTGCCAAATGCTCCGGAGTATTAGGTATTCGATATCCGAAATCCACTTGCTTTTGCATATATGCATACGCACTATCCGAGTTAAAAACAGGGACATCGACAACAGGAACACTCTCTTGAACAGATGACGAAACAGTTTTATTTTTACAAGAAAGCAATTGAAACAACAATAGTCCCGCTATACAAAGAAGAGGAACGAACATTCGTTTTCGGTTAAACATATTTATAGACATCTTATTTTTTAAAACAGACAGCGTCTTTCATAAGCAAGAAAACCTTGTAAAGATACAGGATTTTTCTACGAATACAGTAAGAGCCTGTCTAAATTTTCCAATAAAAAAATACTATCAGGTCATCTTTGCGTTTTCTTCCGGTCTTTTTCCCCGTTTTCTCTCATCAGATAGCCCGCTACATCCTCCTAAAAACAACAAAACATCCTCGAAAGAAAATCTTAAACCCGACCCGGGTAAAATTTACGACAGGCTCTAAAACGATCGTTTGTTTACACTTTCTAAGGGGTAAGATCAACAAACCTGTTGCACCTGATCCATCACGCGCAAGAAGTTCCCTCCCCATATTTTTGCAAGATCGCTTTCCGAATACCCCTGTCGAATCAATTCTTTAGTAATATTTATCAACTCATTTGCGGCATCACATCCCGGAATTCCCCCTCCTCCGTCAAAGTCAGAGCCAATACCGACATAATCCACCCCCACCAGTTTTACGACATGGTTGATATGCTCTACAATACATTTCACATCAGCATTCTCCTTCGAAGTAAGAAAATTCAAATACAAACAAATCTGGATAACTCCTCCATGACGAGCTAAAGCGATTATCTGCTCATCTGTCAAATTTCGCCGATGGTCACAAATGGCACGACATGATGAATGCGATGCTATAATCGGAGCTGAACTCACCTCCAATGCATCATAAAAAGATTTTTCCGAAGCATGAGAAAGATCTACCATCATCCCTACCCGGTTCATTTCTCTCACCACATCCTTGCCAAAATCGCTCAATCCATCATGCTCGGATACACCACTGGCAGAATCGCAAATATCATTATTCCCATTATGACACAAAGTCATATATACGACTCCCATATCCCGGTAATGAGACAAATTAGAAATATCTTTTCCGATAGCATACCCATTTTCAATCCCCAAGAAAATAGCCTTCTTCCCAGCTTGTTTCAACTCGATAAGATCTTTTCTTGAAAATGCCTGTCCGACCCTATCCTGATGTACGGAAATCTGGCGTTTCAATTCATTCAATATAGCATCAGCCTTTCGGGTAGCAGCTTCAAGAGCAACATCATCCCGTTCCTTCTGAGGCAAATAAGCCACCATACATTCCGCATCGATCTGTCCGTCTCTCATTTTAGACAAATCGACCTTCAAGCGTGTATCTCTGACTCCTATATCTATCTTCTCAGGGAAAAACATAGGAGTATCGCAATGAGAATCCAATGAAACATGGCGAAGATGAAACTTTCTCGCTTGAGCATATATTTCCGCCTCTTTAACCAAATGAACAAACAAATTCAACATCTTCTTATTGCCGGCACAAACCAAACCTTCAGGATGCCACTGCACACTAAAAATCGACGCTGTTTTAGACTCCATGCCTTCATTAATACCATCGGGTGCAACTGCGCTCTCGATAAATCCCGGAGCAACCTCCCACACCCCTTGATGATGAATAGAATTTACAGCTATACGCCCACCTCCGATCAATGAAGCCAACAATGTATCCGGCTTTACGGTGACCGTGTGCGATACGAATTCGCGAGACTGTTTTTGGGAATGCTGAATGACCTCCCCTAAATGTTGGCTCGGAATATCCTGATAATTTCTCCCTCCGAACACGGCGTTAATCAACTGATGTCCTCGGCAAATTCCAAAAATAGGGATTTGCCTCAAAGAAGCCATACGCAATACTGCAATCTCCCAACAATCCCGAGACAAATCTACATCTTGGAGTTTCGGATGAGGCTCTTCATTCAAAAACAAAGGAGAAATATCTCCTCCTCCTGTTAGCAGCAACCCGTCTAAACGAGCTACAATCCCCGACAACAAGGCAATATCATCACACAATGGAATAAGTACCGGACTACCGCCGGCCTGAATAACCGAATTTACATAAAGATTAGCGACACAAGAAGCCCCCTCTTTCGTATATGTAGTTATTCCGATCAAAGGCTTTTGGGAATCCTCCGAACAACAAATCTCTTCATCTACTATTCTAAAAAGACTATCCAAATCGGTAGGATAATTTCCTTTTTCCATAAGTCAGGTTTTTAGAAACTGTTTTTAATTTATTTTGAGAAAATCTTTAGGTCTCTTTTTCTAAGAATATTCGGTTTCACAAGTCACAAACACCGAAGTCTTCTCAAACAATGAAACGAAAAGAAGAAAAAGAACCGAAAACAGACCGAAAGATAATATTTCTTTTCCAATAAATTAAAAGCTCGACTCAATTTTCCGATGCAGAAAATATTATCAGGTTATTTTTACATTTTCTTCCGGTCTGTTTTCCCGTTTTTACTCGTTAAAAAAACCGCTATCATCCTCATAAAAACGACAAAACATACTCAAAAGAAACTATCCGAAATAAATTTCCAAAAAGAACAACAATCCGGCAAAGAACTCTTCCATGATATAAAAACCGTTCCTAAGCAATACGAGGCGACCCACCACGTGAGCCGCCTCGTACCAGTTAATTGTTATGTTATGACTAATCTATTTCTTATCAAAGATATCAAAGAGCATTTTCACGGATCAAATACTCGGCAATCTGGACGGCGTTCAATGCCGCACCCTTCTTTATCTGATCACTTACAGTCCAAAATGTCAACCCGTTCGGATTAGCAAGATCTTCCCGCACACGACCGACATACACCGGATCTTTCCCGGCAATATCAAGCGGCATAGGATATATCTTATTTGCAAGATCATCCATCAAAACAACACCCTCCGCCTTAGAAAATGCTTCACGCGCCTCAGCAACCGAAATGGGACGCTCGGTTTCCACCCAAATAGACTCGGAATGAGCACGCATAACCGGAACACGTACGCACATAGCACTCACTTTCACATCTGAATGCATAATTTTTCGTGTTTCGTTATACATTTTCATCTCTTCTTTCGTATATAATGTATCAGTAAACACATCTACCTGAGGAATTACATTATATGCTAACTGATAATAAAACTTCTCTACCGTCGGCTTATCTCCTTTTATCAGCTCTTCATACTGATGAACCAACTCTGCCATTGCCGATGCACCAGCACCGCTGGCAGCTTGATATGTAGCTACATGTACGGCCTTTATATGAGACAAATTCTCGATAGCTTTCAAAGCAACAACCATCTGAATTGTCGTACAATTCGGATTAGCAATCACTCCTCGAGGACGAATTTTTGCATCCGGGCCATTCACTTCCGGAACTACCAAAGGTACATCATCATCCATACGGAAAGCACTCGAGTTATCGATCATCACAGCTCCATGTTTCGTAATCGTCGATTCAAACTCTTTTGATATTCCTGCACCCGCAGAAGTAAAAGCAATATCCACACCTTTAAAATCGTCATTATGCTTCAACTCCTGCACTACGATTTTTTTATTCCGGAAAACATATTCAGATCCTGCACTACGAGAAGAGCCGAACAACAACAATTCATCTATCGGGAAATTTCTTTCATCCAATACGCGGAGAAACTCCTGACCTACCGCGCCGCTTGCACCAACAATAGCTACTTTCATCTCTTTGCTTATTTATAACCTATTAAATACAGTTTCTTTTGTTCAGTATTTTTTTATATTTCAATAACAATAATACACGTTCATGCCGCAAAATTAAAACATTTTGCACGATTATCCATATAAAAAGAAGAAAATCTACAATAA
Organism: uncultured Porphyromonadaceae bacterium; assembly: GCA_900545915.1. GTDB lineage: Bacteria > Bacteroidota > Bacteroidia > Bacteroidales > Coprobacteraceae > Coprobacter. The sequence continues at coordinate 31,185 of URAV01000011.1, forward strand.
ATCGATCCTCATATTTACAATTTCTAATATCTTTTCATTTTTAATCCTCTTTTTTGTACTTTTGTAAAGGTTTTGAGCCTGTCTGAATTTCGTACAGATATTTTTGAGAAATCCTAACACATTTTTCTCACAAAAACAAAAAGTTAATATGAACATCGAAAATATAATACCAGCCCTGCCATTTACAAATCCGGTACTGATATTCTTTATCGTATTAACTATCATTCTCTTTGCGCCACTACTTCTTAACCGATTCCGAATCCCCCATATCATCGGACTGATCATCGCCGGAATGATAATAGGTCCTCATGGATTCGGATTACTCGAACGAGACAGCAGTTTCCAGATATTCGGAAATGTCGGACTTCTTTACCTAATGTTTTTAGCCGGCCTTGAAATGGATATCAACGATTTCAAGAAAAACAAAACACAAGGTATCGTATTCGGACTATATACTTTTTTTATTCCGATGATATTGGGAACGACAATTAGCTATTATACCTTACATTTCAATCTGGAGACCTCTATCTTGCTGGCAAGTATGTATGCCTCTCACACTTTGGTAGCCTATCCGATCGTAAGCCGTTACGGCATATCACGGGCTACATCTGTCACAACAACTATTGCCGGTACTATCATTACCGTATTAGGAGCGCTTATTATCCTTGCAGTAATTGCAGGAATGCAACAAGGAGAAATCAATGAAATATTCTGGATTCGCCTCTTAATATCGATAACGATTTACTGTGCTATTGTCATATATTCCTTCCCTCGCATTACCCGGTGGTTTTTCAAAAAATACGATGACAACGTATCCCAATATATTTTCGTATTGGCTTTAGTATTCTCTGCATCATTCATGGCAGAACTTGCCGGACTCGAAGCAATTATCGGAGCATTTTTTGCCGGAGTCGTACTCAATCGGTTTATTCCGGCTGTTTCTCCTCTAATGAACCGGATCGAATTCGTAGGAAATGCACTTTTTATCCCCTATTTCCTCATTGGTGTCGGAATGTTGATCAATCTGCACGGCGTATTCAGCAGTACAGAGGCCATTATAGTAGCAATCAATATGTCAATCGTTGCTACGGCATCCAAATGGATAGCGGCATGGTTTACTCAAAAAACATTTAAACTTCCGAAAGTTGACCGAAATATGATTTTCGGACTCAGTAATGCACAAGCAGCAGCAACCTTAGCCGCCGTACTTATCGGATATGATCTCGGAATATTCAATTCTAACGTATTGAATGGTACAGTTATCATGATTCTCGTAACGTGCACTATCAGTTCTTTCGTAACCGAAAAAGCCGCACGCGAACTTGTAACCAAACAACAACAAGACGATTATCTCAAAGACAAAATAGACACGGGAGAAGAACGTATTCTCATCCCGATAGCAAATCCCGATACCATAGAAAACCTTGTAAACTTGGCGATACTACTAAAAAATCCGAAAAAGAAAACACCTCTATATGCAATAAATGTCACCGACGACAAATCGCAAGATAACGGATTCAATGCCAAAAACGCTTTGCAAAAAGCCGCCAAAATAGCTTCATCCGCAGATGTCGAAATGGAAACCATAGCTCGGTACGATATGAATATCGCAAGCGGTATCATTCACACAATGAAAGAAAAAAATATCTCGGAAATAGTTATCGGATTGCATCACAAAGCTAACATCGTAGATAGTTTTTTCGGGACAAAAACCGAGAGTTTACTAAAAGGAACGAACAAAATGGTTGCGATCACCAAATGCACTATTCCGGTCAATACGGTAACACGTATTGTCATAGCCGTTCCTGAAAAAGCAGAATTTGAAACCGGATTCGTCAAATGGGTTGACAGAGTGGCTAATATGGCAAAACAGGTCGGATGCCGGGCGATATTCTATGCCCACCCCAATACTATAATACAATTAAAAGCCATTCTCCGCAAAGGGAAATACAATATTCGGAATGAGTTCGAGATATTGGACAATTGGGAAGATATTCTTATGTTAACCGGAATCGTCTTGCAAGACGATTTGTTCATCATTGTAAGTGCAAGGCATACTTCCGTATCCTATAATACCGAATTCGACAAACTGCCGTCATTTTTATCCAAATACTTTGCCGGAAATAATATCGTTGTCCTCTATCCCGAACAATTCGGAAAAGAAAGTCAACTCTCCTTTTTCAGCGATCCTCGATCGATGGATGTACAACGGGACTATACTCGTTTTATAGGATTAAGGCTTTTCCTTGAAAATCTGCTGAAGAAAAAGAAACGATGGGATCATCGTAACCAAAAAAAGGATAAATAACAAATGTCGCAAAACAAGAAATATTATACCCTGTCGACCCATAAAACATTATATTTTTTATGGGTCGCAACTATCCTATTTTCTGCAACCGTTTTTTCTTCATACGCACAAATAAGTGAAGGCGGTACTCCGCCCAGTTTCATGTATCCTGCATCCCAAAAGACAAGAAATCTTGAAAACACAAAAAATGGAATCGAGAATATATATATCCCCTTTTCCCTTGACGACTTAAAAGCCGATGACGAACGCATGAAAGAGGATAACTTACCCCCTCGTGTAGCAATATTGCTTCCGGCACATTTCTCTCCTGAAAATTCCGGAGTGTGGAGGACTCTTCCGGGAGGAGAGCGCATCTGGCAACTCCGTATTATGGCAGACAAAGCCACAGCAATCGCTCTCTATTACAGTAAATTCAACCTTCCGATCGGCAGTAAGCTATTCATATATAACTCTACACATACTCATATATTAGGAGCTTACACACATGCAACTCATCCCGGAACAGGTAAATTCTCGACCGAATTCGTGGCTGGAGACGATATAACCCTCGAATATGTTGCCCCTCAAGGAGATAATTCTCCCCAAAATCCGGAAATTGAAATCGAAGAAATAGGATACGGATACAACTATCTAAGTATTAAAGACTCCGACAGCGAAAGTCTATCAGGCAGTTGCATGGTTGATATCAACTGTGAAGAAGGAGAGCAATGGCAAGACCATAAAAACGGTGTTGTCAAAATGATTATACCGATAGGGACCAGCAGTTTTTTATGTACCGGAGCAATCCTTAACAATACAAAAGAAGACCTCAAACCTTATTTACTGACGGCATTCCATTGCCTGCTCTCATCCAAAGAACAAGCTTCCGCATCCGATCTGTCTCAAGCCCAATTTTTTTTCCGATATGAAAATACGACATGCGGGAACAATATCCACACTCCCCCTGTATCGATGATCGGATGCACATATATTGCCGGAGTTCCTTTAGAAAACGGAGTCGATGGTGCATTGTTATTATTAAATGGGGAAATACCTGACAATCTGAATGCATATTATAACGGATGGGATCGCCGGAACATAGCCCCACAATCGGGTGTATGCATACACCATCCACAAGGTGATGTAAAAAAAATATCGACTTACAGCCAACCAGCAGTATCAGACACTTGGAAATCCGGATCGACACAAGGATTGCAAAACGGACATTGGAATGTTATATTTAAGAGTACTGCCAACGGACACGGAGTAACAGAAGGAGGATCATCCGGTGCTCCGTTATTCGATCAGAATAAACGTATAACAGGATTCCTGACCGGAGGAAACGCCAACTGTACCGACCGCAAAGAAGGACGGAATTTATTCGGAAAATTAGCTCTTTTTTGGGATCAATGCGGAACAGCCGATGACCAAAGAATCGACAAATATTTAGATCCTATCGGATCAGGAGTTGAATATCTTGACGGACGCTACGCATTTCCACCTAAAGCAGTACCCGAACAAGTCTCCGCCAAATGGTTGCCTGAAGAAAAAAAATCCACTATATATTGGGAAATACCAAAAGGTGATGAGCAACCCGTCCGTTATAAAATATACCGAAACAACACCGAAATAGGGGCTACGACCTCGACAAGTTTCTCAGAAACAGCATTGCCCGTAGGCATACACCACTATGACGTCACTGCAATATATGCAGACGGTAAAGCCTCCGATCCGGGAAATACGGCAACAATATATGTATATGACATACTTCCTCCAAAAGATCTTTCGATAAAACGAACAGGCGAAACAGACCTACAAATAAAATGGCAGATGCCGATATCCCGACAAAAAATATTTTGGGGAAATGCAACCGACTTTTACCGGATGCAATTAAGAGATAAAGACAACCAGCAAATACCGTTCTATTTCGGACAACGTTGGACTGCCGACGACTTACAGGAAATAGATGGATACACACTGGAATCCGTTACGTTCCTTTCAGTAGAAGGAGCGACTTATAGTCTTCACATCGATCAGGGGGACTTTTCTTATCAACAAAAAATCGATCCGACAGATAAAGATCAAATAATCGAGGTAAAACTTTCCAAACCGGTCACTATCGAAAAAAATGCATCTTTGACTGTCTCCATATATGCAGAATCATATACTAATAGTCCGGCAGCGACAGACAATGCTGTTCCCATAACACAAAAAGGGAACATATACTCTACCGATGGCAAGAACTGGAAAACTTTGACTCAACACAGCGATAAAGATCACAACTTTTTCCTGCAAGTCGGCATCTCTTCTCAAAAGCAAAACGAAATTGCCACCCCTCAACAAGAAATAAAAAAACGGTCTGTTAAAAATAAAAACTCTGATGAAAATTTACAAATACATTGGCAGCCCGTAACCCGGTCTACACTATTACAAAAAACAAATACGAAAATATGTTCATCTATCCCTATCCGGTTTAATCGCCCCGACTTTCGCATATACAGAGATGACATGAATATTACTCCGGAATTAACAACCGACACGACAATAACAGACAAAGAATTATTACAAGGAAAAAACTACACCTATACCGTCGAAGCAATCTACCCTAACGGAATCAGTGCTTTAAGTGATCCCGAAACCTTTTTCCTGAAAACAGAAAGTTTCGAAGCACGAATACGTTCACTCAAGATCAACGGTGAAGAAATAGAAATATCTCAAGAAAATACGTTAAATATTCCTCTCGATTGCGATATAAACTCGGCACAAATAGAAATTGAAGCCCATCCCGAAGCCACCATAATAATGGGAGACCAAATATCCGGGACGGCAGAAATAAACGTTGAGGAAGGAGGTAAATTCTATCAACCGGTAACCATAATTTCAGAAAGCAGAGAAAACATGCAAGAATTTTCCATCAATCTGTTTAAGTTACCGGAAAACATACTTTTGTTACGATGGAACGACGTTCTTTCCGTTATCAATAATCCGGACAACAATAACGGCTTGCATTTTACCGACTTTGTCTGGTATCGGAATAATAGCTACCTAAGCTCAGGAATGCCCTATGTCACACTGCCTGACGACCACCGAAGCTCAGACAGATACCACATCTTGGTAACTACAGATGAAGGAGTTATTCTCTCAAGTTGTGAAAAACAAATACAAATCACAGGTGACGAAATACGCCTTTACCCGAACCCGGTAAAAGCCGGAGAAAAAATCAGACTATATATCGATTCGAAAAAAGAGAATGATAAAATCGAAATAACAATTACCGATCTCTCCGGAAAAACAAGAACAATATCCGCAACCGGAAACTCGACAAAATTCAAATTATCCGATACTCCCGGTAGCTATATCATTAAAATAAGGACACAGGAAGGTATATCCCGAGAAATAAAAGTAATATGCATCCCATGAAAAAAATATATCTTGCTATGATTTTCTGTTTCATTTTCATTGTCTCATCGGCACAAACGAGGCATAATGAAATTTCGGTCGGAATATCAGGCGGAATATCGACACTACATTATTCTGTATCCGAAGGGAAATTCAAACCTCAAGGAGGAGCATCTCTCAATCTCGGTTATTTATTAAAAATAACCGACCTTTGGGGAATCGGTACAGGTCCTGAATTATCCTTATATCGATCAAAAATCAGCATCGACCGATTTTCAGATAATTATTTAATCCTCTCCAATTCAATACCGGACGGAAGTCCGGAACAAAACACATTCGATTTCAGATTTACCTATACCGGTTTCCAAGAAGAACAAAAAGCCCTCTATCTGAATATACCTGTATTTTTCCAATTACAATCTGGCAAACATTCGGGAATATACGCAAAAGCCGGTATAAAAATAGGAATACCGATAACAGCAACCCGCAATAATCGATATTCCGCATTAAAAACTTCGGCGTATTTCCCCTATGAAGATATAGAATACACAGATCTCGCAAATCATGGATTTGGAAACTATCCGGCAGCTCGGAATAAATCGGACTTAAAGTTAAAATACTCGCTTTCTCCATTTGCAGAAATAGGATGGAAATGGCAGCTCGGAACATATCGTAACATATATACAGGTATTTACGGAGAATACGGAGTCCGGGAAATCTATGACGCTGCAAACGGAAAACCCTTCCTTCAATATTCCGATGACGGTACAATAACCGGTAACTCGGTTTGGGAAAGTTCTCGTCAAAACGGAAAAAGTCCCAAAGCAATACTTTCTTCTCCCGTACGTCTCATGTCGATAGGTGTCACCGTTCGGTGGGCAATTTCTTTATGACAACAAGATTAGAGAACTCGAGAATGACAAATTTAGAACTCGTTTAAATTTTACTCAAGTCTGTTTTGAAAATTTCTTTTAAAGATAATAACGAGTTATCTGGTAAATAAAAACAGGACAACAAACCGAAAAGGAATTCAAAAACTTCGGATACATATTTTTTATCGAAAAATTTAGGTAGGTTCTTATTATTAGAAAAGAGAAATTTACCCTAAATTTGTACATGTAATTATCAACACATATTTCAAAATACGATCAAATTCATCATTAAATACGACCAATGAACAAAATCATCAGCAAAGAGCATTTTTCAGAAAAAGTAGTAAAACTTGTTGTCGAAGCTCCACTTATAGCCAAAGCCCGGAAAGCCGGACATTTTGTAATCGTGAGAGTCGGAGAAAAAGGAGAACGCATACCGTTGACCATTGCATCCGCCGATGTCGCCAAAGGCACTATCACATTAGTAGTACAAGCAGTAGGCCGCTCTTCTCAAAAACTATGTGCGTTGAAAGAAGGCGACTATATTACAGATGTAGTCGGACCTTTGGGACAAGCTACCCACATCGAAAAAGTAGGAACAGTAATATGCTGCGGCGGAGGTGTCGGAGTCGCTCCCTTGCTCCCTATTGTCGAAGCTTTTAAAAAAGCCGGGAACAAAGTCATTACGGTTTTAGCGGCAAGAACAAAAGACCTAATTATTTTGGAAGAACAGATGAGAGCCAATTCGGATGAAGTCGTAATCATGACCGATGACGGTTCTTATGGGAAAAAAGGATTGATAACAAACGGAGTAGAAGAGATTATCAATCGTGAAAAGGTCGATCTCTGTGTAACTATAGGACCGGCAATCATGATGAAGTTCGTTTCTCTATTGACAAAAAAATACGATATACCGACGGTCGCCTCTCTAAATACGATCATGGTCGATGGGACAGGTATGTGTGGAGCATGCCGGATAACAGTCGGAGGCAAAACAAAATTTGTCTGTGTTGACGGACCTGAATTTGACGCACACCAAGTAGATTTTGACGAAATGATGATGCGACTTTCTTCTTATAAAGGAATAGAATAATATTGAAACTATGAACAACAAAGAATATATGGCAGCTCAAAGAGCTGAAAGCTGGCGAGAAGAACTACGTCGGAACAAAAAAAATAAAGATCGTATCGATATTCCTCGAGTACACATGAACGAACTCGATCCGGCTTATCGAATCACCAACACAGAAGAAGTAAACCAAGGTCTTACGAAAGAACAAGCTCTTACAGAAGCTTGCAGATGCCTCGACTGTCCCGATCCTTTATGCATTACAGGCTGTCCGGTAGGAATCAACATTCCGAAATTCATCAAAAACATCGAACGAGGAGAATTTATCGAAGCTGCAAAAACGTTAAAAGAAACCAGTGCATTACCTGCCGTATGCGGTCGGGTATGCCCACAAGAAAAACAATGTGAATCTAAATGTTTCTATACACAAAAACTCCACAAAGAAGCTGTTGCAATAGGATATCTCGAACGATTTGCAGCCGATTATGAACGAGAAAGCGGACAAATATCCATTCCCGAGATAACTTCCCGAAACGGCATTAAAATTGCAGTAGTAGGATCAGGACCTGCCGGACTTTCTTTTGCCGGAGATATGATAAAAAAAGGATATTCTGTGACCGTATTCGAAGCACTCCACGAAATCGGAGGAGTATTGAAATACGGAATTCCCGAATTCCGATTACCGAATAAAATAGTCGATGTCGAAATCGACAACCTTCGGAAAATGGGTGTAGAATTTATGACCGACTGCATTATCGGAAAAACTCTGACTTATGAAGACCTACATGAAATGGGATTTAAAGGCATATTCGTAGCCAGTGGCGCAGGATTGCCCCGTTTCATGAACATACCGGGAGAAAACCTCATAGGTGTGATGTCCAGTAATGAATACCTAACTCGTGTCAATCTTATGGATGCTGCCAGTTCCGATTCGGACACTCCGGTCATAAAAGGTAAACGAGTCGCAATTATAGGCGGAGGAAACACAGCGATGGATTCCGTCCGCACGGCACGTCGGTTAGGGGCCGATCGAGCAATAATCGTCTATCGACGTTCCGAAGAAGAGATGCCGGCTCGCATAGAAGAAATAAAACATGCCAAACAAGAAGGCGTCGAATTTTTAACCCTCCATAATCCCATAGAATATATCGGAGACCAAACCGGCCATGTCAAACAAATGCGCCTTCAAAAAATGGAATTAGGAGAACCAGATGCATCCGGAAGAAGAAGTCCTGTTCCTATTCCCGGAGCAATCGACCTCATCGATATAGATGAAGTCGTTGTCAGTGTAGGAGTATCTCCTAATCCTCTTATTCCAAACTCTATAAAAGGGCTGGAGGTCAGTAAATGGGGGACGATTGTCGTAAATCAGGAAACCATGCAATCCGACATTTCCGACCTCTTTGCAGGAGGGGATATTGTTCGAGGAGGAGCAACCGTAATTCTGGCAATGGGAGACGGACGGCGAGCAGCAGCAGCAATGGATGAGTACATCAAATCCCAAGCATAAACACAACAGGCTGCCTGAAATAAAATGAGGCAGCCTGTTTCTTTCTCACACAACCAATACGGTTTTATTTCGTATTAGGACATTCTCCTTTTTGTTCGCAGCAAGGTTTCGGATTATCGCATTTCTCCTTTTTGCAATTCTCTTTTTTACAATCGCCTTTTTTCTGCGGACATTCGGTTTTTGACTTAGGACACTCTTTTTTATTTTGTGCAATCGCATTACCGCCGATCATCATCGATACGGCCATAAAAGCTAATACTAAACCTTTTTTCATCATCATAATAATATTAAAAATTTGACTGCACAAATATAAGACCCGAAATCCGCTCTTCTCTTTAACAAAATATAAAAAGAATAATCACATAACCCCAGAATAACTATAAAATACAAGCAATAACTAAAAAAACTATATCAATAACCATTTTAACCTAAAAATATCTTCCATCTTCCCAAATCTCAGCCCATTTCATACTTTTAAATATTCTCTGTCCCTTCCTTTCTACATCAGAAAAAAAATGTATCTTCGTAAGATTAAAATAAAGAACAAATGGAAGAATGGCTATCTCGAACCGAACAGCTTTTAGGAAAAGAGACACTATCTACACTGCAAAATTCTCACGTCCTTATCGTCGGTGTAGGCGGAGTTGGTGCGTATGCTGCCGAGATGGTTTGCAGAGCCGGAGTTCAAGAAATAACCATTGTTGATGGGGATAATATAAACCCGACGAATATCAACCGACAACTAATCGCAACACATAGTACGATAGGTAAACCCAAGACCCAAGTTCTGGCACAACGGTTATTAGATATTAACCCCCGACTCAATATACATATAAAGCAGCTATATATGGATGAAATCCAAACCGGACTATTGCTGGATGAAGCAAAATACGATTATGCAATCGATGCGATCGATACCCTCAGCCCCAAAATCGCACTATTGACAGGCTGTTTGAAACGAAAAATAAAAGTCATATCCTCGATGGGTGCGGGCGGGCGTATCGATCCTACACGCATCGCATACGCAGATATTTCGGAAACATACCATTGCGCTTTAGCCAAAGCCGTAAGAAAAAGACTGAAAGATGCAGGTATAAACAAAGGTATTAAAGTCGTTTTCTCCTCGGAACAACCTGACCGCAATGCGATTATACGGACAGATGAAGAACGAAATAAAAAATCGACAGTCGGAACGATTTCCTATCTGCCGGCAATCTTCGGATGTTATTTAGCTGCCTATGTCATACGCAAACTTTCACAAAAATGATCGATATTATAAATATACATAAAAGTTACGGATCTCTCGAAGTGTTGAAAGGAATCAATGCCCATATCGACAAAGGAGAGATCGTCTCTATCGTAGGTCCCAGTGGAGCGGGGAAAACAACACTATTGCAAATCATAGGAACTCTGGATAAACCGGATTCGGGAGAAATACAAATTGGAGAGATCCGGATCGGGAAATTAAAAGAGAAAGAGTTGTCTGCTTTCCGAAACAACCACATCGGTTTTGTATTTCAGTTTCACCAATTACTCCCTGAATTTACAGCTATCGAAAATGTTATGATTCCGGCATTAATCCGAAAAGAAAAATCTTCGGTCGCCCGTAAACGGGCAAAAGAGATACTGGACTATCTAAACCTATCGGATAGAATGGGACACAAACCTGCTCAATTATCCGGCGGAGAAAAACAAAGAGTGGCTGTAGCCCGTGCATTGATAAACCAGCCGGATGTCATTTTAGCAGACGAGCCGTCCGGCAGTCTCGACACTCAAAATAAAGAAGAGTTACACAAGCTCTTCTTCGACCTGAGAAACGAAATGGGGCAAACATTTGTTATTGTTACGCACGATGAATCTTTAGCTTTAATTACAGATCGGGTGATACACATGAAAGATGGACAGATAATTACTCCGGAAGAGAACATAAACGAGGTCTTATGAAACGGTCATTTCAACTTATACTATTTTTGACAATTGTAATTCTCAGCGCCTGCAATGACGATGTCCGATACGATTATGGAAATTTTCGAATGGACTTTGTAACGGTTCTCTCTCCAGAAGAAGGAATACGGTTTCTCAGAGATGACGGGATCATCTTGCTCTCCGAAACAGCAAACGACGCAGATAACGAATATCTCGTTACCGGAAAAAGAATCCTATTGAGATATATACCCGGAGAACAAATTTCTCAAACAGAATTATCGGCAAAGATACAATCGATAACCTTCATTCCAGAAGGAGATATAACTTTTGTTTCACGAAAAGAACAAACCGAATCATTCGGCAGTGACCCGCTATATATTATCTCGCTTTGGCCTGGAGGCGGATATTTAAACCTCCGGTATAAAATAGAACAAAATAATGACAAACACCAGTTCGCTTTATTTTATATTCAAGAAAACCAAGTTTCGCCGGATACGATTTTTCTTGAATTACGGCACAAAGCAGACAGCGATAATCCGGGCTATCTAAGCAAAGGTTATGCCGCATTCTCTTTACAAAAAATACAAGATAAGATTCCGGAAGTAAAAGCCATAAAAGTCAATGCAAACATAAGCAATCTAAAACAACAATATTTTATATTTAATACACAAACATTATGAACGAAAAGAACCAATTACAAATAGAACTCAGTGCCGAAGTTGCAGAAGGCATATACTCCAATCTTGCAGTCATCTCCCACTCTTCTTCTGAGTTTGTGGTCGACTTTATCCGTATTATGCCGGGAATTCCTAAAGCTCCTGTGAAATCACGAATCGTACTTACTCCCGAACATGCAAAGCGACTGATGTTCGCATTACAAGAAAATATTATAAAATACGAAAAACAATTCGGTAATATCCGAATTACCGAACCAGAAAACAATATTCCTCCGTTCATGACTCCCGGAGGTGAAGCTTAGAGCTTGTATAAATTTTGCTCGGGTCAGTTTTGAGAGTTTCTTTCGAGGATATTTTTCTGATTTTACAAGGAGGATAGCGGGCTATCTGACGAGGAAAAACAGGAAAATAGACCGGAAGAAAACGCAAAGATGACCTGATAATATTTTTTTATTGGAAAATTTATACAGGCTCTAAGAGCCTGTATAAATTTCTATCCGAGATAAATAATGGAGTTTAGAAGATTTTTAATCATTTAAAATAAAAAGTTTTCCTCGAATTATGAAAACATATACTATCAATGATTTCGGAAAAATAGAAGAGATTATCAAGAGTGCACAAACCTGCTTTATAGGAATAAACAATCCTGAGGGTGCTCCATATATTATCCCGATGAATTTCGGATATGAAAACGGAATTTTTTATTTACACTCAGGACCTGAAGGGAAAAAAACGGAACTCATTCGTAATGATAACCGAATAAGTCTATCTCTCCACGGAAATACCAAATTAGTATTCCAACACCCCGAAGTAGCTTGCAGTTACAGCATGGCTGCCGAGAGTATTGTATGCGAAGGAAAAGTTAAACTCATAACTGATTATGATGAAAAAATTCGCTGCCTAAATATCATAATGCGACACTACACCGATCGAGAGTTCAAATATAATGCCCCAGCAGTGAATAATATCTGCATTTGGGAAATAAAACCGGAACAAATATTTTGTAAATCTTTCGGGAACTCAGCAAAAAGATAAATAGTACAATGAAATCCGTATCCTGATTGTCTTAATTTCTCTCAAATCATTACCTTTGTAATGTGTAATTAAATAAAAACATGGAACATAAACTTAATATTTACAACACGCTCAGCAGAAAGAAAGAACTTTTTATTCCGCTCAATTCTCCGTATGTAGGCATGTATGTCTGCGGACCTACGGTTTATGGAGATGGGCATCTCGGGCATGCCCGTCCGGCAATTACTTTCGACCTGCTTTTCCGTTATCTGAAGCATCTCGGATATAAAGTCCGTTATGTACGCAACATTACAGACGTAGGACATCTCGAAAACGATGCGGACGAAGGAGAAGATAAAATTGCAAAAAAAGCGCGGCTCGAGCAATTAGAACCGATGGAAGTAGTACAATACTATCTTAACCGATACCACAAAGCAATGGAAGCCTTGAATGTTCTTCCGCCCAGCATAGAGCCTCATGCTTCAGGTCATATTATAGAACAAATCGAATATATAAAAAAAATATTGGATGCAGGATACGCATACATTAGCGACGGATCGGTTTATTTCGATGTAGAAAAATATAATAAAGACTTTCATTACGGAAAACTTTCCGGACGTAATATCGACGAACTGCTCAATACGACACGGGCTCTTGACGGACAACAAGAAAAACGCAACAGCGTCGATTTCGCTCTTTGGAAAAAAGCCTCACCCGAACATATCATGCGGTGGCCCTCACCATGGAGTGACGGTTTTCCCGGTTGGCATCTCGAATGTTCCGCTATGGGAACAAAATATTTAGGAGAAGAATTCGATATTCACGGAGGAGGTATGGATCTACTCTTTCCGCATCACGAATGCGAAATCGCACAATCCGTAGCGGCACAAGGAAAAGAAACCGTACATTACTGGATGCATAACAACATGATTACGATCAACGGACAGAAAATGGGGAAATCCTTAGGTAACTTCATCACATTAGACCAGTTCTTTACCGGAGATCATAAACTGTTATCTCAACCATTCAGTCCCATGACAATACGGTTCTTTATCTTGCAAGCACATTACCGCAGTACGCTTGATTTCAGTAACGATGCTCTCATCGCTGCAGAAAAAGCATATCAACGGCTTAGTGAAGGCTGGGAAAATCTCAATAAGATCATTCCGGGAACAGACTCTACCGTAGATATTAAAAATCTTCGGGAAAAATGTTACGAAGCAATGAACGATGACTTGAGCTCCCCGATTGTCATTTCATACCTATTCGATGCTGTTCGCATCATCAATACAATCCTTTCCGGCAAAGCCTCTATAAACGAAACCGATTTACAGGAACTCAAAGACATATTTCAAACATTCATGTTCGATATATTAGGGTTAAAAGTAGAAAATAGTACAATGAGCAACGCTTCTAACGAAGCTTACGAAAAAGCTGTCGATCTATTGCTCGATGTACGCCAAGAAGCAAAGAGTCATAAAGATTGGCAAACAGCAGACTTCATCCGCAATAAACTCTCTGAAATCGGATTTGAAATTAAAGACACCAAAGACGGTGCTGAATGGAAATTAAATAAATAATAATCGTCTATAAAAAACATAGGGAGTTTTCTGCATAAACAATATGGCGGGAAGCTCCTTTTCTATTTTATAAAAAGAAAATATTATGGATTATATCGAATTTTTTAAAAATGACCGTTTCGCAACAGAAGCCGGCATTATACTTTCTGAAGTCCGTCCCGGATATGCAAAAGCCGAACTAAAAATAAACGAACACCACCTGAATGCAGGAAACGTCGTTCAAGGAGGAGCATTGTTTACTTTAGCGGATCTGGCGATTGCCGCTGCCGCTAACGCTAACGGACGTTTGGCGTTCTCTATACAGTCAGATATTCGGTTTCTTGAAAGCGCCACGATCGGAGAAACATTGATCGCAGAAGCTCAAGAAATTTTACTACATAAAACGATCTGTCACTATAAAGCGAACATCACCACCGAAAATGGCCGGCTTATTGCCGTTTGCGATGGAATATGTTATAGAAAATAAGATTACAGGATCGTTTCAAAAAAATGGAAATAGTTCCATAAAATAAATTACGGGATATATTGATTCGATACATTCCTATCTGCGAGGAGAATATTATATTACTTTGGTTACTCAAATACTTGAATCCAAAACCAAAACACAATAACAATGAAAAAATCTCTCCTCGCAGGAATATTCCTGCTCACTACACTGTTACCTGCGTCTGCGCAAAACTTATTACAAGACGGAGGTTTCGAAAACACCAAAACGTACGATTATGCAAACAACAAATCGACTGGTGAACTACCTCGAATTTCAGCCTTAGGCAAATTAGGCAGCAATACGGAGACCAATAATCCGGTAATGGAGGCAGAAACAGTCGTACAAGGTTCTTGGTATCGTAAATCGGCAAACAGCGGATATAATCACGGGAAAATCGTTACCGATGATTATGCAGAAGGTGAAAAAGCGCTGAATCTGAGTATCACTGCCGGCAGTACGACAGCCAAACTGGACACATGGGATAACAATACCGCTATTCAATATGTCACAATAGATCGTACAAAACAATATGTTCTAAAATTTAAAGCAAAAAATTTAGTCGGAAATTATCCGGTTTTCGCCGGGATGTCTGTAGGCGGAGGTTACGAAGTGTCCGGTAGCGACTGGATAACATTATCTTCGAACTGGGAAGAATATTCTCTTACGATAGACCCGACACAACACCAAGCCTCCGACACACATTACAGCGATGGCGATTTTCAAAAATCAGGAGTCGTATTCGGAAACAGAACAGAGTATGACGAAAATAACAAATCTCTTGAATCTTCTATACTTATCGATGATGTTCGCCTATATGAAAAAGGTAGCGAACCGGAAGAGGGGGATGTAAAAGACTTTATTATTAACGGAAACTTCGAAACCGGAGAGCCCAACACGAGTATCGTTACAGGAACTGACAAATGGGGCGACTTTGTCGGGAAATGGGCTCTTGTCATTAAAGACAAATCTACAGGAACAGGAAGCATCACGACCGAAGATGTTCATAATGGTAGCCAAGCACTAAAAGTAGAATTGACCAATATCTCTGCACGTTATCATTTCTTCCTCACTCAAGAGCTTCAAAATTTTACTCCGGGAGAATATACGTTCGCCTTATGGATGAAAGCATCAAAAGCGGATATACCGTTCAGAGTAGATTTTTCTATTGACGATGACAATATAGATGTCGTTAAATCTGCACAAACGACCGCAATCGAATGGACTCGTTATGAAATAAAAGTCGATCTCTCGGATAAAACATCAGAAGATCTTTCCACCCTTCGCATACGCATCCGCCCCAATTGTGAATCAGGAGGATCGGTACAAAATGAAGCCGTTACTTACTATATCGATGACATCAGCTTTACATCGACCTCCTCTGAAGAAGAAAAACCCGATGAAGGAGAGCAAAAAGAATTCATCACCAATGGAGATTTCGAAATCGGAGATCCCAATTCAAGTATTGTTATGGGGACAGATCCGTGGGGATCTAATTTAGTGAATACTTGGGGACTTGTCATTAAAGACGGATCTACCGGAACAGGAACTATTACGACCGAAGAAGTACACGGAGGCAGTCAGGCTCTAAAAATCGATTTAACGAACATTAATTACCGATACCGATTCTTTCTCGCCCAAGAAGTCAAGAATCTTGCTCCAGCAGAATACACTTTTGTCATGTGGATGAAAGCATCAAAAGCAGGAATTCCTTTCCGAGTAGATTTCTCAATAAGCAACACAGTTGATGTTCTTACGTCCTCACAAACAACATCCACCGAATGGACTCGCTACGAAATAAAGGTCGATATGTCAAGCATTAAAGCAACCGACTTATCTACTTGCCGTATAAGTATCCGCCCCAATTGTACATCAGGAGGATCAGTACAAAACGAAGCCGTTACTTACTACCTTGATGATATCAGCTTTAAAGGAATCGTACCGGACGTGATCATATTTCAACCAGAGCCGTATTTGCAAAGCAAAACAACCGAAAGTATTTTGATCAACTGGCGAAGTGCCGATGGAGAAAAAGGTGTACCAACCGTAGAATACGGAACTACCGATCTGAATCTCACGGCAACAGGTACGACAAAATCCGTAGGAAGTTTGAAATGGTCCGGTGTGCGACTGACCGGTTTATTGCCTGATACCGAGTACCAATACCGTTGCCGGATCGGTGATAATATTTCTGAAGTCTACAAATTCCGTACACTTCCGGATAAAAACGTAAGCCGGAAAATCCGTTTCCTCTCATTCGGAGACTCACATGAGGCCAGCTCTGTAACACCGGTACGGGAAGCTGCATTAAAATTCTTAAAACAGGAATTCGGAGAAGATTTACAAAACCATTTTGATTTCATTACATGTACCGGAGATATTATCTATAATTATGGACAATATGAAAATGAATTTGTAGAATCGCTCTTTACTCCGAACAAAGAACTTACGAATGCTCTTCCCATGAATATCGCTGCAGGTAATCACGATTTTGAGAAAAACGACTCAGAACATTCATATTTCTATGATTTCATGGATTTCACCGATTTGAGCGATGCCGAAGGAGATGCAAAAGGGAAATACTATGCTCAACAAATAGGAAACGCCCTATACATTTATTTGAATACCAACCGACAATATCTTTGTCCGACAGATAACAGCAATCAGACTTATCAAACGAACACCGAGACACAATTGAAATGGCTAAAAGATAAGCTGACAACTGCAGAAAGCGATAACACGATAGACATGGTCTTCATTTTCGGACATCACGGACACAGATACGAGATGTGGTCAGCTCCTGATAATACAGCAACCCGTGAAGAAATTGCCGAACGGCTGTTCCCGGTATTTGAAAACTCCACAAAAATAAAAATGTATATGTATGGGCATACCCATTCTGTAGAAAGAGGTATCCTTGAACTCAAAAACGGGAAAAGTATAACCCTTTTCCTGAACGGTAACGGAGGTTCTTATCCTGATTATTTTGGAAAATACAGCACAAACATAGATTATCCCGAAATACACCGGAATTCAGAGTTTATCGGATTTGCAATTACCGAAGTAGATCCTGTCGAAAAATCATATCAAACGACATATTACGGAGTCTCTCAACGCCGACCGGTCAACGGAGCTTCATCAACAACATACATTCGCAAATACGATCCGGCAGAAATAATCGATCAATGGAGTGCGAAATGTGATGCATCCGCACCGACAACTCCGACAATGATCAAGCAAGAATATAATGCTACAAACGGAATATTTTCTCTCGAAGCATCACCTGCTACTGATATGATGTCTGCAGAATATCAAATAATCAATACAGCAAATCAGGAAATGGTAATCGATACGATTATCCACCGGGAAAATATATTCGGTGTTACCGGATACTTTGAAATCGACGGGAAAATAGATTTAGAAAAATCATACCTGCCAGTCGATTTAAACGAAGGAATCGATCTCAGCACTTTCACAGCAAAACTTCCCACAGGAAATTATAAAGCAAAAATCCGTTATCGTGATAATAATCTGAATTGGAGCGATTATTCTGATATCAATTCTTCAATCGACAGTCCGGCCGAAACCGATAATGACGTCATCATAGCAGGAGGAACAGCAGAAGTCGTGATCGTATCCGATGGTGGAATTGCCGAAATTTACTCCCCTTACGGGGCATTATTAGCCAAAACGATACTGACAAACGGAGAGAATAGGATCAATGTCACTCCCGACTCACAAGTAATAGTGCGTGTCATACGGAATAATAAATGTACAGTTAAGAATCTTCGGGTAAAATAAACCCTTCGCTTTTTAAACGATCTGCTGATCCAAAAAAAGTTTCAAAATAAATTCTCGAAATGACTCCTGAAAAGTTCTTCATTTGACTTTTAGGAGTCATTTCATTTTAAACGACTTTTTATACCTTACTCCCCAATAAAACAAAACTTCCGGTACTTTTTTCAAGAACAAAGTTATTAAAAACAGATATTACTATTTTTTTAGTTTGATTTTAAGGAGATTTTAATGTATATATTAAGGACTTTTTTCTTACTTTGTTCTTGTTAACTTTTTTCTAAAAAGCCTGTCTAAATTTTACTCGGGTTAGGATTGAGAGTTTCTTTCAAGGATATTTTATCGTTTTTACGAGGAGGATAGCAGACTTCCGGCAAGTGAAAACGGGATAAAAGACCGGAAGAAAACACCCAAATGACCGGATAATATTTTTTGTCGGAAAATTTATACAGGCTCTAAACATAACACAATTGATAGAAATGAAAAAAATAGCGCTTATCGCCTTTTTAGCTTTTATTTCAACTACACTTTTCGCTAAAGTAAAATTACCGGGCGTCTTAGCAGACAATATGGTACTTCAGCAACAATCCCAAGTTCAGTTATGGGGAAAAGCAAAACCCGGAAGTATAGTCAATATAAAACCTTCTTGGGCAAAAAGATCCTATACCACAACGACAGGAAAAGACGGGAAATGGATACAAAAAATAGCGACTCCGGTAGCCGGAGGCCCTTATGAAATTACATTCAACGACGGAGAAAAAACAACATTAAAAAATATCCTTATCGGAGAAGTTTGGTTTTGTTCGGGACAATCCAATATGGAAATGCCGGTACAAGGGTTCGATCGACAACCGGTAAATAACATTCAGGACATTCTTATTAAAGCCAAAAAAGAAGTTCCGATCCGGTTCTGCAATATTCCCCGAATCACGGCAAAAACTCCGCAATCCGATTGTGAAACCCGATGGGAAGAACATACTCCCGAAGGAGTTGCCAGAGCCAGTGCTACGGCTTATTTCTTTGCAAAATATTTAAATGAAGTACTCGATGTTCCCATAGGGTTGATAATCTCGAATTGGGGAGGCTCGAAAGTAGAACCGTGGATGAGTATTGAAGCTCTCACCCCATTCAAGGACGAGGTCGATATTTCTCATCTGGCTAATGACAAACCTATAGGTCCTAAACAAGTATTACCGGGAGTATTATATAACGCAATGATCTCTCCTGTTATCAACTACACGATAAAAGGAATGATTTGGTATCAAGGAGAAAGCAACAGAGGACAAGAAGAACTCTACGGACGTTTAATGCCGGCATTTGTAAAAGACTTACGTCAAAAATGGGGCTTAGGAGACTTCCCGTTCTATTATGTACAAATAGCCCCGTTCCAATATGACGGTGTCGATAAAACATCTTCTGCAAAATTACGAGAAGTTCAACTCCGGAATATGAACGAAATTCCGAATTCGGGAATGGCTGTAACTTTAGACATAGGAGAAAAAACTAAAATTCATCCGGCAGAAAAAGAAAGAGTAGGAAACAGATTGGCATATTGGGCTTTAGCAAAGACTTACAATAAAAACAATTTCGGATATTCCGGACCTATATACAAATCTATCGAAATAAAAGGGAATAAGATTTATGTCAATTTCAGTAATGCACCCAAAGGAGTAGCTCCTCTCGAAACGGAATTACCCGATTTCGAAATAGCCGGAGCTGACAAAATATTCTATCCGGCAAAAGCTATCATAGAAGCCCAAAGCGGACGTTTAGGAGTCAGTAGCCCGCAAGTTCCGAATCCGGTTGCAGTCCGCTACGCTTATAAAAATTTCGTAGTAGGTTCCCTCTTCGATGTTTACGGGCTTCCGGCCTCCTCTTTCCGCAGTGACAACTGGGAAATAAAATAGTTAACACAAACACACACTACATAATTATGAAGGAAGCGTTCCTGTGAAGGAATGCTTCTTTTTTACGGAATAATCTTATACCTGTAACTTTTTCCCGATTCATCCATCAATTTCAACACATATACACCTGAAGGTAAATCCCTTGTCGAAATACGATAAGAAGATTCACTCTCCTTTTGCCATTTACACGGAAATATCATACCTTGTATATTAAATATCTCCAAATTTCTCAGAACCTTTCTTCCGGTATTGATACGTAATGACTCACAACCCCTCAAGATCCATATTTGCGTATTCGCAACAGAACTCTCAACCGATGAGGGCATTAACTCCCATGTCTCAGGAAGTTCCCTTATCTCGGACAGAGATAACTCATCGTTATAAATACGTATCTCATCCAATATTCCCGTAAAAATATATTCTGTATCAGTACGATCTTTTCTACCATAAGTAATATCCTTATCCGTAGTTCCAATATTTCCGGAATGTTTCATAAACGAATAAAATTCCCCATTGATATACAACTCCATAGAATAGCCCGTATATGCGGCAGTAACATAATAAAATTTATTCAGATCCAAAGGAATCTTATAATCCAAGTCTTTTGTTCCGTCAGAAGTATTTACCGTCCACCTCAAAGTCATATCGGGAGAAAGCGATATCTTATACCGTTCTTCCCAACTACCATGAGAAACAAGGAATTGCTCTTTCCCGGGCTTATTTTCCGGAGAAACCCAAAAACCGATTGTCACCTTATCCTGAAATCCGAGAGCTTCGTCATTTTCCGTATATAAATATGAAGACGAAGACAAAGAATATGCCGAAGATTCACGACCCAACGCATCCGAAACAAACGAGCCACCTTCAGGTATCGCATCATAAATTCCGAGACTTGCAGCATTAGAACAGTCACCGTTTAGAGGATAGTAAATCAAGGGTGTCTTTACTGCCGATTTTTCTTCCTTAACCAAAACCTCTAACGACTTCACATCCTCCCCGAACCGATTTTTCGCAGTACAACTTATCGTATATACTCCGGGTACAGAAGGTAACGTCCAACGGCAGGAAAGATCCGAAAGATTTTCTATATCACCGCCGTCACACTCCCAAGAAACCGTAAGCCCCGGCGTTTCCTCCGCCAATACCGAAGTAACATCTATCGTTTCTCCCGGAGACAAAGGCATAGGCGAACTTGTTTCAATACTTGTCAATGAAGGTTTATCATATATACTCTCCAACACCTCGACAGTTACCTCTCCCGATATGGTTTGATTACGAGCGCTTCCGACAGCCTTTATCGTATAAAAACCGAGAGTAGAAGGTACATTCCAGTTTAAATAAGACCCTGTCCACTCACTTTGAATAGGTTCGCCATTTACACTCCATTGATATACGACAGAAGCTCCCAACGGAATATTATCCGCATACACATTCAACTTAACCGTATTACCCGGAACAGTTACTTCCTGATCTGCGACTATTGCTTTTAGCCTCAAATTTCGGGAATAATCATAACCATAATAAAAATCGATAACTTGGTCTCCCGCCAATAAATGATGTCCTGAAACTGTTTGTTCCGTACCGGAAGGTATAACGGTCAGCAAGCAAACCCCGTCCGATGGAACAAAAAAAGAAGCTTTCCCCGAAATTCGAGAAACCACATTCCGCTCGGATATGGCATCATACAAATCATATTCTCCCGACGGTAATTCCAACTCTACCGTCTTATCCTCAGAATAAGGATTATAATACAAATAAACCGGATAAACCGTATTTCCGAAAAAATCTGTCTTATTAACATCTATCCGGAGGATACCATCGACATTGGTTTTCTCGATCAATGCCGCCAAATATCCGACACTAGAACCGCTATACAAAGATATATTCGTAGCAGCCCAGCCACCTCCGGTAGCATCCCCCATTACATAAGGAGATTTATTATTCCAAATCTCTTTCATCGATTCATAAGGAATACAACTTTCGGTATCATAAATAGAAGACCAGCTATAACTTTGCGGTTCTTGATGATCTTCCGGAAGTACGTTATTATAAAATAGGCGACTTGCATTCGCGATATTCAGTAACCACTTCCCGATCGCACGCGCATAACGTTTGTCATATTTCGCAACAGGAGCTAAAGCTGCCGCCTGCTGAAAACCGTTCATAACAAAGGCATAATCGTCTCCGTTATCATTTGCCTCACCGATAAGCCCCGAAACATCATATCCTCCCCATGTACCGACAATCGCACCCCAACCGCGAGTACGCCCCCAATCGAAACACCAATTAATCAACCGGTCTATATTATAAGAACAATCCTGCTCCGCATTCATTCTCGCAGCAATCAACGTTCCATAAGGCAACTGCAACTCATAAGAAGGATTCTCTCCGAACGCACACAAAAATTCAAGCGCAAGCTGTGCTCCCTCAAAATATTTCTTCTCTCCGGTCTGGGTATAAGCCTGATAAAGCAACCAGGCTATTGTCCCGGCAGATTCAGGCTCTTTTGCACCGCTTGTCAAAGGCTTTCCGGTAGCTAAATTAAATGCCCGGTGATTCATATCCGGAACAGTCCAAGGTTGCAAGCTACCACCCAATTTATAAATAGCCTCCAACCAACGATCTGCGACTTCAGTAAATTGAGTTTCAAAATCAGCATCGGCATCCGGATAAAGAGAATAAAGCTGATAAAAATATACATTAGGCATGAGATCATACCACCAATCTTTTCCCGATGTCGCAGAATACCCGTTCAGATAGACATTCTGTTCATTTTTCTTGTTAAAAAAATCTTTAGTATAAGATACATAATTCTCTCCGTCATCAGAAGATTTGTCGATACCCACCAAAGATGCGCCCACAATAGCCGGTAATATGTTAATCGCCTCTGCCTGACTGCCGTGACTATTCGATCCGACATAAGTATCCAAACGTATCTGCTTAGATCCGGGATAATTATTTCCTTGCGATTTAATCTCAATCAGAGGTAAATAACTACCCGTTTTATTCTTGTCGAAAACAAATTTATCATAAGCCTTTGCAACCGATTTCCAATCCCTCATCTGATAAGGAGACGGGAGATTCGGCATCTTCTCGATTCTCGAAACGGGAATCTGATCGGCAAAACAAAACATGCCGGTGTTCAAATAAAAGAACAGGCTAAAGAATAAGTATAATATCTTTTTCATCATATATTGTGTGTGTCAGATAAATATAAAAGGAGGAGACACAGAAGAAGACCTTATGTCCGTTTCCGATGTCCCCTCCGGGATTAGGCTAAATCAAAAATGATTCTTATTTTTTCTCGTCATTATACAATTTCGAAACCTGACCTTCGGTAAGAGCGATATTATAAATCTTCAGCTCATCCAAAGAACCGGCAAAATAATCCCATCCTGAAGGCTCGATAGGCAATGTAACCCAATCCCATGTCGTAGCTTCAGCATAAGTCGTAGCACAACCGATCAAGAACGGAAGTTTTTCTCCTGAGGCAGGAAGATAAGCAGATTTCTGAGATCCTGCCAAACCCGGTTTTCCACTGGCATCCCAAGTCTTTGTCAACTCTCCGTTAACATAGAAAGATAAAGTATGAGCGTTCAAATCCATAGCAACGACCAAATGAGTCCACGTGTTTATCGGGCATGATTCTACATGTTCATTATCAGCATCGACACCGGCAACAGTCGTAGCAACGGTAAAGAAAGGTTTACCTTCATTCTGAAGATTCAGTTTCCAGTTTTCCCAATAATTCATAGAGAGAATATAATTCCCGGCTCTGCTTTCTTTCGGATTTACCCATACCGAGATAGAGAGCGTATTGCTGAGCAATGACGTTTCACTGAAATCGTCAACTTCAAGGCATGCTCCATTATCAAAACTCAAAGCTTTTCCCTTAACCCCGTCAACAAATGAAGGAACTTGAGTATTCGTACCGAAAACCTCACTCGGTCCGGTTTTCATCTTAGCAACCCATGCTTGCACACCGGTAGAAACGAGACTTGTACCTTCTCCTTCATCAAAACTCCATTCTGCCAACAAATTATCCAAAGGAATCGCGTCATACGCACTTTGTTCAAAAGTAGTTTTCGCTTCTTTCAACTGAACAAGCAGATTATTCAACGTCGTTTGCGTCAGATCTCCGGCTACAGCACTCTTAATTGCATTCACTTTCGATTGAAACGTAGTAATGGCAGCTTCAGGATAATCATCCGTAGTCGCACTACTCAACAAAGATTCACATTCGCTCAGCAATGCATTGATCTCTGTCAAGTCCAGAGGAGTAGAGTCCTTATCATCATCGTCATTCCCACAAGAAGGCAAAAAAAGCGTTGTCAAACAGGCTACCATCAAGATAGCGATCATTCTGAAATTTAAAAATTTTCTCATGTTCGTTTAATTTTTAATTGTGTTATTAATGGATATTATGATTATGTTACTTTATTCCAAGATTAGCATCTTTTTCAGACTGTGGAATCGGGAAATAAAAACGAGGTTCTTGCCATTTAAACGAAGAGCCCAAAGCTGCTTCCGCTACATCTTTACCCCAACGCATCAAATCGAAAAAACGGTGAAATTCAAATCCCAATTCCTTACGGCGTTCTTTACGGATTATCTCACGCATCGCCGATTCCGTAACTGTACTTACCCCAGCCAGACCAGCCCTGTCACGCACCTTGTCAACTTCTACTTTAGCAAGATCTGGATGATGAGTTTCATTCAGTGCTTCCGCCTTCATGAGCAGAATATCGGCATATCTTAAATAAATATACGATAACCCGCCATCACCTTTTGTACCTTTACCGACTTCGTCCAACGGCTGATTATGTTTTTTTACAAGATAACCTGTTGCCGGAGACCATGAAGAGCTGAAGACATCTCCATTAAACCAATCCTTTCCATCTCTTCCGATCGAAGCATCCAGACGAAGATCATCCTCTCCATTCACTTGCTTTTCGTCAAATGCATCTACATAACTCTGAGTTGGAGCATCGAAATAATAACCCGACTCATTTTGCGGAGCTAACCACTGATTAAGAGAATTTCCCAATCCGGGATTCTGACCGCTTAAAAAACGAATAGCGAACAAAACCTCTTTACTATCTTCACCTCCTAATTTGAATAAATTGGAATAAGGACGTTCCAAATCATAAATATCCAAATCCTCGATCAATTGAATAGTGGTCAAAACATCGCCATATTTTTGTTGATAAAGCTGGGCTTTAGCCAATAATCCGTATGCTGCGCCCCGAGTCACTCTCCCTGCATCCGAAGTCGAATAAGAGACCGGCAACGTCGATGCATCTCGAAGGTCTTTTTCGATCTGACTATAAATCGCAGACACGGAGCTCAACCCCACATGAATAGACGCATCATCGATTTGAGGAAGCAGCTTCAACGGCACTTCTCCATAAATATTTACCAAATGGAAATACACAAATGCTCTGAAAAACTTAGCCTCAGCAACATATCGGTCTCGTAAAGTCGCATCCATATCGATATTCGGGACATAGGCAATTACATTATTGGCACGGGATATTACTTCGTACGATGACTGCCAAAATTCAGAAAGAACACCATTATCGGCATTTGCCGAAAAATCATCTATATAAGAAAGATCAGCCTGATCGCCATCGCTACCACCCTTTACTGCGTCATCCGACGCAACATCTCCGAACTTCCATAAATCTATGCAATAAGTAGCCGCATTATAAACACCATTTACAGCCAGTTCGGCTTGTGTAGCATTCGAGAAAATATTATCAGAGTTAAAATCTCCTTTTAACTTCTCATCCAGAAAATCGTCACAGGCAGAAAAAGTACATACTGCCAATGCCGCTATAATTATATTTTTCATCTGTGTCATGTTTTAGAAGGTTAAATTCACTCCAAATGTATAAGTCCGGGCTGCAGGATAAGTACCCCAGTCGATACCGGCAGCCCGGTCGCCTTCGCTGGTAGAGTTTGCACTGACAGTCATTTCGGGATCGAATCCGCTGTACTTCGTAATAGTAAACAGATTGGTAGCCGACAAATAAAGTCGCAGCCGGTCTATCCCCCAATGATTGGTCTTGAAAGTGTACCCTAATTGAATATTCTTCAAACGCATATAAGAGCCGTCTTCCAGAAAACGGGTAGAAACTCTGGCATTATTCGATTTCG
Source organism: uncultured Porphyromonadaceae bacterium (assembly GCA_900545915.1). Lineage (GTDB taxonomy): Bacteria > Bacteroidota > Bacteroidia > Bacteroidales > Coprobacteraceae > Coprobacter. Next base: position 57,864 of record URAV01000011.1, read on the forward strand.
CACTCCATGAAGCACGAGGATATTCATTTGTAGAACCCTCGCCGGTCCAATGATTATCATAATACCGTTTAGTAACATTAAAACCACGATAAAAACCTTCAGAATCCGTCAATATCTGATTATATATCTTTTGTCCGAAAGCCCCCTGAAAGAAAATATTCAAATCGAAACCTTTCCAATATCCGTTCAACGTAAGTCCCATTGTCATTTTAGGAATAGCACTACCCACATGCACCCGATCATTCTCATCGATAGTGCCGTTACCATCCTGATCGACAAATTTTACATCTCCGGGCTTTATATTAGCCCCTTGATAAGCTGAAGTCAGAATCTCTGCTTCATTTTGGAATATGCCATCCATCTCATACATAAAAAACGACCCGATCGGATAACCGACTTCTGTCTTCGTAGCATAGATTCCATTATCTACACGACCGCCGACAATAGGAGCATTTAACGCAAGCACTTCATTCTTGAGGAATCCGGCATTCAACGTCACATCAAAACCTCCGTCTTTATAATCTTTGCGATACATAAACTCAAGATCGACTCCACGATTCAAAACTTTCCCATTATTAATCCAATAAGGCTCTGCATCCCCGATCGAAGGAGGCAATGGAGCTTGTACCAACATATCTTTAGTAATTTTATTATAAAAATCCACCGAGAAAGCAAAAGACCCTTTCAACAATTCCAAATCAAGACCCACATTGAACTGGTTACTGGTCTCCCATTTCAAATTCGGATTCCCGAGTTTTGTTTGTGCATAACCGCTGACAGACGTACCTCCGAAAGGATAATTATAATTAGACGAATAAATATCCGAATAAGCATAGTTACCGATATTTTGATTACCGATAGATCCGTACCCTGCACGAAGTTTCAACTTATTAATAACCGTTATATCCTGCATAAAAGCTTCTTGTTCGATATTCCATCCGGCAGAAGCAGAATAAAAAGTACCCCAACGATTATCTCCCACAAATTTTGAAGAACCGTCTCTACGAATCGTTCCCGAAACATAGTAACGCGAACGATAATCATAACTTGCCTGTCCGAAGAAAGAGGCTAAAGTAGAAGAGTATTCAGATTCTTTACTGACTTTTTCTCCCGTACCTCCTCCGATATAAAGGACATCCTTATTCCATACCGGAAAATCCTGATCCGAATTACTCATCGATTCGCCGGTGCTCCTTATTGCCTCGAAACCGGCCATAACAGACAAATTATGATCTTCATTAAAAGTCTTATTCCAATTTAATAAAGTATTAAATGTCCATCCCAGATTCCGGCTATGATCTACTGTAACACTGTTCGGATTATTGATGCGGTTATCATCTCCCCACGAAGCATTATAAACTTTATATTTATAATTTTTATAGTCGATACCGAAATTATTTGTCCAACTCAAATTAAAAGGAAGTTTGAAAGTTGCATAAATTCTGGAAAACAGACCTTCTTCTGTTTTTTTACGGTCGGTATTTTCCGCTAAAGCAACCGGATTATACCCGTCTCCGAAAAATGTATCATAAATAGAATTACCAAAATAAGTGCTCGGCTTGTCGATATATTGTCCCGCTCCATCTTTTATCGGAATAGCGGGATTCCTGAACATGGCATAACGGACAACACTACCTCCTTCGCTATTTCCATACCCGTCACCGGAACTTGATACAGAACGAGTATTCCCTAACGAACCGCTCATATTAAATCCTACCGTTAACCAATTCTTCACGTCCGAATTAATATTCGCCCGTAAAGTCGCCCGGTTATAACCACTGTTTCTGATAATTCCTTCCTGATTAAAATAAGTCCCGGAAATCATATAATTAGTCTTATCATTTCCCCCGCTGACACTCAGTTCCTGAGAATATATCGGCGCTGTCTGGAAAATAGACGCGACATGATCCACATCCGCCAGCCCATTCAAATAATCTCCTGCAAGGCGTGTCCGTTTTATCGAAGATCCGGCATTGTCGGCATCTACCGCTTGATTATAAATGTCGATATATTCCACTGTATTCGCCATCTCGATCAAGTTGGCATGTGTCTGAAATCCGAATTGTCCGTGATAAGTAATCTGAGCTTTTCCCTTTTTACCGGTTTTCGTTGTAATCAACACAACTCCATTATTGGCACGAGAACCATAAATCGCAGCAGAAGAAGCATCTTTCAGCACCGAAATATTTTCAATATCCCCCGGAGAAATACTATTTAATGCATCCTCAACCGGAATACCGTCAACAATATACAACGGATCATTGCTCGAACTGATAGACCCGACACCACGTACTCGAACTGAAACCCCAGCTCCGGGTGCTCCCGTAGCATTCGAGACCTGTACCCCTGCAATACGTCCTTGCAAAGCTTGCGCTGTCGAAGAAACCGGAAGTGCATTAATCGCTTTACTGTCTATTTTAGAAACAGCACCTAACACATCCCTCTTTTTCATAGAAGTATAACCGACTACGACAACTTCATCCATCAGTTCGGTTTTTTCTCCCAAAGCAACATTTAAAACTTTTTGCCCGTTAAGTTTTATTTTTTGAGTTTCATACCCCATATATGAAAATATCAAAGTTGCATTGTCCGCCGCCTTAATCGAATAATCACCGTCAAGACCGGTGGCTGTTCCTATTGTAGTCCCATCCACACGGACATTCACACCCATCAAAAATTCTCCCGTAGCCGCATCCTTCACCTTACCGGTAATCGTACTTTGGGTCTGAGCATTTGCCAGACAAACAAAGGCAAATAAACTCATCAATAAGAAAATTCTTTTCATCTTGTGCTTTATGATTTATGTTAACGTATAGTATGATTTTTATTTATAACTGATGACATGGTTATCTTTGGTAACAATGCGACCGTCAACCGACCGCAATTTCATCCCGGAAGGCAACTCCACAATTACACTGGCATTCAACGCCGGTAACTCGATCTCAAAAGATCCGCTCTTTCCGCAAGCTATGTACTTTTTGGTAACTATATCAAACAGATCGACTTTTTCCTCGCTATAATAATCGATAATTTTGTTCTCAGCATGTGGATTATAATAGAGATACACAGGATAAGGACGCTCTGAATAAAAATCGGTAGTATTACAATTTATTTGTAAAATTCCGGATTCCGAAGTTTCAGAAACCATTGCTCCCAAAATACCGACCGGAGAGGTACTGTACAAGCTGAACATGCTTTCCGCCGGATTAGCGGGAGTCCAGTTAGGCCCGTCACCCAAAGCGACAGGTTCGATACCTTTCAGAGATTCTTTGCCGTAACAATCTGTTTTCCTTAATCCTTCATAGGCAATATTATTATCAGTAAGCTCTTTCATCTCCGGTAACCACTGATGTGCATCATCGATTTCTCCCGGATAAAAAAGTCGGCAAGCATTTACATTATTCAACATCCATTTTCCGATAGCCGTAGCAAACTGAGGTTCATACTTAACCATCGGTACTAACGGCCACGTCAATTTCACACTATTCATAAAAAAGGCATATCCTCCTCCATCCAAAATACTGCCCTGAAGTCCCGAAACATCATAATCGCCCCAGCGACCGGCCATCACACCCCAACCATATCTTCCATTAGGATTCTGACATCCGTCAAATGTCCAGTCCAGTATCTTCTTTACATCATATTGCGTTCCCTCTTCTGCATTCAATCGAGAAGCAACAATAGCCGACATAGGTAAAAGAATTTCATAAAACCGACTCTCCTTCTGAGCGAGCAATGCCTCTAATGCAGACTTGGCATGCTGCAAATAGCGCGGATCTCCGAACTTTTTATAGGCAGCATACAGCACATAAGCATGACCTCCTGCGGCATCCTGCTGAAGTGGAATATTATTAACCATCCCCTTCATCCGGGAATAATCAAAATAAGAATAATCATAATTCCCATTCAACACAGAATCGGCTTTACAAAACTGCTCGGCAATAACATGTTGAATCGAATCTGCTCCGGAAACTCCCGGAAATACATCGCACACAGCATAATAGAGAACATTCGGAAAAACATCGTACCACCAATCACGACCATACCCGCCTCCTAATAACGCAACTTCCGGACAAGTATTGTTCATTACGATATTCCAGCCGTTATCCGAATTAAAATAGTTCTGCACCATTTTAACATAATTATATCCGTTTTGAGAAGTTTTGTCGATCCCGACCAATCCTCCCCCGAGCAAAGCAGCCAACGAATTTAGACTCTCATGAAACTCTCCGTTATTATTTTTCGGTCCTTGACGTGAATCATTCACTGCCGTGTAAAGTCCGAATGTCGTCTGAGGAATATTCCGGTGAGCACTGTCAAGCCAAATAACCGGATTTCCACAAATGCGTGTATCGAAATTAAATACATAAGCATCAAAATCAAGAGCCTTTTTTCTCCAGTCCAAAATCTTATACGGTTCAGGGAAATTAGGCATCTGATCGATACGACTAATCGAAACCTGTTTTACCGGATCACCGAAATATGTTTCCTGACATGCAGGAAACACAAGTAAAACCCCAAAGATTAAGGCAGGAAAAAATTTATTTCTTTTCATTTTCCAGCAAATTTGATTGTTTAATAATATGATTTCCTAAGGGTAGTGCCAATAATTGCAACAATGCTACGATAATAAGCGCATACTTAAGCGCAAAATCTTCCGATACTCCGAAAGCAAGAAACAAAAAGATTATCAATCCGGAAGCTCTTCCGACAAACAAGCCGAATTCATGGCTCAATATGTAGGCATATTCATTGCGTTGCTCCTTCTTTGAAACAACATCAATTACTCTCATCATAATCGGGAAATAGGCTAAATCATGCAACGGTTGAAAAACGACCTTACAAAGAACAAAGATAATAACGCCGGTCGAAGAAAAAAGAATACCGTTAAAAAGCGTACCGATCAAAAAGATAAACAATCCCGTACCGAATACGATATTACGGTGCTTAGGTTTTGTCACCCTACCCAATACATAAACAAGTATAGCAGTAATACCGCCGCTAATACTCTGAATCAATCCTAAAGAACCTTCCTCTCCAACAAGTTTTAACACCAAAATGGCCGGTGCTGTTACCAAAAATCCCTGAACAAGGCCTTTCAAAGCTGCCCAAGAGAGTAGTTTGTACCATAGCGGATGAAAACGGAAATAGAGAAACGTTTTCTGGGTCGGATTTTCAAAGTTCCCTCGAGATAAGACAAAACAAGCGATCACTGTAATACCCATAGCCAAAAAGGTCACAATCCGATAAGAAAGATTTATATCGATGTCGATTCCCAATAAATGACGGCCTGAAAGACCGGCTATAAGTGCCCCTACCCCTAACGGGACAATAATAGATGCAATTGTAAAAGCAAAAGACTCAAGTCCGAAAAAATAATTCCGATTATCATCCTTAGTCGAGTTAAGAGCCAACAGATAACGATTTGTCCAAAAGAATCCCGAAGCTGCCCCCATAACAAATCCTGCTACAGACAATTCTGTTATTCCCAAACTATGAATCGCCATCATCCCCACCATAGATATACCGCTAAGCAGTATGCCTATACAATACAAAATATTCACCTTGAAATGCTTAAGCAAAAATCCGTTTACGACCGATGTACATACGATACCCACATACATAGCCAATTGATAAAGAGCTACGTATGCCGGACTATTAGTATTCCTCATAATATAAGCACCCACAAAGATTTCTACAATCGGCAGAACAAGAGCATAAAGCATGTTCGTGCCGAGAAGGACCTGCATATTATGAGGTACGGATTTAAACACCTCATATTCTTTTGTCAGTTTTCCGAACATAATATCCCTCTTATTTCAAAGTATTCAATATTTCTTTTACAGACAAAGTCGCAGCACAAATTACCTCATCACTCGCTCCGTAGTAAAGATGAACCGTATCACCATCAACATAATGTCCGTTCGTAAAAACTACATTCCCGAAAAAACCGGTTTGTTCATAATCTGCGATAGGTTCCATAATAGGTTCTTCACTACGGGAAATGACTTTTGAAGGATCATTCAGATCGAGAAGCAATGCTCCCAAGCAATAACGATGGTCATGTGTTGCACCATGATAGATCTCGAGCCAACCTTTCTCAGTACGGATAGGAGGAGCGCCAGCACCTACACGTGCAGAATCCCATTTCCCTTCGCGTGTGGTAGCAATACATTTATGATTCCCCCAATGTTTCCTGTCCGGAGATTCGGCCAGCCAAATATAATTCCCTCCTAATTCCGGACTACTCGGACGATGAAAAGCATAATACTTTCCATTAATTTTTTCTTCGAACAAAGCACAATCTTTATTATGCGGAGGGAAAATCATACCATGATGAATATAATTATTAAAATCTTTTGTTTCGATCAACCCGACTCCGACAGCAACAGAAGAAACTTCGGTAAAAGTCAAGAAGAAGCCATCCTCCATAGAAGCGACACGACAATCTTCGATACCGAATGCTTCCAGATCGCCACGTCCGAAAAGAGGAGGAAATGAAGGATCTTCATAAAAATGGACTCCGTCCTCACTACATACAAACCGGAGATAAGAGAGGGTCGTTAGATAATTCTTTCCTTGATAGCCGATTACTCTCGGATCAGAAGCATCAAGAGCCGGATCATTCTTATCGAATGAGAGTATCTCTATTTTCCCGTCTTTATTATAAATCGGAAAACTGATTTTATTCTCGATTTGCTTAGGACGCTCTGCAACACGAAGCAATAACCATATCTTATTATTATATCGGAAAACTCCGGGATTCAACAAACATACTATTTCCATACCTTCAATTCCCGGCTTCAGGTCGATAGGTCGCATAATCGGATTCTGAGGATTTCTCTTTGCTATATCCATAATTTATTATATATATTTAGTGTGATGAAATTTTCATCGTTTGTGTTTTTCAGGCTTATCGAACGACCTGAACTCAGAAGCAAATATAAATGGGTGTATCTCGTTACCGGTATCTTATTATTTCAAAAAGGTATCTACATAGATTTTTCTTAAATATGTCACGTTTGTATACTTTTTTGAAACAATAAGATACTCGAATTTCCTTTAAAAATCTGAAATTGCATTTCAATTAGAACATACAAATCAAGACAGCAATTCATCGATAAAATCAGGCTTAAAGAACACAAATACTGGATATATAAAATCTAAAATAAAGCCATGAAAACACAAAAAAGATTTTTAATCACATTTATTCTCCAAGAATATTATTATTTTCATTTCGTTATTAAGATATAATCTTATAAGTTCTTTTACATAAGCATATTATACATGAATCAATACAAATGTTTTTATTCAACAATACCAAATAACATCACATTCTCATGCTTCGCAAAATACTCAATATCGCATATATCGTTTTCTTTACACAAATCCTATATGCAAACGAATCTCGAATACTTCGCTTAAGCAATAACGACGGCCTGTCCAACAGTTCCATAACAACGATTTTTCAAGATTCAAACGGACTCATCTGGATAGGAACATGGGATGGGCTAAATGTATATAATGGCGCCGAGTTCGAAAATTACCGTTCTAACCGTCAAGATTCTTCAAGTATCACCAACCCTGTAATACGCCAAATTTTTGAAGAAAATAAAGATATTCTTTGGATAACGACAGATTACGGAATAAACAGATTTAACATCTCCACAAAAAAATTCCAACCCTATTACTTGGGATACAAAGATAGGGAAACATTTAGAGAACACTCTTTTCTCGCAACTCGAAATTCAGAGGGATTAATATTAGCTGCCTCTTACAAGTCCGGAATATATAAATTCAACACGAAATCAGAAAATTTCGAACCATTCCCAATCCTCGATATTGACAAGAACAATATAATACAACTTTTTTTCGATTCTTCAGACAATCTATGGATTGTAAATGACAAAAATGAAATCTTCCGTCTGAAAATCAAATCCGATAAAATTACGGAGAAACAAAAAATAATTCCTCCTGCAGACTTTTTGCATCTTTGCTACGACAAAAAAGAAAAAATATGGTTTCAATACGAAAATTACGCATTAGGGTACTATTCGATACAAACCGAAAAATTTTCTGATTGGGGATCAAAACCTTACGGAGAATTGAACGAAGTCCTCGAAAACGGAGGTAATATACTATTCGCAACAAACACCGGATTAATTCAATATAACAAACAAACGAGAACAGAATCGATCCGATTAAGCGGTATCCCGGTCTTATCGGTCTATTCCGGTACACAAGATATATTATGGGTAGGCACTGATTCTCAAGGCATTTATCGCATTCTTCCCCCACAAAACTATTTCAATACTTTTACAAACAATAATATCCCGGAACTCGGCAATTACGCAGTCAGAGCAATATACAAAGATGCAGAAAACAAACTTTGGATAGGAACGAAAGGCGGAGGAGTCATTTCTATTACATATTTAGGAGCGACCTTACAACAAGCTCGTAAATTTACGACAGACGACGGACTCATAAATAACTCGGTATTCTCCTTAGCGCAAGGTCCGAATCAAGATTTCTGGATAGGAACGGACAACAAAGGTTTAAATTACTATTCTTTTCAAGAGAAAAAAATAAAAAGTCTGCAGTCGAACAGTATATTCAATATACAGCAAATTTGCTCTGTTTATGCATTATTGCAAGCTGACGATTCGACTTTATGGATAGGAACAAGTGGAAACGGTTTGTTTAAGATGATAATTTCCCGCTCTTCAAAAGGAGAATACGAAATAAGAAATTATAAACATTACAAATATAACTCTCATAACAAAAACAGTATCAATAACAACGTCATATACTCACTTGCAATAGAGGGAGATTCTATCCTTTGGATTGCAACTCGAGGAGGCGGAATAAATCGTATGGACATAAAACGAGAATATTTTACCGCATATAAAAACGATAAATCAGATATAAACACAATAAGCAGTAATGATGTAATATGTTTATATATAGACAATAAAAAAAGAATTTGGGCAGGAACGACTGCCGGATTAAACCTATTGATACAAGAAAACGGAAAAGTTCGGATCAAACGATATACAGAAAAGGAAGGATTGGCAAATAGCAACATACATGGAATTTTAGAAGACCGTGCCCATCATATATGGATCAGTACAAACAAAGGTATCTCAAGAATGAATCCGGAACAAGAACAATTCGTACACTATTTTTATAACGAAGGGTTGCAGGATAATGAATTTTCAGACGGAGCATACCTTTCATTTTCGGGAGGACAAGAACTCTATTTCGGAGGAGTAAACGGTTTCAGTGTATTCCATCCCGACCAAATCGGAATTAGCAACTATAACCCACCTTTGTATTTAAACTCATTCAAAATAGATAACATCGATCAACCCCTTGATCTCAATTACAAAAACGACTATCCTATCAGTTATAAACAAAATTCGCTGAGTTTCCATTTTTCTATCTTAGACTACATAACAAACAGCAAATGCGAAATAGCCTATAAAGTAACCAGAGATGGAGAAAAACCAGCAAACTGGATTTATATAGGAAATAACCGGGACATTATTTTATCGAACTTAGTTCCCGGAAACTATAAACTGTCAGTTGCCTATACAAACAGCGATAATCAATGGAACAGAGACAGTTTTTCATTTCCATTCAGAATCTCTCCGCCATGGTGGAAATCAATATATGCATACACCGCTTATTCATTCTTGATTTTATTATTTGCATATTTCATTTTCCGGTTTCAAAAATACCGATTGAAAATGCAACACAACCTTGAACTAGAGAAACTGGAAACACAAAAAAAAGAAGAAATTCATCAGGCAAAACTTCGTTTCTTTACCAATATCGCTCATGAATTTTCAAACTCGATAACCCTGATTTACGGTCCTTGCGAAAAAATGATGAGTACTCCTGATCTAAGCGAAAAGAACCGGAACTACCTAAGCGTAATCAAAAAGAATGCAGAACGAATGCGGAATCAGATACAGCAATTAATGGAATTCCGTAAAGCAGAAACCGGACATTTGACCCTGCATTTTGAACCGATAGATATTCCTGAACTGATCAAATATACTTTGGATAACTTCCTCGATATTGCAGACCAAAAAAGAATAAACATCCAATTAGACATTCGTCCCGATATTCCGGCATGGGTTGTTGACAGAGACGCTTTAGAGAAAGTTATTTTCAACCTCATGTCCAATGCATTTAAATATACTCCTAAAAACGGAAAAATAGAAATCAAACTGTCTGTTAACGCCAAGAATGAGCTCTGTTTTTCTTGTACCAACAGCGGTACAGGAATAGACGCCCAACATATCCCTCTGATATTTAACAGATTCAAAGTTCTTGATAATTTCGAGAACCAATTATCTAAAGGAATATATACCCGTAATGGCATAGGCTTAGCGATGTGTCAAGACTTGGTTAAGCTCCTGAACGGAAATATCGTCGTAGATAGCAAAATAAATGAATACACGACTTTCACCGTAACGATTTCGCCCGACAATAAAGCCGATAAAAAAACTCAGGAAAAAAGCCGGCAACGACAATATTCGATTTCTTCCGACGTATCTGAAAAGAAAACAAAAAACATCCTCGTTATCGATGACCAAGAAGAAATAAGGCAATTTATTATCGAAACTTTAAACTCATATTCCGTAACAGAAGCCGAAAACGGACAAGAAGCTTTAGACAAAATAAACAAGTTTCTGCCCGATCTCATTATTTGCGATGTTTTAATGCCGGTTATGGACGGACTCACATTTCTACAAAAAATAAAAAATGATATTGCGACCAAACATATTCCGGTCATACTATTATCATCCAAAATGTCGGTCGAAAGCCAAATTCAAGGACTTGAATACGGTGCAGACATGTATTTAGGTAAACCGTTTCATCCTGCCCATCTGCAAGCTGCAGTAGAACGTATGCTCGGAAATAAAGAAATAGTAAAACACTATATGGAATCTCCCCTTGCATACGCCGAACAATTCAATGGGAAATTAATAGACAAACAGGATAAAGAATTCATGAACAAGGCCTTCGAATATCTATCACAAAATTTAGATAATGAGACCTATAATCAAGACTCTTTATCTCAAGATCTGGCAATAAGCAGAGTGCAACTATACCGCAAAATAAAAAAACTGACAGATAAGACTCCCGCCGATTTTATACGAAGCTTTCGCTTACAGGAAGCTGAGAAACGACTGCGAACCACATCTAAAACCGTACAAGAAATTATGACCGATTGCGGATTTAGAAACAAAGCCCATTTTTATCGGGAATTTGCAAAACTATATCATGCAACTCCTAAAGAATATCGAATGACAGTCTCGAATACAGGCTATGAGCAAGACCCCCAAAAATAAACCGAACCCGTTCGTACAAATATGAAATGCCCCCTAAAAGCTTTTTGTCAAACTTTTAGAGGGCACTTCTATTTCTTCATTTCTCTACATACGATCAGGAACATCTATTCCTAACAAACTCATGCCGGTTTTTATAACTTTAGCTACATTTCTGGAAAGAATAAGCCGGAAATTTCGGATCTCGGTATTCTCCTCTCGTAAGATTGAGAAATCATGATAAAACTGATTATACTCTTTCACAAGATCATAAATATAATTGGCTATAATAGCCGGACTAAACTGACTGCCGGCCTCTGAAACAACAGCCGGGAATTCCGACAAATTCTGAATTAAGGATATCTCTTTATCAGAAAGGGTAATTTTCTCATTTGCAGTCTCCGGCAAAACGATACCCGACTCGGCAGCCTTACGCAGTACCGAACATATACGAGCATGTGTATATTGAATAAACGGCCCTGTATTTCCGTTAAAGTCGATAGACTCTTTCGGATTAAACGTCATATTTTTACGGGGATCGACTTTCAAAATAAAATATTTAAGAGCTCCAAGACCCACCATATTCGAAATAGCATCTGCTTCCTCCGACGTACAATCATCCAATTTACCCAATTCAGAAGAAGTCTCACGTGCTGTATTCACCATCTCTTCGATCAGATCATCGGCATCGACGACCGTACCTTCACGCGACTTCATTTTACCTTCTGGCAATTCGACCATCCCATAAGAAAAATGAACAAGATCTTTGCCCCAACTAAAACCAAGTTTATCCAATAAAATCGAAAGTACCTGAAAATGATAATTCTGCTCATTCCCAACGACATAAACCATCTTATCGATGGGGTAATCCTGAAAACGAAGTTTGGCCGTACCTATATCCTGAGTCATATAAACAGAAGTTCCGTCGGCACGTAAAAGCAATTTATGATCAAGTCCTTCAGCCGTCAGATCAGCCCACACCGAGCCATCCTCTTTTCGGTACATAATTCCTTTCTCCAAACCTTCAAGAACTTTTTCCTTTCCCTCCAGATACGTTTGCGATTCATAATAGATTTTATCAAAATCCACACCCATCTTCCGATAAGTTTCATCAAATCCGGCATACACCCAATCATTCATCATACGCCATACCGAACGCACCTGCTCATCTCCGGCTTCCCACTTACGAAGCATTTCCCGAGCTTCTGCCATAAGCAGGGAAGAAGCCTCAGCCTCTTCTTTCGTCATTCCTTTTTCCTGTAATTCGGCAACTTCCTGCTTATAATGCTTATCAAAAAGCACATAAAAATCACCGATCAAATGATCTCCTTTCTTACCGGAAGATTCAGGTGTAACACCATCCCCCCACTTTTCCCAAGCAAGCATCGATTTACAGATATGAATCCCTCGATCATTTACGATATTAGTCTTTACGACCTTGTTCCCGTTCGCCTTCAAGATTTCAGAAATACTGTAACCTAATAAATTATTACGTACATGGCCTAAATGTAACGGCTTATTCGTATTAGGAGAAGAATACTCTATCATCACCAACTGAGCATCCTGTCCCGGCTCTTTTATTCCATATCGGGCATCAGAAGCTATCTCATTCAATTGTTCTATCCAACATGTAGAATCAATCACCAAGTTCAAGAACCCTTTAATCACATTAAATGATGCGACAGCCGGTTCGTTTTTAATCAGATATTCACCGATTTCCGTAGCAGTCGCTTCAGGATTTTTATGAGAAGCCTTTAAAAACGGAAAAACGACAAGAGTCAAATGCCCTTCAAATTCTTTCTTCGTTTTTTGTAATTGTATAGCCGACATTTCCGGCTCGATCCCGTACAAAGCCTTCAGCGCAGAAATGACAGCTTCGGCAATCTTATTCTCAATCTTCATATTTATATCCGTTTTTTCTATCGAATTCTTTAACGGGTACAAAGATAATACTTTAAATAGGATGCTTAATGATTTTACCACACAAAAACATTCGAAGCAATATCCCTTGAACAAGGTATCAAACAAAATTCAAACCGTATTTTATATTTTTATTGTTATGAACAGGCATACGATAAAACACAGAAAAAAGAGACAGTCCTTTATTCTCGGACTGCCCCTTTTCCTCTAAGTTCGAAGTAAAATATTATTTTACTTTATCTGCCAATTCAGCACCGGCTTTAAACTTAACCACTTTCTTGGCAGGAATAGTAATTTGTTGCTTTGTAGCAGGATTAATACCTGTTCTTTCACCTTTTTCATTGATTGAGAACGTTCCGAATCCGATAAGAGCGATCTTTTCGCCTTTAGCCAATTCGTTAGATACTGTAGAAATAAATGCTTCCAATGCTTTCTTTGCATCGGTCTTAGCCAAGCCTGCTTCTTCGGCAATAGCGTTAATTAATTCTGATTTGTTCATAAAGCTGTATTTTAATAGGTTTACTATACGACAAAAGCCGTTTGATAGTCACGCAAATATATTATTTAAAAACAAAATAACAAAGAATAGAAATAAAAAAAGTAAAATAATCCGATTAAAAATATAATCAGAGGCTTTTAGGACACAAAAAACAGGAAATAATCTCTATTTTTGCAGCTTACAAGTAAAATCGATTATAAAAAAATTCTATGTTTCAAGGACGACAAAACTTTTTCAGCACACTTCCTCCGGTAACTAAGAACCTTATTATCATAAACTTTTTAGTTTGGTTGGCAACAATCGTTTTACCTAAAGTCGGAATCAATCTGGTCGAATATTTAGGGTTACATTATCTCACGGCAAAAGATTTTAATGCCGTGCAATTAGTTACCTATATGTTCATGCATGATCCGGGGTCTATAGGGCATGTATTCTTCAACATGTTTTCGGTATTCATGTTCGGACGTACTCTTGAAATGGTATGGGGTAGCAAACGTTTCCTCACCTACTACATGATTACAGGATTCGGAGCGGGTCTCGTACAGGAACTTACATGGTACATCAGCCTACACAATGAAATTGCACAGGCCGTTTCTGCTTATGGCTGGGAACAAACCCGGATGATACTAAACGGAATAATCACTATCGGAGCTTCGGGTGCGGTATTCGGAATTCTTCTGGCATTCGGAATGTTATTTCCCAATCTCCCTCTATATATCATGTTCATTCCTATTCCGATAAAGGCAAAATATTTTGTCATCTTTTACGGTGCAGTGGAACTATTCTTCGGAATCAGCAATTTCAGCGGAGACAATATTGCCCACTTCGCCCACCTTGGAGGAATGTTATTCGGATATATCGTTATAAAATATTGGCGTAAAAAAGGTATTGGAAATGGGCAATATTTTTAAAGATCTGGCAATAAAGTATCATACCGGATCACTTCTTATAAAATTAATATTCATAAATATAGCAGTATTTCTGATCGTACGCCTTACCGGGGTTATTTTAACCTTGTCCGGTACAGATATCAACCCGCTGCTATCTTATTTACAGCTTCCGTCAAACCTATCAATATTGGCATGGCGTCCGTGGACGCTCGTGTCTTACATGTTTCTGCAATACGACTTGCTGCACATCCTGTTCAATATGCTTTGGCTATATTGGTTCGGACAGCTATTCCTGCACTTCTTCAGTGAGAAACAAATGGGAGGACTTTACATATTGGGAGGACTCTCCGGAGCAGGGCTATATCTGCTGGCATATAATCTGATTCCATGGTTCTCATCGACTTATGGCGTCTTATTGGGTTCATCGGCAGCCGTTTTGTCCATTGTCATTGCAACAGCCGTTTATGCTCCCGACTTCAAAATATCCCTGCTTTTTTTCGGAGCAGTTTCACTGAAATACATCGCATTAATTACCGTATTATTAGATGCGATCAGCATTACATCCCAAAATGCAGGAGGACACATCGCTCACCTCGGAGGAGCAATACTCGGATTTATTTTCGCATATCGCTGGAAACAAGGAAAAGACATAACAAGATTCATTAATACATTAATCGACAAAATCGTTGTCCTGTTTAAGCCCCGTCCGAAAATAAAAATAAAATACAAACGTCCCGAAAGCGATATGGAATACCGTACTCGTAAGCAAAAAGAGACAGAGGATATCGATGCTATCCTCGATAAAATAAAACGTTCGGGATACAGTGCTCTGACAACCGAAGAAAAGAAAAAACTATTCGATGCAAGCAAAAAATAAAACGTTCAGAATGGGCTGGTTACGTGCTACTTATTTGACTGTAGGATCTTTTATCAATTTTTTGTTTGCCATAGCATTAGTCGCTTCGGCCTATGCATATATTATTCCTCCGGATAAAATGATTTTCGCCTCTTATTTAGGATTGGCGTTTCCCGTATTATTGGCAGCAAACATTATATTTATTTTATTCTGGACTATCCAAAGACATCATTCCGCCTTAATCTCCATCATCGCTTTAATCGCCTGCTGGAACGGTCTATGGAATTATACCCCTATACATATCGAATCGGACGAAGCTGTTACAGAGGGGGAAAAACTGACATTATTGACATACAACGTACATAACTTCGACAACTATACGCCACATACAGATGATTCTCCCAATTCGATTATCTCTTATATACAGAACACAAAAGCCGACATTATTTGCATGCAGGAATTCTCATTCGGAAATTCCAAAAATCAGATTTCCTTAGACCAAATTAATTCCGCCCTTTCGGAATACCCGTATAAACATTTTACACCCGGAAATAAAACCCCTTATTCACAATCCGGCATTGCCTGTTATTCAAAATATCCTTTCCAAGAAATAACAGACATAAAATATGACAGTTCTTACAATGGATCATGCATTTATAAAATAAAAATTAACGAACGTATTTTGACTCTGATAAACAATCATCTGGAATCTAACAAATTCACATCTAACGATAGAGAGCTCTATACACACATGATGAAACATATAGATGACACAGAACTATTCCCGGAATTTAAAGATCGTTTAATGACAAAAATGGGGGCAGCTTTCCGCAAACGGGCATTACAAGCCGACAGTATAGCGCGAATCATTCATAAAACCGACTCGAACATTATTGTGTGTGGCGATTTTAATGATACCCCGCAATCCTATGCATATCGAAAAATCAGAGGAAAACTAAAAGATTCGTATGTCTCTACCGGATTAGGACCGGGTATCACTTATCATGCCAACGGCTTTTGGTTCAGAATAGATCATATTCTTTACGGGAGCGGATTACAATCCGTATCCACACATATCGATAAGGTGAAATTCTCAGACCACTATCCTGTAAAGGCCATTCTAAAATGGACCGAAATCAATGAATAAAAACACGTTACACTGCCTCTATCACCAATCCCGAAACAACATCTATAAAATCGCAATAACCGGTTAATTGATAATAAAAACGATTATCGACCCATTTCTTTTCTATTCTGGTTATTTCCCTTTTAAAAGTTGGTCATAGTCCCCTTGTATTTCAATAAGTTCAAGAGCTTTTCGATATGAATCATTATACTGGTTCATAATTTTAAAATAAGCCGACATATCGAATAGATCACGAGCGATAAGAGCTTTTAACTGCGCTTTAATCAAAGGTAGAGATTTCCGGAACTCCTCTTCATTATATTTTATCTTTTCTTTCTCAGCAAGCTGCTTAAGTTCCTGCAACATTTTTTCATCTACTTCGAATGTCGCAATAAATTTATCTACATTCTTATAATTCGTATTCAACTCTTTCCTATTACGATCGATATAAGAAGTAACTTCTTGATTAATCAAACCTTTAGCCGCAATATCCCGATGATAATCCGTATAACGAGCAGTATCGATAGGGATAAAATAATCCGGCATAATTCCTCCACCCCCATACACGACTCTCTTATTTTTCAACGTATAAAATTTTAAGGAATCCGGAAAATGAATACTGTCCGCATTCGATAACTCGCCATGATTATAACGGTTAATAAGATCTTCATTATACGCTTTTGCCTCGCCTTTTGTATAAGGCTTCTGAATACTTCGTCCCGACGGAGTATAATAACGCGCTGTCGTAAGACGTATCATAGAGCCGTCCGGTAATGGTACGGGACGTTGCACAAGCCCTTTCCCGAATGTCCTGCGACCTACGATTACACCTCTGTCCCAATCTTGGATCGCTCCTGAAACAATCTCAGAAGCAGAAGCAGAACCTTCATCTACAAGCACGACTAATTTCCCGTCAGGGAATAAATGCTTAGAAGATGTTTTCTCCTCCGTACGAGGAGAACGTCTCCCCTCCGTATAAACAATCAAGGCATTATCGTCGGCCAACAACAGATCTGCAATTTTTACAGCTGTATTCAAATAACCTCCTCCGTTCCCCTGCAAATCGAGAATCAGATTCTTCATTCCTGCACGACGCAACTTTAACATCGCCTCGACAAATTCCTGTGCACTGGTAGCAGAAAAACGACTCAAACGAATATATCCCGTATGCTTATCGACCATATAAGAAGCATCGATACTATACACAGGTATTTTATCCCTCGTTATCCTGAACGGAATAGGATCTGACACATCCTTACGAAGCACCGTAACATCAACTTTCGTTCCCCGCTTACCCCGTAAACGAGTCATAATATCTTTAGTGCTCATTTTTACTCCTGCGACAACGGTATCATTAATCTCGATAATTCTGTCCCCTGCCAAAATACCGACTTTTTCAGAAGGTCCTCCCGCCACAGTCTGTATGACATATAAAGTATCGTTTGTCATAGTAAACTGAATGCCGACACCGTCGAAGTTACCATCTAAAGAGGCACTCATATCCTTTACTTCCTGCGGATCGAGATAAGTAGAATGAGGATCAAGTTGTTCCAACATAGCACGTATGGCGTCTTCTGTCAATTTATCTTCATTGACATCATCTACATATAGAGTAGAAATCACATAAGCAGCCAAACTAAGCTTTTTCGAAGCATCCGTTTGCCTTTGAGCCTTTGCGCAAACCGAAAAAATCAAAAATAACGCAATGGCATATATAAATCTTTTCATCCTTAAAAATTTCTTATATTTATTCTTATTTTATCTGCTAAGAACAAGCCCATCCGGCAAGAACTCATCTACCGAACGCCCGTATCTTAATAATTCCCGAACAATTGTAGAACTGATATGAGTATGTTCTGGTTCTGTAAACAAAACCAAAGTTTCCACTCCCGATATTTTCCGATTTACATCTGCAATCGTTTTTTCATACTCAAAGTCATTCACCGAGCGAATTCCCCTCAAAATAAAACCGGCATGACACTGACGGGCAAGATCCACAGTCAAGCAATTATAGGAAAGGACTTTCACTCTGGGATTTGACCGAAACAAATCTTCAAGCATACGAACACGTTCATCAACACTGAAGTATTGACTTTTAGCTTCATTGACACCTATGGCGATCACTATTTCATCAAGCATGTTCAATGCACGTTCGACCAATGACATGTGTCCGATTGTAAACGGGTCAAAAGTTCCCGGAAATATAGCGATCCGCTTATTAAGAGAGGTCTTCATCTGTAACAAGATTTTGAATTATAAAGTTCTGACGTTCCATCGTATTTTTCCCCATATAAAACTCCAACAAATCTTTCACGAGGTCTTCTTTTTTCAAAGAAACCTGATCAAGACGCATATCCGGTCCTATAAAATGACGGAACTCATCCGGAGAAATTTCTCCTAATCCTTTAAATCGGGTTATTTCGGCACTGCTTCCAAGTTTCGATATCGCGTTGACTCGTTCCTCTTCCGTATAACAATAATAAGTCTCTTTCTTATTTCTCACCCGAAAAAGAGGCGTTTGTAAAATATAGACATGACCTTTTTTAATCAAATCCGGGAAAAACTGCAAAAAGAATGTTATCAATAATAACCGTATATGCATGCCGTCGACATCGGCATCTGTAGCTATTATAATTTTATTATACCGAAGGCCGTCCATACCGTCCTCTACATTCAACGCCGCCTGCAATAAATTGAATTCTTCATTTTCATATACGACTTTACGTGTCAGACCGTATGAATTCAACGGCTTCCCACGCAAACTGAATACAGCCTGAGTCTCGACATTACGGCTTTTAGTTATAGACCCCGTAGCCGAGTCTCCCTCCGTAATAAAGATACTCGACTGATCGACACCGTCACCTTTCGCATCATTATAATGCACCCTGCAATCCCGAAGTTTCTTGTTGTGAAGATTCGATTTTTTAGCACGTTCTCTCGCCAGCTTAGTGACTCCGGCTATTGCCTTTCTTTCTTTCTCCGACTCCAAAATCTTCTTTAACAAAGCATCCGCCGTTTCTGCATTTTTATGTAAATAATTATCAAGTTCTTTCTTCAAGAAGTCACCGATAAACTTACTTACCGAAGGACCGTCAGGTCCTACATCCCGCGAACCCAGTTTCGTTTTGGTCTGAGATTCGAAAACCGGTTCTTCCACTTTAATACTTACTGCCGCGACAATTCCGTTACGGATATCGGAATAATCGAAATTCTTATTATAAAATTCTTTTATCGTACGGGAAGCTGCTTCACGAAAAGCAGTCAAATGCGTTCCCCCTTGCGTTGTATGTTGACCGTTAACAAAAGAATAATATTCCTCACCATACTGATTGATATGCGTAATCACGACTTCTATATCATCACCTTTCAGATGAATAATCGGATAAAGAGGTTCTGCCGTCATTTTTTCATTCAACAAGTCGACAAGACCGTTTTTTGAATGGAAGCGGCGTCCGTTAAACAAAATTGTCAGACCAGAATTAAGATAAACATAATTCTTCAACAATGATTCAATAAAATCATCCTTGTATTTATATCCCTTGAATATAGTTTCATCAGGGACAAATCTCACCAATGTCCCATTCTCCTCAGAAGTCGGTTCTTCCGGGAAATCGGTCACGACATTACCCTGATTATATAACAAAGATTTACATTTCCCATCTCGGTAAGAACAAATATAAAATTCTGTAGACAATGCATTTACAGCTTTTATACCTACACCATTTAACCCTACGGACTTTTTGAAAGCTTTAGAATCATATTTAGCTCCGGTATTCATCTTAGAAGAAACATCCTTTACTTTATCCAGAGGTATCCCGCGCCCATGATCCCGTACAGTCACAGAAACTTCGTCTATATCGACGATAATTTGCTTGCCATACCCCATCATATATTCATCTATTGCGTTATCAAGCACCTCTTTAAGAAGCACATAAATACCATCATCGGCATGAGTTCCATCCCCCAACTTCCCGATATACATACCGGGACGACGGCGAATATGCTCTTTCCAGTCAAGTGTCCGTATCGTATCCGAACCATATTCCAGTCCGGCGGTGGACATTATATTCTCTTCCATATTATAACTGCTGTTTCTCCGATTAAATTTCGTATCATACAAAGATAATGCGAAATAATGAATTATCCGAAATATCCGAAGCACAAATCGATCCGGTGATTTTCAGAAATTTATATTCTATAAAGAGACGATCTCGGCATCGACCCATTGCCCTTCTGAGAGCTGACGCACATGTGTAAAACCCTCGTCAAGCAACTCTTTTAAAGCATCAAATCGTCCGTCATTAACCAAGGACGGATGATGTGTGTCTGCATTAACAACCACCGGTATATGCAATTTATGAATTAACCCGAAATGTTCCCGATTCGGAAAAAACAAATGTTTGCTACGCCAAGCTTTCGTATTTATTTCTATCATACAATCTTTTTGAGCAATAAATTCAAAATACTCGCGTATAAGACTTTTATACCAGCGTTCATAAGTAATACCGGGTAAAAAAAATGATGCATTCATAGACACCTTATCAGCATGCCCTACAAAGTCGAAACCTCCGGTATCGACCATTCGCATCATAGTATTAAAATATTTCTCGACCAATTTTCGTATATCCCCACCGAAATAACGAAGTACAGTCTCTTTAAATTGCTCTGGAGCTGTATCAATATCGATATATCCTTCTTCTGTCTCCAAAAAATGGACAGAGCCTATTCGGTAATCCAACGGCAATTCCTGAAAAAAAGAAGACGACGGATTATATTCTGCCCCCAGGTAGTCAATCTCAAGTCCACAATAAATCTCAATACGCCCCTCATACTTCTTTTTTATGAAATGTACCTCATCCAAATAAGCAGGAAGATCATCCCGATTCATATTCCAACAAGAATCAAAAGGAATCGGTGAATGGGAAGATACACCATAAGAAGAAAAACCTTGCCGGACAGCTTCTTTCACGAAATCCTCGATCGAAGCCGATCCGTCACAATATGAACTATGAGTGTGATAATTAGTGAGATTATCCATAACAAAATACTTAACCACGAATATCGAAAAAGCCTACTTCGCTTTAATTAAGGCAAAATCGACCTGTTTTTTCTCCATATCTACTCGGGCAATCTGTATACGGATAGGATCGCCTAAACGATAAACCCTGTGAGATGAACGCCCGGTAACACAATAATTCTTTTCATCAAATTCATAATAATCATCATCCAGATCACGTATAGGAACAAGCCCCTCACATTTATTCTCATTAATTTCGACATAAAGTCCCCATTCCGTTACTCCAGAAATGACACCATCATATTCTTGCCCCAGACGTTCGCTAAGGAATTCTGCCTGCTTATACTTTATAGATGCCCGTTCGGCATTAGCTGCAACTAACTCCATTTCTGAAGAATGTTTACAAGCAGATTCCAAATTCTTTGCATTCACACTCCTCCCGCCAGCCATATATTTCTCCAATAAACGATGAACCATCATATCGGGATAACGACGTATCGGAGATGTAAAATGCGTATAATAATCAAAAGCCAAACCATAATGTCCGATATTTTTCGTTGAATATGTAGCCTTCGCCATAGTTCGAATAGCCACCGTCTCTATTAGATTTTCCTCCGGCTTATTTTGAATATTATCCAATAATGAATTTATCGAACGAGAAATCTGGCCTTTCGTTCCTTCGGTACGAAGCGTATAACCAAACCTACGAATAAACGTCGCCATTGTATTCATCTTCTCCGGATCAGGTAAATCGTGAACACGATAAACGAAGGCTTTTGCAGTTCGGTTTCCTTCCACTTTACCGACAGATTCGGCTACCGTACGATTCGCCAGCAGCATAAATTCTTCTACAAGCTTATTGGCCTCTTTCGAAACTTTAAAATATACACTCAAAGGTCGTCCGTTCTCATCTATCTCAAATTTCACTTCATGACGGTCAAAATTGATTGACCCTTCGGAAAAACGTCTTTCTCTAAGTTTTTGTGCAAGATCATTCAATTTAAGAATCTCAGAACTATAATCTCCTTTTCCGCTCTCGATTATTTCTTGAGCCTCTTCATAAGTAAAACGGCGATCTGAGCGAATAACCGTACGAGTAATATGCGAATGCTGGACTTCCGATTTTTCATTTAATTCAAAAATTGCCGAGAAGCACAATTTATCCTCATCTGGCCGTAACGAACATATTTGATTACATAAACGCTCCGGTAACATCGGAATAGTACGGTCTACCAAATAAACCGACGTCGCCCTTTTATAAGCCTCCTTATCTATTATGCTACCCGGAGTTACGTAGTGCGTTACATCAGCAATATGCACACCGACCTCCCAATTTCCATTATCTAACTGACGGATAGAAAGAGCATCGTCAAAATCCTTGGCATCACGCGGGTCTATCGTAAAAGTCGTTATATCTCTGAAATCTTCCCGACCTTTCAAATCCTCCTCAGTAAGAGTATCGCTAATTTTATCTGCCGCCTTTTCTACATTTTTCGGATACGTATAAGGCAATCCGAATTCCGCCAATATCGCATGCATCTCAGTATCATTATTCCCGGCTTTCCCCAAAACAGCGATCACCTCTCCATAAGGATTTTTAGCATGTTCCGGCCATTCGGTAATCGAGACAAGTGCCTTCTCTCCGGTTTTACCGCCTTTTAGTTTATCCAACGGAATAAATATATCATTACCTAAAGAACGATTCTCCGTCAAAAGAAATGCATACTGGGATTTTACATCCAACGTCCCGACAAAAGTTTGAGGAACACGTTCTGTAATTTCTACAATTTCAGCTTCCGTATCGCCACCCTTTCTGCGTCTACGACAAATAATATAATTTACCTTATCCCCGGACATCGCCCTTAAAGACTTCTCATCCGGAACTAATATAGGATCGCCGCCGTCATTCGGAATAACATGATTCTTTCCGTTACTTCTACGTTCAAAAACTCCTTCCCGAATTTTTTGCCTTACATCATACTTATATCGTCCCGTATCTACCTCTGTCAAATAGAGATCTGCCGCCAATTCTGCAAGGATCTGGGAAATCATTATTTTCTGAGGATCATTTTTAGCATTAACCGCTCGGGATACTTGTTTATAATTATATGGATGACCGGGATTCTCATTAAAAAAATCACAGATCAACTGTTTCATTTTATCTTTTTTTATACGGGGGGTATCCTTTGTTCTTTTTCTTTTCGACATATTCAAATAAATCTAAGTACCAACAATAAATACAGAATGATTAACTTCACAGCTAACCAACTACAAAGTAAATAATATTTTTAAGAATACAGAGCATTTCCCCCGTCTTAAACTCATCTCAAAAATAAAATAAATGGATGAAATCAATTTCAGACAAAAACAAAGACTAAGAGCCTATCTAAATTTTCCGATATAAAAAACATTATCTGGTCATTTTTGCGTTTTCACTCCCCCGATAATCCGATATCCTTCTCGTAAAAATAACAAAATATCCTCAAAAAAACTCTCAAAATTGATCCGAGCAAGATTCAGGCACGCTCTAAAATAAACAAAACGAATGACTATTCCTTAAAAATCCATCATTTCGCCTTCATAATTCATTCCGTTATTATCTTGACGTTTACCCGGCTTAGGTTTATTGTTCCCATTTTTCCCAAACATATATGTCAATGTCAGATTCACACTGCGTCCGCCCCAACGCGAACGACTCTCTTGATAAAAGTTATCTCCCCACGAAATATTCTTCCGTCCCCGGGAATCCAATAAATCCCGACCGGATAATGCAATAGAGAATTTTCGAGAAAAAAAGCTCTTGCGAATACCGGCATCTAAAGAATAATCCGGACGACGTTCTCCCTGTGCTATAAGCTGCTTTGCATTATAATTTCCGGTAATCTGCGCCGAGAAATTTTTGGGAAGTATTAAATTGGCCATAATACGAGCATTCCACGTAAAGTTATTTTCACCGTCATAATGCATTGTAGAAGCAACTCCCGAATTATCGACATAAGTATAATCAAAGTCATTAAGCTGTTGATAATACATATTTACCGTAGTAGTCAAATTCAAATATTTAAATAACCTATTTTTAGCCACCAATTCTAATCCGGCATTTTGCATCTTAGTCACATTCTCATAAGTAGAATACATAACCGGTTCTTCAAAATAACGCACCTGCTGTATCACATCATTCGTTTTTCGATAATAGAGTGAAGCCGATAAAGTATGTGCATCCCAGTTCTTTATATAATTCAACTCTATGGCATGAGCAAATTCCGGATTCAGATTAGGATTCCCATACGAAATACTGGTAGAGTCGGTAACATTTCTGAATGCATTTATTTGTCGTCCTCTTGGCCGGTTTACCCGACTGGTATAATTAACCTGAAGCTCGTTTCCCTTTGGTAAACTATAAGACAAAAACAAACTCGGATACAAATGCCAATATTCACGAGTCCTATCCGGAGCTTGCACATTCCACGGCCGACTCTCGGTTTTATAACGCATATACTCTCCTCTCAATCCCGCCTGAAAACTGAAATTATCGATTTTACCCGAAAACGTACCATACAAAGCCTGTATATTCTCTTTATAGGTAAAATCATTATTTAAAGACTCTTGCGGTTTCAGATTTTCCATATCCGCACCTTCTAATGTATAAACATCGTCTCCTCTGGAATTGATATTTCCCTTATAACCGGCCTCAACCTTAAAACGATCCGATATTTGGTTACTATAATCAGCCTGAAATTCCCACCGTTGGTGCGAATTATCTTCATCCTGTTTTTGAGCAGATTTTAACCATGCATCTTTTACTAAACTGTTTTGTGTAAAATCATTCGTCTCATTCCGATTCATCTGGAAATAATTGGCATATAATCTCAAATCATGGTTCTTACCGAACAAATGTGTATAATCCAATGTCACTCCCCAATCGTTATGAGTTCCGTCTTCATCCGACCACCGCTCACGGGTCAATGCACCCAAACCGTCTCTCGACGTAAGGGTCGTACGACTGTCTCCACCACCGAACATGCCCATAAAAGACAACCCTATATCATCCTTTCGAGTAGCATGATATGTTGCTCCTCCTCGCAGAAAAACACCGATACGATCCATATCTCCTTTATTTTTCTGGTTAAGAATCGTCGTATCGTTTCCCTGCCATGATTCCCGATAAGTATCGCTGCTGTTGTTAAATTGCATATACCGGATGCCGATATTGGCATACGCATCCACTTTCGATGAATTATAATTTATATTTCCCGATCCATTTACCCCACCAAAAGTATTTGCTCCGACCGATACACTCCCGTAATAGCCGGCTTTCCGATCTTTTTTCAAAACCAAATTTATAATCCCCGCAGATCCCTCCGGGCTATACTTAGAAGACGGATTAGTAATAACTTCTATGCTTTCTATACTTCCGGCCGGCATTTGTTCCAATATCTGAGCCCGGTTATCAGCGGTCAGTCCCGAAGGTTTGCCATTGATCCAAACTTCTACATTCGAATTGTTCCGAAGAGAAATATTGCCTTCGTTATCGACATCGACAGAAGGAATATTCTGCAACGCTTCAGAAGCAGATCCTCCCGCAGCGGAAATATTCTGATCCACATCAAAAACCTTTTTATCTACCTCAAAGCGCATCTGAGATTTCTGACCGATCACTTCCACCGCCTTTAACGATTTAGCATCAGTCGACAACTGCAAAGTTTTCAAATCCACAATTGGAGTTTTCGAAGTTACGAATACGGGAAACTCTAATGTTTTATAACCGACAAAACTAATCCGGAGAGTATAAGAACCATTCTTGACATTCGGTATCGAAAATGCTCCCTTTTCATCGGTTGTCACCGTTTTCATAGGTGCTTTAGAAGACTTATTAAATAATGATACGGTAGCAAAATCAATAATCTGCTTCGTTTCATTATCAATAAGACGACCTTTTATCGTAGCAGCCGAAAGAGTTGTAATCGTCGCCCAGACGAAAACAACTGACAATAAATATTTCTTCATTGAGGATGTTTCTGTTTTTAATTTACGCTTTATAAGACTACCACTTACAAAAATAGTTTAATCGGAAAGTTCCTCGTTTTCTATATTCTTAACAAATTATATCATCTCTATTCTTATGATATAAAAAAACGGTCTGCATAAGAAGAACTTCATGCAGACCGCCAATATGTTATTTACTACTCGAAATAATCAAGCATCGATATTCGCATAAGTGGCATGTGCTTCGATAAATTCGCGACGAGGACCGACTTCCTCTCCCATCAACATTGAAAATACCCGATCTGCTTCAGCAGCATTATCGATTGTCACTTGACGTAATGTACGATGTGCCGGATCCATAGTCGTCTCCCATAATTGATGAGAATTCATCTCTCCCAAACCTTTATAACGTTGCGTATAAATTTGGTTTACATCTCCATTTGCATATTTCAGTGCAAACTGCGTACGTTGCTGCTCTGTCCAGCAATATTCTTCTATTTTGCCCTTTCTACATAAATATAGCGGCGGAGTAGCGATATAAAGATATCCGTTTTCTATCAAAGGACGCATATGACGGAAAAAGAAAGTCATGATCAACGTAGCGATATGGCTACCATCCACATCGGCATCGGTCATAATAATAATTTTATGATAACGCAATTTTGAAATATTAGCTTCTTTCGTATCGTCTTCCGTACCGATAGTCACCCCTAAAGCCGTATATATATTGCGAATTTCCTGACTTTCGAGAACTTTATGATGCATTGCTTTCTCAACATTCAAGATCTTACCGCGCAAAGGCAAGATTGCCTGAAAAGCACGATCCCGACCCTGTTTTGCCGTTCCTCCTGCAGAATCCCCTTCGACAAGAAATATTTCGCAAACTTCCGGATTACGTTGAGAGCAATCTGCTAATTTACCGGGAAGACCTCCACCCGAAAGAGGAGATTTCCGTTGTACCATTTCCCGAGCGTGACGTGCGGCATGACGTGCAGTTGCCGCCAATACAACCTTCTCTACTATTGCTTTAGCCTGTTTCGGATTCTCTTCCAAGAAATTCCGGAGGGCCTCGCTGACAGCGACATCGACAGCCCCGATAACCTCGTTATTTCCTAATTTTGTCTTGGTTTGCCCCTCAAATTGAGGCTCCATGACTTTTACGGAAATAACAGCCGTAAGCCCCTCCCGAAAGTCATCGCTACTGATCTCCACTTTCACTTTTTCGAGCATCTTGGAATCCTCGGCATACTTTTTCAGCGTACGAGTCAGACCTCTACGAAAACCGGCGACATGAGTACCGCCTTCGATCGTATTGATATTATTCACGTATGAGAACAAATTCTCGTTGTAAGACGTATTGTAAGTCATTGCAACCTCTACCGGAACACCTTGACGTTCAGTAGAAATATGAATAATATCCTCAAAAAGATGCTCTTTCGTGCTATCAATATAACGGACAAATTCTTTCAGTCCCTCCACCGAGAAAAATTCTTCTTTACGGAACTCACCGTTTTCAAGTACTTCACGCTTATCGGTAAGAGATAAATAAATTCCGGCATTAAGGTATCCTAAATCTCGCAGACGAGAAGCCAAAACATCAAATTTATAAACTACATCCGTAAATATATCCGCATCCGGTCTGAAAGTTATTATCGTTCCGGTCTCCTCAGTAGTCCCGATGACTTCCACATCATGCAAAGGCTTTCCGCATGAAAACTCTTGCATATATATTTTTCCGTTACGCTTCACCTCCGCACGCAAATAAGTCGATAGGGCATTTACACACGATACGCCGACCCCATGTAAACCTCCGGAAACTTTATAAGAACCTTTGTCAAACTTTCCTCCTGCATGTAAAACGGTCAACACGACCTCCAATGCAGATTTATGTTCTTTTTCATGCATATCCACCGGAATACCCCGACCGTTATCTATTACAGTAATAGAATTATCTTCATTAATAATGACATCGATATGATTCGCATACCCGGCAAGCGCTTCGTCAATAGAGTTATCCACTACCTCATACACCAAATGATGCAAACCTTTTACCCCAATATCACCAATATACATAGCAGGGCGCTTTCTCACAGCTTCAAGACCTTCCAGAACTTGAATACTATCCGCAGAATACGCAGCACTATCAACATTTAATTCTTCCGACATATTGATTTTTATATGTTTATTTATACTCGTTTTTTATTTTTCAACGTCTTTTTCAGACAAGATTCAAAAGCAAACAAAGTTAACAAAAATCCCTGATAGAAGAAAATTTGCAATTGGTTTTTTATAAATACTCACGATTATTCACGATAATGACAAGTCTCTAACAAAGAGAAGATTGAGAAACGCTTCTATTCCTTGTAATCCAAATAAATTCATACAAAACGCCCGGTAATCTATTTAGAATACAAATATCATATAATTACACAAAAAAACCGAATACAATATGCATTCGGTAAACTTTCGGTAGCCCATAGGGGAATCGAACCCCTCTTTCAAGAATGAAAATCTTGCGTCCTA
>URAV01000012.1 GCA_900545915.1 uncultured Porphyromonadaceae bacterium
GCAGTTCCGCTCTGGAAATAACGATCCTTCGAACCGTTCTCCATCGCTTCCAAAGATCCCATTCCACGATAAGATTTGAATTTACGTCCGTTAAAGATAATCGTATCACCCGGTGACTCTTCCGTTCCGGCAACCAATGAACCGATCATTACACTATAACCGCCGGCAGCCAAAGCTTTTACCACATCCCCCGAATAACGCAAGCCACCATCAGCAATCAAAGGTATACCTGTACCTTTCAACGCCTTGGCAACATCATAAACGGCAGAAAGCTGGGGAACACCCACACCGGCAACCACACGGGTAGTACAGATAGAACCCGGACCGATACCGACCTTCACACCATCCGCACCGGCTTCCACCAACATTTTGGCAGCTTCGCCCGTAGCGATATTACCTACCACAATATCAATATTCGGGAAACGTTTCTTAGCTTCTTTCAATTTTTCGATCACATACATGGAGTGGCCATGAGCCGTATCAATAACGATTGCATCCGCACCGGCATCAACCAAGGCCTGCATACGGTCCAGCGTATCGGCAGTAACCCCTACACCGGCAGCCACACGCAAACGTCCTTTGGCATCCTTGCAAGCCATCGGTTTATCTTTTGCTTTTGTAATATCTTTATAAGTAATAAGACCTACCAGTTTACCGTCCTTATCTACCACAGGCAATTTTTCAATCTTATGTTCTTGCAGAATCTGCGAAGCAGCCTCCATGTCAGTGGACTGGTTGGTAGTCACAATGTTCTCCTTCGTCATTACCTCATCAATACGTTTGTCCATATCCTTCTCAAAACGAAGGTCACGGTTCGTCACAATACCTACCAAATATCTTTCATCGTCTACTACAGGGATACCGCCGATTCTATATTCAGACATCAACGCAAGTGCATCTCTCACAGTAGATCCTCTCTTGATAGTTACGGGATCATAAATCATACCGTTTTCCGCACGTTTCACTATAGCTACCTGACGTGCCTGTTCTTCAATAGACATGTTTTTGTGAATCACACCGATTCCCCCTTCACGGGCAATGGCAATGGCCATTTTCGCTTCCGTAACCGTATCCATAGCGGCAGTCACAAAGGGAACTTTCAACTCGATGTTGCGTGAGAACTTAGTCGTGAGTTCGACTGTTTTTGGTAAAACTTCAGAATAGGCGGGGATCAACAATACATCGTCGTAGGTTAATCCGTCCATTACGATTTTATCTGCAATAAATGACATAATGAGGTAGGCTTAAAATTTATTGCGTACAAAGATAAATATTTTCAATGGATATTTATACGTAAAGATTTTATTTTTTAATGGTTTTTAAAAATAAGTATTTTCAAACGACAATGGCCGGAAGATTCTGATTAGAGACTCTCCGGCCATTATGACTTTTTTCTGATTTTGTTTAGTTTCCCATTTCGGAAAGGAATTTAATTCGCACCAGACGGATCTCTTCTTCTGTATAATCACGACCCAACTCTTCTATTGCCGCTTCGAGATCATCGCTGTCCGCTTCTTTGAAATATTCAAATATGTCATAAATATGGTCATCATCCATTACTTCTTGCAAGAAATAGTCGATATTGATTTTTGTTCCAGAATACACTATCGCTTCCACCTCGTCAAGAAGATCGGTAAATTCAAGACCTTTCGACTCAGCCAATTCATCAAGTGCGATCTTACGGTCGATGCCTTGAATAATAGAAACCTTCATTTTCGATTTATTGGCAACCGTTCTCACACGCAAATCTTCAGGACGTTCTATTTCGTTTTCGTCACAATGCGTCTTTATAACTTTAATAAATTCTTCACCGTAACGTTTGGCTTTTCCAGCCCCGACTCCCGGTATATTCTGCAATTCTTCAATAGTTACGGGATAAGTCGTCGCCATAGCTTCGAGCGAAGGATCCTGAAATATAACATAAGGAGGCAACTCCAATTTCTTGGCTATTTTCTTACGCAAATCTTTTAAGATAGCATATAAAGTAGGATCTACGGCACAGGTAGCTCCTCCCTTCATCGGAACTTCTTCCTCAACATCATCAAAATCGTTATCCTCTACAATTTTGAATGATACCGGCTTTTTCAGAAATGCGTGTCCGGCTTTCGTAACTTTCAGCAGCCCGTAATTTTCAATATCCTTATCCAAATATCCGGCTATCAATGCCTGTCGTATTACTGCACTCCACGTTTTTTCCTCTTCACCTTGACCGCATCCGAACACCTCAAGATCTTCTTGATGATACGAAAGGACTTCGGTCGTTTCTTTTCCCAATAATACATCGATCACATGATCGGCTTTAAATTTTTCTTTCAGAGCTATTACAGTTTCCAAAACTGCACAAAGTAAATCTTGAGCTTCCACTTGTTTCTTAGGGTTTAAACAATTGTCACAATTTCCACAATTTTCTTCTCCGTATTCTTCCCCGAAATAATGCAACAACAATTTTCTCCGGCACACCGATGATTCAGCATAAGCTGCTGTTTCGAGCAATAACTGCTTCCCGATTTCTTGTTCAGCAATAGGCTTTCCCTGCATAAATTTCTCCAATTTCTGCAGATCTTTATTAATATAAAACGTTATACACTGACCTTCGCCGCCATCTCGTCCGGCACGTCCGGTTTCCTGATAATATCCCTCAAGGCTTTTCGGAATATCATAATGGATAACAAAACGAACATCGGGTTTATCAATTCCCATACCGAATGCGATAGTAGCTACTATTACATCGACCTTCTCAAGCAAAAAAGCGTCTTGGTTCTGAGTCCGAGTAGTAGAATCCATACCGGCATGGTACGGAAGCGCATTTATGCCGTTAACTTTCAATGTTTCGGCAAGTTCTTCGACTTTTTTCCGGCTCAGACAATAAATAATTCCCGACTTACCTGATTGGGATTTGATATATTTGATAATGTCTCGATCAATGTTTTGCGTTTTGGGACGCACTTCATAATAGAGATTAGGACGATTAAAGGAAGATTTAAAGACCTCCGCATCAATCATCCCAAGATTTTTTTGAATATCGTGTTGTACCTTAGGCGTTGCTGTTGCCGTAAGAGCAATCAACGGATGAGAACCTATTTCATTAATTATAGGACGTATGCGCCGGTACTCAGGTCTGAAGTCATGTCCCCATTCCGAAATACAATGCGCCTCATCCACAGCATAAAATGATATTTTTACTTGTTTAAGAAATTCTATATTTTCTTCTTTGGTAAGAGATTCGGGAGCTACATACAATAACTTGGTACGCCCCGCCATAATGTCATCTTTTACCTGATCTATTGCAGCTTTATTCAAAGACGAGTTTATAAAATGCGCCACACCATCTTCCTCACTGAAATTACGCATTGCATCCACCTGATTTTTCATCAAGGCGATAAGGGGTGATATGACAATAGCCGTGCCATCGAGTAATAACGAGGGCAACTGATAACATAAAGACTTACCTCCGCCCGTAGGCATCAGCACAAATGTGTCTTTACCATCAAGCAAATTCCGAATTATCGCCTCTTGATTTCCTTTAAAGGTATCAAATCCGAAATTTTTCTTCAACTCTTCTACCAAATTTGTTCTTGTTGCCATATAATGTAATGATTAACAGTCAGAAGACAATCATAATTTTCTCATTAAGAGAAACTGCGTAAACAAATTTATAAACAAGTCTGCAAAATAACCAATTTATTTGAATCTTTTTTAATGTAAAGCATGCATATTCGCCTTTTTCAGCTTTTCCTCTGCATACTTTCGGGTAATATGCAACGTTTTTTCATCGGACGAAGGCATATCAAACATCGCATCCATCATAATCGTTTCTGCAATAGAGCGCAATCCTCTAGCACCCAACTTAAATTCGATCGCTTTTTCCACAATATAATCAAGGACATCGTCATCAAATGTCAATGTCACATCATCCATTTCAAATAAACGGACGTATTGTTTAATAATAGAATTCTTCGGTTCGATAAGTATTCTACGTAAAGCATCTTTATCCAACGGGTCTAAATAAGTAAGTAACGGTAACCGGCCTATAATTTCCGGAATAAGCCCGAACGACTTTAAATCCTGAGGAGATATATACTGCAACATATTATTGCGGTCTATCTCCTGACGTTTCTTATCTGCTCCGTATCCTACTACTTGCGTATTGAGCCGAAGTGCGATTTTTTTCTCTATACCATCAAACGCTCCACCGCAAATATACAGGATATTTTTAGTATTTACGGCAATCATTTTTTGGTCGGGATGTTTCCGTCCACCCTGAGGCGGAACATTAACGACCGATCCTTCGAGAAGTTTAAGCAACCCCTGCTGCACACCTTCTCCACTAACATCTCTCGTAATAGAAGGGTTATCTCCTTTACGGGCAATTTTATCGATTTCATCAATAAATACAATCCCTCGTTCTGCCGCTTCAACGTTATAATCGGCTACCTGTAATAAACGGGTCAATATACTTTCGATATCCTCTCCTACATAACCGGCTTCCGTTAAAACTGTAGCATCGACAATCGTAAACGGAACATTCAACATGCGAGCTATTGTTTTTGCCAAAAGAGTTTTTCCCGTACCGGTATGCCCCACCATAATGATATTCGATTTCTCAATCTCAACATCATCTTTTTTCGAATCGGCATTCTGCAACAACCGTTTATAATGATTGAATACCGCAACAGACAAATAGCGTTTTGCGGCATCCTGTCCGATCACATACTGATCTAAAAATCGTTTAATCTCCTGAGGACGAGGCAGATCTTCTTTAGTAAAGCCTAATCCTGAATTGACAGTCTTATTCTTTTTGAGAATTTCCTCTATCATCTCATGCGCCCGCTCGACACAATCATTGCAGATAAAACCTGTAGCTCCTGTAAGCAATATTTCAACTTCTTTTTCAGAACGTCCACAAAAGCTACATTTGTTTATTTGTTTCGTCATTTCCTATTTCTTGTTCTTGTTCTTCGCGTTATTTCGCTTTAGTAAGCACATCATCGATCATTCCATATTCCTTCGCTTCTGCCGCAGTCATCCAATAATCCCGGTCAGAATCTTTTTCTACTCTTTCATAAGTATTCCCCGAATGATCAGCAATAATCGTATAAAGTTCTTTTTTAAGCTTCTGTATCTCCCGAGCAGTAATTTCTATATCCGAAGCCTGTCCCTGAGCACCGCCCATAGGTTGGTGAATCATCACTCTCGAGTGCTGCAATGCAAAGCGTTTTCCTTTTGTTCCGGCCACAAGTAACACCGCCCCCATAGACGCAGCCATACCTGTGCAAATAGTAGAAACATCACTCGCAATATATTGCATCGTATCATATATTCCCAAACCTGCATACACACTTCCTCCCGGTGTATTTAAATATATAGAAATATCTTTACCCGGATCTGCAGAATCAAGATAAAGCAATTGAGCTTGAATCACATTAGCAGTATAATCATCGACTTGAGTGCCTAAAAAGATGATCCTGTCCATCATCAAACGAGAAAATACGTCCATTTGAGCAACATTCAACTGGCGTTCTTCTATAATTGTCGGAGAAATATAACTGCTGGTTATATCTATATATTTATCCAACGCAAGTCCGTTCATACCCAAATGTTTTGTGGCATAATTTTTAAAATCGTTTGTCATACGTTTTCCTTCCTGATTAATTTATAGTTTTCAAACAAAGGTATAAATAAAATCATGTATTCCGCAAATTTATTTTATCCGGAATAACATTAAAAAAGACCATGAACTTTATAATATTATTTAAAACATAGTCATACCAACATAAAAGAAACCCGCCACGTCTGATGGCGGGCGGGTTCTCATCATACTTTATTCAACCTATTTTGTCTCGAACATTTTATAAAATTCATCAGCAGAAACAGCGATTTCATTCAAAGTTACAGCACCTTTAATAGTCGCAATGATTTTCTCTTCTGTCGCACGCTCTGCAATGTTACTAACCATCTTTTTATCTTTCAACATATCGGTCGCATATTTGTCGAGCAAATCGTCAGGCACATTCATCATTCCGTACTGAGCAAATTGCACACGAGTAACTTTACGTGCCATATCCAAAATGTCGGCATCTTCAACTTTTATATTGAAATCTTTAACGATTTGTTCTTTAATCAACTGCCATTTCAAATCAGGAACCATTTTGGGATATTCTTCCTCTACCGATTCGGCTGTACGTTTCTCTCCAGTAGTCACTAACCAACGCTTTAACAAAGCATCCGGCAACTGTATATCTCCGACTTTATTCTCTAAGACTTTACGTGCATCAAGACCGAATTTGTAATCACTCTCCGGTTTCATTTGATTTTCGATCATCTCACGCACCTTCGCTTTGTATTCCTCTTCTGTCTTTACGACATCTTTACCAAATGCATTATCGAAAAGTTCCTGCCCCATTTCAGCCGGTTTAAATCCGAGAATACTAGTAACTTCTACTTCAAAATCAGATTTCATATTCGCCGCTTCTTCTTTTTTGATATGAAGCATCGAAGCCAATTCTACCTCATTATTATCACATGATTTTGCCGGGTTGAAGATGACTTTTTGACCTACTTTTGCACCGGCAAACTTTGATTTCTCATCTTCATTTTTGAAATAATTAGGAGAAATAATTCCCGATTCTACAACGATTCCACCGTCTTTGACATTTCCGGCTTCATCCAACTCTATAAATTTCCCGCGAATCATATCCTTATCCCCAGCAACTTCCACCGGTTCTTGTGTACCGAAACGGTTTGCCAATGCCTCACATTGTTTTTCGACCATTGTATCGTCAACCGTCACATTATAATAATCCACACAATCCTCTTTAGACAGATTCACAGAAATTTCAGGAGCTAAAGCCACATCAAACGAAACCGTAAAATCTTCTTGTCCGTCAAAATTAATTTCAGGCTGATCTGCAACCGGCATAGGTTCACCCAAAACATTGAGTTTATTCTCACGAATATAGTTAAATAATGATTCAGAAACGAGTTTATTGAATTCTTCAGCCAATACCGATTTTCCGAACATTTTCTGTATCATCCCCATCGGAACCATACCTTTACGGAATCCCGGAATATTTGCTTTCTGACGATAAGCGCGTAAAGCTTTGTCAACTTTTTCTTGATAATCAGCTTTTGTAATCTCAATTTTGATTACAGCAGATACTTTGTCAATGTTTTGTTGTGAAACGTTCATTCCTAACGAATTATTATTATTAAAATTTACTTTTTAATCTTGCCATACCGCTAAAACGTGCGATACTTTACACTGTTATCAAATAATATCGTGTACATTTTGGCAGCGCAAAAGTAACTGTATTCTTCCGATAATCAAACTTCTTTTACAATTTTGTAACAAAAAGTTTTCAGTAAAAGCATAATTCACAGATAAAATGAAGTATTTCAAAAAATTAAAGACGAATTGCTTGCATATCCGAAATTTATATTTTCCTTTGTAATCGAATAAGAGTTGGTTTGCACTATTTAGTGAATCGCTCATGTAACTTATTGCATGACTACAAGCTTTATTTTCCAGACCCGCAACTGTTCAAATTTTTCACTAATTTATTTTTTTATTTTTATGAACATTTACATTGGAAACCTTAACTATCGTGTTAAGGAAGCAGACTTGCAACAAGTGATTGAAGAATACGGCGCTGTTGAATCCGTAAAAATTATCAAAGACCGCGAAACCGGTAAATCAAAAGGTTTTGCTTTTATTGAAATGAACAACGACGCCCAAGCGAAACAAGCTATCGAAGAATTGAACGGTTCTGAATTCGAAGGCCGTACTATGATCGTAAAAGAAGCTCGTCCAAGATCTTAAAAACTTCATTCACTTGTGAGTCCTTAGTTTACGCAAGTCTGAGTTTTTTATATCGACGACTTACTATAACTGCTATAAAAAAAGACCTGATTTTACTTGATTCAGGTCTTTTTTATATTCTTCGATCCGTTATAATTCAGAAAATATCACTTTCTAAATGACATATCGAGAAATCAGAAAAACTGTAAAAAAAATACTGTTTAATATTTTTCTCGAAAACGAAGTAAGAAGAATTTTCCAATAATAAATAAAAGTTATCGATATAGTTTTCGTTATTCTTCAAAATCTTTATCTTAGCATTCTATAAAAGGATCTAAAAGTTTCCAACATTTAAAGCTATAACAAAAAGTTATTCAAGATAAACGGATGTATATCTGTTATTTCAATAAAACTTTATTCATTTGCACCTGTCTAACAAATCAAAAATCGAAGAAAAAATGAAATTAAGTGAAAAAAAAGGCAGTATGTTACATGGAGTCTTATTGATCGCACTCTTTTCGTGTGCAGCATTTTATATAGGAGATATGCCGTTTATCCAAAAACTTTCACTCAGTCCGCTAATCATAGGTATTATCTTAGGCATGCTTTATGCCAACAGTTTACGTAATCAGTTACCTGAGACATGGGTTCCCGGTATTTTATTCAGCTCTAAGCGTCTTCTCAGATTGGGTATCATTCTATACGGTTTCAGACTCACATTTCAAAATATCATCGAAGTAGGGCTTCCGGCAATTATCATCGATGCAATTATCGTTACCGTAACTATTTACGGAGGTATTTATATCGGAAAACTTCTAAAAATAGATCGAGGTATCGCCCTTTTAACATCAGTCGGCAGTGGAATATGCGGGGCAGCCGCAGTATTAGGTGCAGAAGCTACTCTAAAAAGCAAACCATATAAAACGGCTGTCGCTGTTTCTACGGTCGTCATCTTCGGGACTATCTCGATGTTTCTGTATCCGGCATTGTATAATCATGGAGTTATAAATCTTACACCTGAGCAGATGGGAATTTATACAGGATCAACTTTACACGAGGTTGCCCATGTCGCCGGAGCTGGAAATTCGATGGGGAAAGAAATTTCTGATTCTGCCATTATCGTCAAGATGATACGTGTCATCATGCTCGTTCCGGTTTTACTGTTTATAAGTTATTCAATGTCAAGAGCAATTGCAAAAATCAGGAGACGTGTCGGGATAGACGCACACAACCCAAACCGATCATCCAAAGTTGCTGTTCCATGGTTCGCCTTCGGATTTTTAGCCGTTATAGGCTTCAATTCGTTTAATTTACTACCCGAACCATTTATCGATTTCATTAATGGATTAGATACCTTTTTATTAACTATGGCAATGACTGCTCTCGGGGCAGAAACCAGTATAGAAAAATTCAGAAAAGCCGGATTGAAGCCTTTTATATTAGCTTCAATATTATTTTTATGGTTATTAGGAGGAGGTTACCTACTCACTAAATATTTAACACCTTATTTAATGTAATACTCAATATTATGTCCGATATGTATGATTTTCGATTGAAAGTATTCCAACGCGTCGCATGGAATCTTAGTTTTACCAAAGCTGCCCAAGAACTACAAATTTCACAACCTGCTGTAACCAAGCACATCCGCGAATTAGAAGCAGTTTACAATACTCGGTTATTCGACCGTATCGGAAACAAAATTGCACTAACGGCAGCCGGAATTATTTTACTAAAACATTGCGATACCATTCTATCTGAATACAGTAAGCTAAATTACAAAATGCATCAGTTAAATAATAAAGAGGTGGGACAAATACATATCGGAGCAAGCCTAACGATCGCACAATATATTCTTCCGGCATTTTTAGCTCAATTTTGTCAAGAATATCCAGATATATCTCTCGATCTACAGATGCATAATACTCTTGAAATAGAAAATATGCTACATGCACAAAAGATTGACATCGGACTGATTGAAGGACCTTCGAGAAAGCCATATTTAAAATATTCGCCATTTCTGAAAGACGAAATAGTTGCGATTGTAAGAAACGTAGCCCGTTGGGGAGACAGCCCGTTTTCTCTTTCTAAAATCAAAGAACTACCACTAATACTCAGAGAGCATACATCTGGCACAACACAATTTATAGAAGAAAATTTGCAAAAATACGGCATAAAATATTCTTCCCTTAACGTACTTATGCACATGGGGTCGACAGAAGGAATAAAATCATTTTTAAGACATTCGGATTGTGTCGGGTTACTCTCTATTTATTCGGTCAGTAAAGAACTGATGAACGGAGAATTCAGAATTATCGATTTTCAAGATTTCGCAATCGAAAGAGATTTCTGCTTCGTTCAAAATCAAGGCGATAACTCTGAGATAAATCAGTTATTTATCAATTTTATCAATAAAAAATCTTCAGAACAATACGGGCATAGTTATATAGGTAAATAAATCGTACCTTGTTTTAATTCTATATAAAACAGGCTTTAACCATACAACCTTTTCTGAGAAAAAATTGTTATCAAATTATCTCTAACCATTATAGTAAAAAAGATTGATAACAATGAAAAAATTAATATCCAGATTCTCGAAATATGATGAATGGGGATACAGAAATCCTCAATTCGACAAGTTAAAAAAGGTAGCAGGTACTATTATAATGACTATTATCGGTATCGCATTTATTACCTTAATCATATTAGAAGAGAGTTTGTAATAGATAGAAATAAAAAGGATGTAATAATCGGGTATTACATCCTTTTTTATCGATATTTTCAAACAAAATTATTTACTCACAGGTTTACCCGAACTAAAATCGATTCCTTCCGGAGCAGATTCATAAACTTTTACAGCATCTCCTTTTTTTACAGATATTGAAGAGCCGTTAATAAAAGAAACATTTGAAGCATAATTTATTTCCATACCCTTCGTTGCCCGAATTTTTACATTATCGAATACAACGTTTCGAATAGGAAGTTCCGGCACACCCCATATAATACCGGCATACTCACAATTATATATTTCTATATTACGTAAAAAAATATTACTCCATGAAGGTGTTGTGGCTGAGACCTCTTCAGCCGAATCTTCTGTAACATCTTTCGGAGTCTTCGGGTAATAACTCGTAATAAATATAGGTTTTCTTACATTATCAATAGTAATATTCGAATATGTGATATTCTTCTCTCCACCCCCTCTCGAACGATTGCTTTTCATCCGGATAGCTGATTCGGTATTTTTAAAAGAACAACTATCTACCAGAACATTTTCGATACCGGTAGTATAACTTCCGATAGAACATCCGTGTCCATTTCCAAAATTACATTTTCGGATCGTGATATTCTTTGTTCCTGAATCCATTGCAATATTATCATCTCCACAAGTGATATTACAATTATAGATCAAAACGTTCGGAGCCCACACATCAATTCCATCGCTGTTGGGGGCTTCATCCGGAGCTTCAATCGTAATATCCCTCACTGTTATATCCGAACTTCCTCGCCCCAACGTTATATGTACATTCGGTGCATTCTGTAATCGGATACCGCTTATTTCTACATTCTTACAATTATCGAAACGAATCAGACACCCCCTCTTTATAGACCTATTCGCCCTAAAAGCTGTCCACCATGCACTTCCGTCACCTTCGATTATACCTTTTCCACTTACTTTAATATTTTGAACTCGTTTACCCGAAATAAGATGAGCATAACGATCCGGTTTGCCATTATTCGGATAACTTCCTTCAACAATGCCGTTCCCTTTCCCATAAGGAAGAGCTTTTAAAATACATCCATCATCCAAAACAAGATTTATATTGCTTTTCATTACAATAGGGCCACACATAAACGTTCCTGCCGGAATAATTACCGATCCTCCTCCAGCAGCACTACAAATATCTATTGTCTTCTGAATTGCAACAGTATTATCTATAGCTGATGCCGACGCCCCATAATCGATCACTGAAAACCGAATTTCCGGAATTTCTGGTTTCAAAATTGTTTGTGCCGATACTATACCTGATAGTATCAACGAACAGATGAGAAAAACATTTTTTTTCATATATAATTAAGATTTATCGAATATAATTCTTAGAGCCTGTCGTAAATTTTTTTGAAGTAAAAATACAGGTAACTCTAAGTTTTTACAATAGACAAATCTTCTTATCGGAGCTTTCCAACAATTATTCCACTCTTTTCGTCAAAAAAGAGACATTTCGGGTAAAAACTCCGGGTATTCTGATCACTAATCAGTTCTACAAATTTTCTACAAAAAATAAAAATGATTTTTTCAATGAAATAAACAGCCTGCTTATTTTGATTCTTTCTCCGATTCTTTTTATACAAAAATAGTAATAAAAGAAATGGTTGTCATCTCGACAACCAATCTTCGTTAACCTTAAATCTAAATACCATGAAAAACACATTGCAAATGTACAAACAAACATGTTTTAAAACATAATTTTTCGACATAAAAACAAAGATATTAACATTAATTATATTTTAATCCAAGAAATTCATTTGAATTTTATAGAAAATCACAAAACATTTGTATCCCACCTCGGACAAAAGGCTAAACAATTTTTTCAAATTCTAACAAAATAACAATTTTAAAACATTTAAATATCTTCGACACAAATTTGAAACAACTGTCGTACTTCATAATATTATCATATATTTGTAATATATTTGTCACATTATAAAGTTTCTTTTGCAAAAATTTTCAATATATACATCTGTTTACTTTAATAATAATGAAACAAGCTATAATATTACTTTTCGTGCTTTTAATTCCCTTTCGAGGAACAGGACAAAACGAGACGAATGAAGACGGTATAAAGCTCGAAAAAAAGAAAATGGAAAAAACAGATTATATTCCTGAAATTCATGGAACGATTCGGGCAAAGTATGAATATCAACCGGAAATTAATGCCGGTCGTTTCGAAGTGAGAAATGCTCGGTTCAGCCTGACGGGAAACGTTCACCCGTCTGTCGCTTACAAAGCAGAAATAGATTTATCGGACGAAGGCAGCATTAAAATGCTGGATGCCTATACCAGATTATTTCCTATTAAAAGCCTCAATTTCACAATCGGGCAAATGCGAGTACCTTTCACAATCGATGCACATCGTTCTCCCCACCAACAATATTTCGCCAACCGTTCTTTTATTGCCAAACAGGTAGGGAATGTCAGAGACGTAGGTGCAACGGTATGCTATCAATTGAAAGAAGTTTTCCCGTTCATCATTGAAGCCGGAATTTTTAATGGAACAGGGTTAACTAACCAGAAAGAATGGCGCAAAGAAATGAACTATTCCGTCAAGGCTCAACTCCTTTTTATAAAAGGATTGAATATCGAATTCAGTACACAAACCATCAAACCGGAGTCAATCCGTATTCATATGTATGATGCCGGTCTTTCATACCGATATAAAAGATTCTTGATCGAGGGTGAATATTTATATAAACAATATGAGCAAAATGCTTTTAAGGATGTTCATGCCATGAATAGTTTTGTGAGTTACGAATTACCACTGCCCCGAATTTTTAAAAGTATGTCTTTCCTCGCCCGCTATGATTTTATGACCGACCACAGCGACGGATATGCCGACGAAGAAACCGGTAAACTAAAAATAAATGATTATAAAAGACAACGAGTAACGGGTGGACTTACATTCAGCATCGGAAAACCGTTCGTCGCAGATATTAGACTGAATTATGAAAAATATTTTTATTCAGCTTCCGGAATACCTAAAGAATCGGAACAAGATAAAATCGTTCTTGAGGTCATGACTCGGTTTTAATTTTCAAAACTCAAAAAAAATTTCGTATCATCTCAAGTAAAGTAATCGGGTCAAGTCTTCTTTGTGTTTTCTTTCTGTCTGTTTTCATCCATCGGATAGCACCCGCTATCATCCTCATAAAAACAAAAAACAGCCTAAAAAGAAATTATCAGAACAGACCCAAGCAAATTGAAACATTCTCTAAATTCCAAATAAAAATTGAAGCGGCAATGAGTTTTTAAACTGTCCTGCAGCATTTCCCGCATAAATCTCTCCATTAGTAAGCCAAAGCTTTTTTATCGGTGCACCCACACTAAAATCAAGATCTTTAAAGTCGATCCAAAATACATCAGGATTAAGCGTCGACTCGAAATAATAAACTTTATTTTTTTGATCCGAAACTGTACGCCAACGGGTAGATGCAATATTCGGCTGATCGGGAACAGATATTCCTAAAGGTACGGATACATTACGCATAACACTAAATACTCCGGGAACAGCTAATTTAAAATCTGACGTTTTAGGAATAACATTGATATAGAATGAAGCTCTGACAAATCGGTCGGAAGCTCGATTTGTTCCCGGCAACATTACCATCCCACCTATCTGTTTCCAATAATCATTTAGCGTCATCTGTTGATCATAAGTAGGAGAATTAGTCATCACCTGACAATCTTTCCCTTCATGAATAATCAGTCGTCCTTGTATGTATTCAAAGATCGCACTATTTCCCGTAGCATCGGATACAGATAAATGTAACGTAGATTTTGCTCCGTTCGGCAAATCGGGAGCATCGATTCTGAAAGCATCATCTTTTAGTCCGGCAACAGCCTCTTCGACCGTAGCAAAATTATCCAATACATATTGAGTCCAAATACTAATTCCCATTACCGGACGATTATCATCCGACCTATAATAAGACGATTCTGTCAAAAAAAGCAGATTGGCGACCAAACCTTTTTCATTCATCCCGTCACATATCCCTATATCATACCCCGCAGTAGATACACTCCCATACTTCGATGTCCAAGTTACGGTATTTTTATTTCCGGGAAGAGCCGCCCGCTTTTGCAATCCTCTCGGAAAAAGATAAATATTCGACTGAGGATCTTCTTTCCAATCCATCGTTCTTCCGGTAACAACCATTCCTTCCTCACCTAAATAGACAGCTCTGGTACAAGCCTTTATCGAAACGATATACGCAAAAGAAAACAATGTCGATAACGCGATCATGCGAAAAATAGTCCGTAATTTCATACTTATTTGTTTAAATAAAACATTAGAATCTATTAAAAGCCTGTCTAAATTTTACGATACAGAAATCATATCTTCAGGCAGGCCTTAAATTATAACAATCCGATGAAAACGATTGTTCTAAAATTTTCCGTTAAATTAGAATCATAAAAGAGGACTCGAGTCTCTCGGTTTTTACAAATTTTGTTTTGCAACCCTTATAATAAATAGTTATCTTCGCCACACTAAAAACTTGAACACATGATAGATCAGGCAACTGTCGATAAAATAATAGACAGTGCAAATATTCTGGAAGTTGTTTCCGATTTTGTCACATTGCGTAAACGCGGCGTCAATTATGTCGGGTTATGTCCGTTTCATGATGAAAAAACTCCATCTTTCAGCGTTTCTCCTTCTAAAGGTATCTGTAAATGCTTCAGTTGCGGAAAAGGAGGTAGTGCGGTACATTTTATCATGGAACACGAACAACTCTCCTATTATGAAGCCCTGAAATATCTGGCAAAAAAATATAATATCGAAATAGAAGAGCGAGAGCTCAGCGATGAAGAGAAACAGATAAAAAGCGACCGGGAAAGCATGCTCATCGTTAATTCTTTCGCTCAAGAATATTTCAGT
Organism: uncultured Porphyromonadaceae bacterium; assembly: GCA_900545915.1. Taxonomy (GTDB): domain Bacteria; phylum Bacteroidota; class Bacteroidia; order Bacteroidales; family Coprobacteraceae; genus Coprobacter. Next base: position 15,454 of record URAV01000012.1, read on the forward strand.
AACATATTATTCCAACATTCCGAAGGCCGTTCGGTCGGGCTTGCCTATTTCCATGAACGAGGATTTAGAGACGATATTATTCACAAATTTGCATTGGGTTACTCTCTCGAGCAACGAGACGCACTTGCTATTGAAGCAAAAAAAAGAGGGTATAAAGAAGAGTATTTATTGAAAACCGGGCTTTGTCTGGAAGGTCAAAACGGTTACATAAGCGATCGTTTCCGAGGTAGAGTAATTTTTCCGGTATTCAGTCTATCCGGAAAAATTCTTGCCTTCGGAGGACGGGTATTAAAGAAAAGCGATAAATTAGCCAAATACGTTAATTCTCCGGAATCGGAAGTTTACCATAAGAGCAATGTGCTTTACGGCATCTACCAAGCAAAACAGTCTATCGTAAAAAATGATAACTGTTTTTTAGTAGAAGGTTATACTGATGTTTTATCAATGCATCAGGCCGGAGTAGAAAATGTAGTGGCTTCTTCAGGGACATCTCTTACTCCGGGCCAAATCAGACTGATTCACCGTTTCACAAATAATATTACGGTTATCTATGATGGTGATGCTGCTGGGATAAAGGCCTCTTTAAGGGGAATAGACCTCATTTTGAAAGAAGGGATGAATATCAAAGTCGTACTTCTTCCTGATGGAGATGATCCCGACTCCTTCGCTAAAAAGCAAAGTGCTTCATTTTTTACGGAATATATCAAAAATCATGAAGTCGATTTTATCCGTTTTAAGACTAACTTATTATTAGACAGTGCAGGAAATGATCCTATTAAACGGGCAGAATTAATATCGGACATCGTACAAAGCATTGCTATTATTCCCGATACTATCGTACGTTCGGTATATACCAAAGAATGCAGTCGCCTCATGGAGATCAGCGAAGAGGTACTGCTCCGCGAAATCAATAAAATACAACTGAACCAACTGCAAAACGGAACTCTGCCTAACAAAAAAACGTTATCGGAGACTTCTGCCGACAAACAAAATTCTCAGGCAGAAAGTGCCCAGAACGATGATACGGGAACATCAACGGAAACAGAGAGTATTCCTCAAGGAATTTTACAAGAGAAAAGAGCCCCCTCTCCTCTTGATCCATTCGAAAAGACTTTGGTGAGATATATGATACGATACGGATTTCACGACTTATTTTCCGAAATAAATGAAGAGACAGGAGAAACAGAAACGTGGAAAGTAATTCCCTATATTCTCGCTGATCTGCAAAACGATGAAATAGAATTTCAACATCCGTTGTATAAAAAAATAATAGCAGAAATCAACCACATATTCGAACAAGAAGGAGAGCATTTGACTCGTTATTTTTTAGCTCACCCCGATGAGGAAATCAGTCGTCTGGCCGTCGATTTAGTAAGTGAAAAGTATCAATTGAGTAAAATACACACAAAATTCCAGACCATAGAAAGCGAAGAAGAAAAGTTAGCAGATCTGATTCCTCGTGCATTATTCGAACTAAAGGATGCCATTACATCCCTGAACATAAAACATATCCGAGAAGAAATCAAAAAAACGGCTAAAGAGAAAAATCCGGAACGAACGACTCAACTCATGTCTGAACTAAACGGACTGTACGCATTGAAAGCGGCTTTGGCAAAACAATTAGGCGAGCGTATCGTCAGTCCTAAATAAAATAGACAATGTATCTTATAGACACTCTCGACATCATCAAAGAATATGAGGGGCACAGGGCTTTGAACTGCGTTTCCGTACAAATACCGGAAAACAGCATATACGGAATTCTCGGGCCTAATGGTGCAGGGAAAACCACTTTCATCCGAATCATCAACCATATTACAGCCCCTGATAGCGGAACTGTATTATTCGATAACCATCCTCTAAATGCAGAAGATGTAAAACACATAGGTTACCTGCCTGAAGAACGAGGATTATATAAAAAGATGAAAGTCGGAGAACATATTGTCTATTTAGCTCAGTTAAAAGGTGTCTCCCGCAATGAAGCCAAAAGACGAATGAAAAAATGGCTCACCCGATTTGAAATAGACCGTTGGGAAAAATACCGAATTGAAGAACTTTCGAAAGGTATGCAGCAAAAGATACAGTTTATAACAACGGTAATTCATGAACCCCGTTTATTGATATTCGACGAACCTTTCAGCGGATTCGATCCGATAAATACGGAATTACTGAAACAAGAAATCCTTGAACTGAAAAAAGGGGGAGCAACTATTATCTTTTCTACTCACAATATGAGTTCGGTCGAGGAATTATGCGATGAAATAACACTCATAAATCGCTCTCAAGTCGTATTGCAAGGAGAAGTATTCAAAATTCGGGAACAATATAAAAAGGACCTTTTCAGGATAAAGATTTCTTCCGGGAAATTTCCTCGTTTCGATAATCGTTATATACTGATTTCTGAGAAAGAGAGTTTTAACGGAACAGAAATCATCCTCAAAAAAACAGATGATATTCCGATAAATGATCTGATAGTTCAACTTGCCGAAAAGTTTTCGTTAACCGCATTTGAAGAGATACTACCCTCTATGAACGAAATATTTATCGATACGGTCGAAAGAGAAAAAACGCTCTAAAATCTAAACGGTATGAACAAAATGCATCTGATTATACGTCAAGAGTACCTAAACCGGGTAAGAAAACGATCATTTATCGCAATGACTTTATTAATGCCTTTTTTATTTGTCGCATTAATGTCATTCCCTCATTGGATGTCAAAAATAAACGATACCGAAACTCATGATATAATCGTATTGGATTATACCGGATCATATAAAAACTTGTTTACCGATACTTCTCAATATCGATTCTATTATCGGATGACCGGTGAACCAACGGACAATGCAGAAAAAGTATATGCCTACATAATCATTTCGGACAACCTGCTGCAAAATCCTAAAGCCATAGCTATCTATTCAGAAAAACAGATCAGTCAAAACTTTAAAGAAGATATCACGCTGCAAGCCGAACGTTATCTCGAAAACGAAAAATTGGAATCTTGTCAAATACCGAATATTCAGGAAATAATTGCCGATTTGCAAATTAAACTCGACATTCCGGAAATCAGATTCGGAGAAGACGGAACAAAGAATAGTTCTTCCGCTGAAATATCGTCTGTCATCGGAATAGCCTGCACGTTCATCATATACATGTTTTTGCTTCTTTACGGTGTACAAGTCATGCAAAGCGTAACTCAAGAAAAAAGCAATCGCATCGTTGAGGTTATGATCTCTTCTGTAAAACCATTCGAACTGATGATGGGAAAAATCACAGCAATCGGATTAGCCGGTCTCACTCAATTCGTAATTTGGCTTATTCTATCTGTCATAATTTTACTTTCGACTACCTCCCAACTGTCTCTTGGCACAGCGACCGATAATATAGAATCTTTGAACCAAATGCAAAATTATCCTTTCGCGGAACTTCTGATATGGTTTACTCTTTTCTTTAGCGGAGGATATATGCTATATGCTTCTTTGTTCGCGGCCATAGGTTCGGCAGTCGATAACGAAGCAGACACTCAACAATTTATGACACCAATTACAATAATTATATTATTTGCTCTTTATGCAGGAATATATAGTGCCCAAAATCCTGAAGGACCTTTAGCCTTCTGGTGCTCTATGATACCTTTTACCTCCCCCATCGTCATGATGGTGAGAATCCCTTTCGGCATACCTCTATGGGAAATAATAGTATCTTTCCTAATATTAGGTATTTCAGCATTATGTAGTATATGGATATCCGGCAGAATCTATCGAATAGGAATTCTCATGTACGGAAAAAAAACGAGTTATACAGAAATTATAAAATGGATAAAATATAAAGGGTAAATCTCATGAGACATAACTGATCATCCATGATATTTTATATTTTTAGCACACACGACTTATCCATTTTATTACAGAAAATTTTCTTTATTGAAAAGGAATGTTGTATTTTTGTAAAAGCTCTTTGCTGAAAAGCAAAGCCGGACGTTTTTTACCGCAGATAAAAAACGTTCGTATTGTGTTAAGGAAAAGGAATGTTTAACTTAAATCAAAACTGCAAGATAAACACTATGGCAGATTGTAAAGAAAAGTTGTTCGACCAATTTCCTCCTGTTTCTACGGAAGAATGGATGGAAAAAGTCACGGCAGACCTTAAAGGTGCCGACTTCAACAAAAAACTCGTATGGAGAACCAATGAAGGGTTCAACGTAAAACCGATGTATCGCGCAGAAGATATTGCGGATATAAAAACTACAAATTCTTTACCCGGAGAATATCCTTATGTTCGCGGGACTAAATGCGATAATGAGTGGTTGATACGTCAAGACATTCACGTCGAAAACGTAAAAGATGCCAATGCAAAAGCAAAAGACCTGCTTACCAAAGGTATTACTTCGTTAGGTTTCGCTCTCGAAGCTGAAAATATTACTCCCGAAAATATAGCGATATTATTGTCGGGTATCGATGTGGAAAATGTCGAATTGAATTTCACTTCGTGCATTAAAAACAGTTTAAAACTGATCGAGGCACTATCAGATTATTTCAAATCGCAAAACATCAATACCGAAAATATAAAGGGTTCTATCAATTTCGATCCGTTCAAACGTATTTTGAAACGAGGAAGAGATTTTAAAGAATATGCACAGAAAGGTGCAGAAATTATAAAAGCCGCTGCCGCTTTACCCAAATTCAGAGTACTTGCTGTCGATGCCGTAATGCTTAACAATGCAGGCTCTTATATTTCCCAAGAACTCGGATTTGCTCTGGCTTGGGGAAACGAATGGTTAGCCAGTGTCACAGATCTCGGTTTGAGTGCAGATGAAGTAGCCAAACGCATTAAATTCAATTTCGGTATATCATCCAACTATTTTATGGAGATAGCCAAATTCAGAGCAGCCCGCATGTTATGGGCACAAATCGTATCGGCCTATAAACCGTCTTGCGAATGTGCTGCAAAAATGGAAACTCATGCAAAAACTTCCGAGTTTAACATGACGATTTACGATGCGCATGTCAATTTGTTGAGATCGCAAACGGAGGCTATGTCCGCTGCTCTTGCCGGAGTAAACTCTATGACCGTTACACCGTTTGACATTACCTATAAACAACCGGATGAATTTTCGGAACGTATCGCCCGCAATCAACAACTTCTACTTCGGGAAGAATCTCATTTCAATAAAATTACAGATCCGGCAGCAGGTTCGTATTATATAGAAAACCTGACCATCTCTATCGCAGAACAAGCATGGAAATTATTCCTCGAGGTTGAAGATAAAGGCGGATTCTATGCCGCACTGAAAGAAGGTTTCATTCAACAAACCGTAAATGCTTCGGCCGAAGCTCGCCATACGGCGATTGCACGAAGAAAAGAAATTTTGGTGGGAACTAACCAATACCCGAATATCAACGAAAAAGCAGCAGATAAAATCAAAGATAAAGGGTCTTGCGGATGTTGCGGAGGAGAATCGCATAAATGTCAGCCCGAATACGAGACATTACATTTCGAACGGGGGGCCAGCGATTTCGAAACACTACGTTTAGCAACTGAAAAATCGGATAAACAACCGATTGTATTTATGCTGACAATCGGTAATCTTGCCATGCGCCTCGCCCGTTCCCAATTCTCCGGAAACTTCTTCGGATGTGCCGGATATAAAATCGTGGACAATTTAGGTTTCAATACCATACAAGAAGGTGTAAACGCTGCTATTGAAGCAAAAGCCGATATCGTAGTGCTTTGCTCGAGCGACGATGAATATGCAACTCTCGCTCCCGAAGCGAAAGCCGCATTGGGTGATAAGGCCATTTTGGTCGTAGCAGGAGCACCCGAATGTATGGAAGAACTGAAAGCTCAAGGTATCGACCAATTTATCAACGTACGCAGCAACGTTTTGGATACATTGAAGGCTTTCAATGCCAAACTATCGATTCATTAACCGTTAAAAACGTATCAAGAAAATCGTAAAATTATGAGACCTAATTTCAAAAATATAAATATCACAACCGATGCTTTTGCCCAAAACGGGAAAGGAAGCATCTCCTGTAATCCTGAAGACAAATGGATTACGCCTGAATTGATTCCGGTAAAACCTATTTATACACAAGCCGATCTGGAAGGCATGGAACACCTGAATTATGTAGCCGGTATTCCTCCGTTCTTGAGAGGACCGTACAGCGGCATGTATGCCATGCGTCCATGGACTATCCGCCAATATGCCGGTTTTTCCACTGCTGAAGAATCGAACGCATTTTATCGCCGTAATCTTGCAGCTGGACAAAAAGGACTCTCCGTTGCATTCGATTTGGCGACACATCGAGGTTATGATGCCGATCACGAACGAGTAGTTGGTGACGTAGGTAAAGCCGGAGTTTCTATTTGCAGTCTGGAAGACATGAAAGTTTTGTTTGACGGTATTCCCTTAAACAAAATGTCAGTTTCCATGACTATGAACGGGGCCGTACTTCCTATTATGGCTTTCTACATCAACGCCGGGCTGGAACAAGGGGCAAAATTGGAAGAAATGGCAGGGACCATCCAAAATGATATTCTGAAAGAATTTATGGTTCGTAACACTTATATTTACCCACCGGAATTCTCTATGCGTATCATTGCGGATATTTTTGAATTTACCTCCCAATATATGCCTAAGTTCAATTCTATCTCTATTTCGGGATACCACATGCAAGAAGCCGGAGCAACTGCCGATATTGAACTGGCTTATACACTCGCTGACGGCTTGGAATATCTTCGTGCCGGAGTAAATGCAGGAATGGACATAGACTCTTTTGCACCTCGTTTATCTTTCTTCTGGGCTATCGGGATGAATTATTTTATGGAAATCGCAAAAATGCGAGCAGCTCGTATGCTGTGGGCAAAAATCGTAAAACAATTTAATCCTAAGAATCCGAAATCTCTTGCATTGCGTACCCATTCGCAAACATCAGGATGGTCATTGACCGAACAAGATCCGTTCAATAATGTCGGACGCACTTGTATCGAAGCGATGGGAGCGGCACAAGGACATACTCAATCTCTACACACAAACGCCCTTGATGAAGCAATCGCATTACCGACAGATTTCTCTGCCCGTATCGCCCGTAATACTCAGATATATATTCAAGAAGAAACTTATGTAACAAAAGAAGTCGATCCTTGGGCAGGTTCTTATTATGTGGAATCCTTAACTAATGAATTGGCACATAAGGCATGGGAACATATTCAGGAGATTGAAAAACTCGGCGGTATGGCTAAAGCTATCGAAACCGGCCTTCCGAAACTGAGAATCGAAGAGGCTGCTGCACGTACTCAAGCCCGTATCGACTCAGGTAAACAAACAATCATCGGTGTAAACAAATATCGTTTGGAAAAAGAAGATCCGATCGATATTCTTGAAGTAGATAATACGGCTGTACGTAAACAGCAAATTGCCCGATTAAAGGAATTGAAAGCGAATCGTGACGAAGCGGCTGTAAAAGCTGCACTGGAAGCTATTACAGAATGCGTGAAAACTAAAAAAGGCAATCTGCTCGACCTTGCTGTAAAAGCTGCAAAAGTACGTGCGACTTTGGGAGAAATATCCGATGCCTGCGAAGCTGTCGTAGGCCGTTATAAGGCAATTATCAGAACTATATCAGGAGTGTATTCATCAGAAACGAAAAAAGATGCGGATTTTGTACGAGCAACAGAATTGTCAGAAAAATTCGCAAAGAAAGAAGGTCGCCAGCCTCGTATCATGATTGCTAAAATGGGACAGGACGGACACGACCGAGGTGCAAAAGTTGTGGCAACGGGATATGCCGATTGCGGCTTCGACGTGGATATGGGACCGCTATTCCAAACTCCGGCAGAAGCTGCCCGCCAAGCGGTTGAAAATGATGTTCACGTATTAGGTGTTTCATCCTTGGCAGCAGGGCATAAAACATTAATTCCGCAAGTTATGGAAGAGTTGAAGAAACTCGGACGAGAAGATATCATCGTCATTGCAGGCGGTGTAATTCCGGCACAAGATTATGACTTCTTATATAAAGCCGGAGTCGCAGCAATTTTCGGTCCGGGATCTTCTGTTGCCAAATCTGCTTGTCAGATACTTGAAATTCTGCTGGAAGAATAACCTTTTTCAGAATTAATAAAAAGGCTATTCTAAAATAAATTCTAAAAGTCTTAACCTAAATAAGACTTTCTCTATAACTCCTCTTGCTTTACAGCCTTAATATCGGGCCGATAAAGTAAGAGGATTATTATATCCATCTCCATCTCATGTAAACTACTGCATCTTCTGTCTTTAAACAGATTATAAATATTTCCCTTTCCCATTTTTATCAATTAATGTAGTCTGAAAATAAATTCAATTGCAGCTTTATTCTTGATATATAAAACAACTAAATACATTCGGATATATTAAAAACATCAGGATATCTATATTATTTTAATAATAATATGACACATTATTTATATATTTTGGTTGATTATTGATATGAAACAAAATTAAAAAGACATACTTTTGAATAAACAAATTTTATGTTATAATTCATAAACAGTTAATATATTATTTACTGATTTAAGAGGGAATAATATATATTTTTCAATTTTATTTATAAGAGAGGAGGTGATATTATACAAGAAATATTAAATGTAAAAAAGATTGAGATAAGCATTTTGTTTTTTAAATAAATAATTAATTATCATGAAAAAGAAAATTATTAGCGGAATCATTTTGGTTATTTTCGCCGGCTTTTTAGGATTCAATACCAAAATAAGTATTAATGAACAAACCATTGACACTTCATTGAACAATTTAGAGACCGTAGCTATGGCTCAAGATGAATGGGCAGGATGGGTAAAAGGGAAAGTAATAGGAGACGTAAAAATTCCAGACAGAGACATTTTCGGAGTTATAATATATAGATATATTAGATGTTGTATAAACTCATCAGATAATAATGCCTGTAATGCTGAGGTACAGGATTATGAATGTTACAGCCTATAAAAATAATGGGGCATAAATTATGTCCCATTATTATACATCACATAAAAATCTCAACTATGCAAACAAAAATAACACTTATATTTCTATTTTTTATCTTCATTACAAGTTGCCAACAAAATTCAACCCAAACGGAATTAAATAATTCAATTTTACTAGACATTGATTTCAATGATTCAAATTTAATTCATGTAAAAGATTTTATAGATCAAGTAACTTTCGTTCCATTAGAAACCAATGATAGTTGTTTGATCAGTAGAATAGCGCGAGTACATTCAATCGACACTCTCCTTTTTGTTCATGATATAAAGACAAATTCTATCAATGTATTTAATGAAAAAGGAAAACATCTATATAATATTAGTAAAAAAGGACAAGGACCTGGAGAATATATTTCATTAAGTAAATTTCTAATAGATGAATTAAAAAAACAGCTAATAATCTATGATGCCGATTCAAAAAAATTATTATATTATACCTTAAATGGTAAATATATTAAAGAAATTAACAAGTTCGGACAAAATGTTATAATCCGAGATATTATAAATCTTCCAGATGGTAATTTTTTATGTTATACTCCCGATTATACAAAAAATATTGAATATCAAGGAATTTTCAAATTAGACTCATTAGGTAATCCTGATAAAGTATATTTTAATTCGGAAAAATATCCTATATTATTAAAAGCAACAGAATCCTATTTCAATAAGTTATCTGATGGTACAGTTACTATCGACGCAGGAGATTACAATAAAATATTTCATTTCAAAAAAGATTCTTTAAAATGTTTCATATCATATATTACAAACAGAAAAAGTCCGACAGATTATCCCAATATTGATTTTGAATCTACACTCCCTATGACTCCAATAATGGAAATCACGGAAAAAGAGAATTATATTTTAACGACATGGTATGATTTCAATGAAGAAAAAGCATATCAGGCTTTATATTCAAAAAAAACTCAAAAATTAGAATTCGGAAAATTCAAATTCAATAATGACTTGACTACAGGTATCCCATCTCTGGAGGTACATTTTAATGACCCCAACAAATTATTAAATGTAATTTACGGATACCAAATACCTGAAATATTGGAATCAAAAATGGTAAGTGAAGAAATAAAGGAAATTCTGAGAAAAGTACCTGACCCGGAAAATGCAAATCCTGTTCTAGAAATTCAACATCTAAAAAAGTAATGAAAATCAAATCTTTTATAACATGGCTACCATTATAAAAAATATTTCAACTTCTATATTATAAGAAGTTATTTGCATAACTAAATAAATTCGATAAAATGAAAAACATTATATTTTGGATCGGTATCACTATTTTAGCTATATTATCGTTTATAATTACCTTTAATTTATATAACAACAATACAGATTCAATATCCAATATTGAAAAAGAAAATCAACTTATAAAAAAAATACTTACTACGGAAATTCAACAACAAAACTTCAGCGGGCATTCTATCAAAACGGACGATAAAACCAAAGCAAAACTATTAAATCTATTATCAAACAATAAAAAACTTATTTTCCGAATAGCTCCTGAATATTGTGAAAGTTGTATCGACAATGCCGTTGCCGAATTATCAACAGCAGAAAACAAAATCAACGCTGATAACATAATTATAATTGCATCGATCAATAACAACAGGGACAGCCTAATAATTCGAAACCGTTTTCAAAACAGATACCAATACATTTTTTTGTCTTCCGATAATTATATGTATTTAAAAAACAGAAATGAGATCATACAATCCCATTTCTATACGGTTGACTCCACTCTTCTGCCAACACATTTATACATATATACTCCGACATTTCCAAAAAGGAATAAAGAATATTTCGATATTATTGCAGAATATATTAATAAAATATAATTCTCATCATATCAAAATGAAAATACGAAAAACTATACATGATATATTAATGGGGGTATTCATCGTAGGGATAACTCTTCTTGTCACGATTTGTCTTCGTATTTTCGTACTTGCATCATTCAAAATCCCCAGTGATTCTATGGAGCCATCTATCCTACCGGGAGATTATGTAATAATAAACAAGCTTGTATTCGGTCCGAGACTTTTTAAAAATTTTCATTTTATGGAAAACGGAAAAATAGAAACCATTCGCTTGAAAGGGTGGAGAAAAATAAAACACAATGATATATTAGTCTTTAATTACCCTTACAAAGAATGGGATCACTTGGGAATGGACTTAAACGTATTTTATATGAAACGCTGTATAGGAATTCCCGGTGACACACTTTCTATTGTTAACGGATTTTATAAAGTATCTGGCTATAAAAACATTTTAGGTCATTATGAAAACCAAACACGCATGTCACAATTACCCGACACACTTTTCCCTGAAAACATATTCAGGGCTTTTCCATTTGAAGGACATGAACAATGGAATATTAAAAATATGGGGCCTCTCTATATACCGAGATCAGGGGATACGGTTTTGATTACCCCCTCCAATATTCGATCATATCAGCGACTGATTGAATATGAAAATAATATACCTGCAAAAATAGTATCCGATACTCTTTTATTTCTAGGAAAAAATTGCATATCAAAATATACATTTAAACAAAATTATTATTTCATGGCAGGAGATAATGTTCTCAACTCAAGAGATTCCCGTTACTGGGGACTTTTACCAGAAGATTACATTATCGGGAAAGCTGTAAGAATATGGAAATCCATAAACCCTAAAACAAAAAAAATCAGAATGGATCGCTTCTTAAAAAAAATAGAATAAGAATCGAGGATATAAAACGATAAACATAAAAACCGACAGATTATTATAAAAACCGCCAGTTCATAGTAAAAAAATAAAACTTAATAAATGGGTATAATAAAACACATAGGAATAACTAGAAGCCAGATTATATTCAGCCTGCCTTTTCTCTTAATACTATCGACCGTTTTTATTATTATGCCCGAACTTCCTAAAGGGGTTGTCACTGGAAAATATTTCTGGTTTTATTATTGCTGCATATGGACTTGCCTAACTGTTGTACTGTTATATATAATATCCAGAAAAAATATTCGAATAAATTGGGGTGACGGATTGATAATTTTATTTACAGGATCGGTAGCGTTCTCCTCATTTTTTATTAACAAATGTTCCATAAATACACAACTCCGATTGTTTTTTCTATGTTGCATTCTTTATTTTTCATTCCGGTTTATAATAAATAGATATCGACACATACATTATCTTTTTATTACTTTTCTCATAATTACAACTCTTGAAGAAACAATAATAGGACTAAAACAACTTTATGGTTGGAGTCTTTCAAATCATGCACTCTTCCGACTGACAGGATCATTTTTTAATCCAGGACCTTATGCAGGATACTTATCCATCATTTTCCCTTTAGCGCTTTCATTTACCATTTTCGGAATATATATCCTATACTCCAAAACAACTTTTTCAGAAATTAACAATTTAAAATCCTTAATATCATTCATAAAAAACAATAGAAAATATACCATACTCATTTTCGTCTCAACATTATCATTTCTTTCCATACTCCTTTCATTAACAGTACTTCCTGCCTCCATGAGTCGCGCAGCGTGGATATCAACTATTGTAGGATGTATCGTTTCTATAACAAATTGTTGTGTACAGAAAAAGAAAATAAACGAATATTATCATAAATACCTGAAATACCACAAATTTACATTATCGATAATAGTAATAATAACAGCAATAATATGTTTCAACACATATCTTTTGAAACAAGACTCAGCAAACGGACGGATTTTAATATGGAAAATTGCGATTACAAATTCTGTAAAATACCCATGGGGTGTAGGGCTTGGAAATTTTGCAGGAACATATGGAAAAATGCAATCAGAGTACTTTTCCGAAAAAGGACACAATGATACCGAAATAAAAATTGCAGGTGCTCCCGATTATGCATTTAACGAATATATACAAATATTAATCGAATCAGGATATATATCCTTACTCTTTTTTATTTTATTGAATGGATATTCTCTTTATAAAGCATATCAAACAAAAAAATACCCAGCAATAGCAGCAATCACGGCGTTATTGACATTTGCTCTATTTTCCTATCCTTTTTCAGTGCTGCCCATTCTAATCGTTTACACTTTCTTACTTGCATGGTGCAATACCTCAAATTATTCTCCAAAATGGAAAAGAACAAAACAAAAAAATTCAATATCCATTATTCTTCTAATAATAATGCTCTCATCTACTCTATATTTAGTAAAAGATAGTTACGGAAGTTATACAGCATATAAAGCATGGGAAAAACAAAAGATCTATTTTAATGCGGGAATATATGAAGATATAATACCTGAATATCAGCGACTCTATCCATGGTTAAAAGACAATAAAAGATTTTTATTCGAATATGCACAATGTCTTTCAAAATCAAAACAATATTTTCAAAGTAACGAAATAATAAAAGAGGCTATAAAAATCAGCGGAGACCCAGCATTTTATAATATTGCCGGAAAAAATTACCAAGCTATGAAAAATTACCACAAAGCTGAAAAATATTATCTGCAATCTATTCATACAGTACCTAACCGTCTATATCCCTACTATTTACTTGCCAAATTATATAAGGAAATCGGAGACGAAAAGAAAAGTAAAAAATACGCTTCTATCCTGTTGCAGAAAGAACCTAAAGTGCCCTCTACTGCTATAAAAGAGATGAGAACTGAAATAAAGAAAATATTAGAAATGAATAATGAAAATAATCATGATCTAACAAAATTCAAAGAAATATATAAATAATCTAATAAAATCAATACTTACTAATTTAAATACAATAAAAAGTATATACATTCATATGAATATAATAAAGATTACCTTCTTAAAAAGACATTTTATTTTAATAAGTTGCTCTTTAATTTTTGCAGCATGCAATAATACCTCAAATGAAAACAGAAAAAAAAGTGAGTCCGAGTTCACAAAAACTACTATCGACATTCCTACCATAGTAGAGACTAAAATATCAGAAAATAAACCTTTTTATTATGAACTGATTTCGAACGGAACACTCTCTGCCATGTGTAAAGCTGATTTAAGATTCCAGACATCGGAAATCGTTTCTGAAATATTTGTAAAAAACGGCGATTATGTAACAAAAGGACAAAAACTGGCCGTATTAGAACAGTTCAAACTTAAGAATGCTTTAGCTCATGCCAAAGATAATCTCGAAAAAGCAAAATTAGAACTACAGGATATACTTATCGGACAAGGATTCAGTTTAGCAGACAGTTCTCAGATTCCCCCTAAAATCATGAAAATAGCGAAGATTAAGAGTAATTATGACCAAAGTCTGAATAATTACAAAGAAGCTGAATATAATCTAAAAGCTTCGACACTGTACGCTCCTTTCTCCGGGGTTGTAGCAAACCTATTCACCAAACCTTATAACATACCTTCCGGATCAGAACCATTCTGTACCATCATAGATAATCAAAAACCGGAAGCTATATTTATGATTTTAGAATCAGAACTTCCGATAATAAAAAATGGGGATAAAGTAGTCATTTCACCTTTCTCAATTGAAAATTATTCTGTCGAAGGCAAGATTTCAGAGATAAATCCGATTATCGACAAAAACGGAATGGTACGAGTAAAAGCTTTAATAAGCAATAAACAGGGTAAACTTTATGACGGGATGAACATAAAAGTCAAGGTACAAAAAGAAATGGGAAATTATTTACAGATCCCTAAAGAAGCCGTCGTACTCCGCAACAATAAACAAATTGTATTTACATTAAAAAATAACAGAGCTCAATGGAATTATGTAAAAACAGGAATGGAAAATTCAGAAAATTATATAATCTCTGAGGGTTTGTCTGTTGGAGATAGCGTCATATATAAAGGAAATATCAACTTAGCACACGGAACACCTGTTGTTTCAGCAAAAATGAAATCAGAATCAAACAAAAATAATTAATCAACAACAAACGCTCATAATTATGATACGATTCCTTATCGAAAGACCCATTGCCGTTTTTATGGCGTTTACGGCTTTTTTCATTTTAGGGATAATTACCTACCTAAATATTCCCGTCTCATTATTACCAGATATTTCCATACCCGAAATCACTGTCCAAATATCAGGAAAAAACTTTTCTGCCCGTGAATTAGAAAATACATTAGTTGCCCCGATTCGGGAGCAGCTGATGCAAGTAAGAATGTTGAAAGATTTACACAGTGAAACGAGGGATGGAAATGCCATTATCCGACTTAATTTTGAATATGGAGCCAACACAGATCTCGTATTTATCGAAGTAAACGAAAAAATAGACGCTGCAATGAATTATATGCCTAAAGAGACCGAAAGGCCTAAGGTTATTAAAGCCAGTGCGTCAGATATACCTGTTTTAAACCTCAACCTAACAATAAACGATGAAAACAGAGATGATGATGAGTATAGTCAAAAATTTATGGAATTAAGCGATTTTGCAGAAACTGTCATAAAAAGACGTATCGAACAACTTCCACAAGTTGCAATGGTCGATATGACGGGCGTTATGAATCGGCAAATCGTTATTATTCCAGACAATAATAAGTTAGAAATAAACGGAATGTCTTTAAATGATATCGAAAATGCACTGAATACGAACAATCTCGATGCCGGAAATATGATTATTCGAGATGGCCATTACGAATATAATATTCGCTTTTCTTCTATTTTAAGAACCATCGATGATATTCGCAATATATATATTCGCAAAAACGATCGTATATACCAAATGAAAGATCTAGCAACTATAAATTTTGCCTCTGAAAAAGAAAAAGGTATGGCCCTTTTTGGTGATAAACGTACCGTTACTTTATCTATCATTAAACAGTCAGAAGAAAATATGGCAAATATGCAAAAAACATTAAACGATGTCATTGATAATTTAGAAAAAGAATATCCCCAAATTTCATTCAATATTTCGGAAAACCAAACCGAGTTGTTAGACTACACGATTTCAAACTTAAAACAAAACCTTATCCTTGCATTCATATTTATCTGCCTAATATCAATGATATTTATGAAAGATATCAAATCTCCTCTTATCATCGGATTCAGCATGTTTATATCACTGGTAATCAGTCTTCTATTTTTTTACCTTTGTCACATATCCCTGAATATTGTTTCTTTAACAGGGCTCATTCTCGCACTGGGAATGATGATCGACAATTCTATCATTGTAACAGATAATATCGGACAGTTTATACAACGAGGTTATTCTATTACAGACGCCTGTATAAAAGGTACTGAAGAAATTATTACACCTATGCTCAGCTCTATATTGACTACAATTTCAGTATTTATCCCTCTGATTTTTTTAAGTGGCATTGCAGGAGCTATTTTTTTCGATCAAGCTTTTTCTGTAACCGTAGGTCTTCTTGTATCTTTTATTACAGGCATTATGTTTCTTCCGGTTTTATATAAATTAGTATATAACATAAATTTCGGGAAATTAGAAAAATGGAGAAGAATTTCAAAAAATAACCTGTCCGATATGAGATCAGAAAAGAATATGGTCATAGAACAATGGTACCATGCCGGAGTCAATTGGGTATTCCTACATAAAATCCTTACCGCAATCACAATGATTATAATATTTCCCATAGGTTATTGGCTATTTATAGCCATACCAAAAGAAAAAATGCCAGATATCAAACAACAAGAAATGATTGTATATATCGAATGGAATGAAAATATACATATAAAAGAGAACGAAACCCGTACTCGGGAAATACTTCAATTCTTAGATACCCTTACCCTTACACGCTCAAGTTTCATAGGACAGCAGCAGTTTTTACTAAATCGTGACAGAGAACTTACATCCACTGAATCGGAAATCTATCTAAAAGCAAAAAGTTATAAAGAGTTACCTAAAATCAGAAAAAAAATTTCTGATTTTATTACACAACAATATCCTGAAGCAATTGTATCTTACGAGCCTGTAGGCACAGTATTTGAAAAAATATTTTCAACCGGAGAACCTGATCTTGTAGTCGAATACTATACAAAAAATAAGTTTACATCTCTCAATCCGGAGACCATACAGGAACTCAATCTAAATCTATATAAACTCACAGGAGAAAAGGCCGAAAATGTACCTTTTATTCAACAATTAAATTTATGCATCGACCATGAAAAATTATTATTATACCAAGTTTCTTATAACGATATATACCAAACTCTGAAAACTGCATTTAAAGAAAATCAGTTCGCTACACTTCGCTCCCATCAACAATATTTACCTATCATTTTAGGCGGAAAAGAAAAAACAATCCAAGAAATATTAGACAATGAATTAATAGAAATATCAAAAAATATAGATGGTACTCGTAATAAATTATCATTAAGCAATTTCGTCACCATTACTCCAGCACAAGACTTGAAAACTATTGTGGGTGGAAAATCCGGAGAATTTATTCCTATGAATTTTTATCATACTGATAAAGCCGAAGAAATCATATCAGCAGCACAAAAAAGTAACCCAAATGATATGTGGGAAATCGATTTTTCCGGAAGTTTTTTCTCAAATCAGAAAATGATTGGAGAAATCATGCTAATTCTTTTAATATCTGTTCTTCTAATGTATTTTATACTAGCAGCACAATTCGAAAGTTTCCTTCAGCCATTAATTGTATTATTAGAAGTACCTATAGATATAGCTGCAGCTATTGGTCTGCTTTATATTTCAGGTCATTCCTTAAATCTAATGTCCGCCATCGGATTAGTCGTTACATCCGGTATTATTATAAACGACTCTATATTGAAATTAGATGTCATGAACCAATTGCGAAAAGAAGGAATGCCTCTCATGGAAGCTATTCATGAAGCCGGACACAGAAGATTAAAAGCAATACTAATGACCAGTTTAACTTCTATTGTTTGCATGGCACCATTGCTATTCAGCCATGATATGGGTTCAGAGCTGGAAAAACCTTTAGCAATTGCTACAATAGGAGGTATGGTTATAGGTACCATCATCAGTTTATTAGTTATTCCTGTCGTATATTGGAGAATCTATCATAAAACCGAAAATAAAATCTCCATTTCCGGAACAAGATAAAATACAATATCACCAAACAGTCATGAAAATAAAACAAATATGCATTGTATCCTGCCTTTGTGGTATATGGATAAATACAAAAGCTCAAATTATGGAACTAACTCTGGAACGTGTCATTGCGATAGCTCAAGATAGTTCAATACAAGCTTTCAAAGCTAAAAATGTATATATGTCAAGTTATTGGGCTTACCGATCCTTTAAAGCAGCTCGTTTGCCATCTCTGATGCTAGACATGACGCCCATGCAATACAACAGAGATTTCACAAGCCGATATGATTCCGAAAATGACCTAGATGTATATCGTAGACAGCAATCATTATATAGTTCTGCCAGATTATCTTTGGAACAAAACCTTGATATTACCGGAGGTACTTTTTATGTAGATTCAGAATTAGGATATCGGCGATTATTCGGTGAAACAACTTATAATCAATTTTCTACAATTCCTATCCGTATCGGATATTCTCAACCGGTATTGGGATTCAACGAATTTAAATGGCAAAAGAAAATCGAACCTTTAAAATACGAAAAAGCAAAAAAAACATTGATATCAGATTTAGAACAAATTTCGGTTACCTCTACTCAATATTTTTTTAATCTGGCTATAGCACAAATAAATTATGATATGGCAAAAGATAATGTCGAATCAACGGACACGTTATATCATATCGGACGTGAGCGACAAAAAATTACATCCATTTCCCAATCCGATTTATTAACTCTCAAACTTGATGCCATTAATGCCAAAAATACTTTGAAAAACGCTGAAATAGAACTTAAGCGTGCAATGTTCAGCCTTATTTCATTTTTAAAATTAGACCAACATTCTCAGATTAGAATAGTATTACCAGACCGCCCTAAAAACATAGTCTTATCTCCAGAGCTCGCATTACAATATGCCAGAAAAAATAATCCGGACTTTCTAAGTAATCGACAAAAACTACTGGAAGCCCAACAAGAAGTAGAAAAAACCAAACGAACCTCAAACTTAGACGCCAGTTTTAATGCCAGTATCGGGTATAATCAAGTCGCCTCTAATTTCGCTGGTGCTTACCGAAAACCGCTGGAACAGGACATTATTTCTATCGGTATACGTGTTCCTTTACTTGACTGGGGTGTACGAAAAGGGAAAGCCAATATGGCACGAAATAACCTAAATATTACTAAACTTACAATAGAACAGCAAGAACAAGAATTAGAAGAAAACATATTAATGACCGTAAATGATTTTAACGTGCAACAAGATCTTATCGCTAGCGCAGAAGAAGCTCTTGCCCTCGCCAACACAGTGTACGAAACGACCAAACAACGCTTTATGATCGGAAAAGCCGATATTAACAGCCTAACTTTATCTCTGAACCGTCAAACATCTGCTCGTAACAATTACATAAACGCCTTAAAGCAATACTGGATAAGCTATTATACGATACGTCAACAAACCTTATATGATTTCAGTAAACAAGAAACACTATCAATCATTTTTGAAAAGATTACTGGTTTATAGATTAAGGGAATAAGTTATATGAAAGAAAAAGAAACACATAAATACAAAACAGCAAATGTAGATATTCTATTAAAATCTTCTCAAAAAAGAAACATATCTGCTTTTTCGGTAATACTAATCTTTACATGTCTGCTGATTGTAGGATTATTTTTTATTCCCATGCTTCCCGTTAAGTTATCACCTTCGAAAACCTTACCTCAAGTAACCGTCAACTTCAATATGTGGGGACAATCATCCCGTATCATAGAAATGGAGGTCACCTCAAAAATAGAATCTATGCTTAGCCGAATAAAAGGCATAGAAAATATATCATCTAATTCTGGTAATGGTTGGGGTAACGTCTCTGTACGTATTAATAAACATACCGATTTAGATATGGTACGTTTTGAAATTTCAACGATTATAAGGCAACTATATCCCTCTCTACCTCCGGGAGTCAGTTATCCGAGCATCACAATGAACCGTCCAGAAGACGATTTCGAAAGACCTTTTATCAGCTATACAATCAATGCACCGACTACCCCCATTCTGATCCAAAAGTTTGCAGAAAACCATATAAAATCCCGTTTACTACAAATCAAAGGTATAGATAAAGTAGAAATCAATGGAGCTACCCCTATGATTTGGAAACTCGAATATGATTATTTTCAATTACAAAATCTTGGCATAAGTGTCGATGACATTAAAGAAGCCATACAACTACATCTTAAAAACGAATTTTTAGGAATCGGTACTATTGAAAATTCAGATAAAGAAAAACAGTGGATACGTCTTGCTATTGTTCCTAATACTCCGAATAAAACATTTGATATTTCCCAAATCGATATCAAAACTCAAGACAAAAAAATAATCAGGCTCGATCAAATCGTTTCAGCAAAATATATCGAAAGCGAGCCTTATAGTTACTATCGTATCAATGGTTTAAACTCTATATATCTTTCTGTAAAAGCTAAAGAAGATGCCAACCAATTAGCTGTTTGTAATAAAGTAAAAGATGTTATAAACAATATAGATAATATTATACCCCCTAATTATGAAATACATTTAGCTTATGATGCTACTGAATACATACAAAAAGAGTTAAATAAAATTTACTTCAGATCTGGTCTCACAATACTTATTCTTTTAGGTTTTGTTTTTTTGATTTATCGAAATATAAAATATTTAATCCTAATTTTATTCTCTCTTTTATGTAACATTTTTATAGCCGCCATACTATATTATCTTTTCCAATTGGAAATACAATTATATTCTTTAATAGGAATTACCATATCTTTAACATTAGTAATAGATAATACGATAGTAATGTCGGACCAAATTATCCGACGAAAAAATAAAAAGGCTTTTATGTCTATTCTAGCAGCAACTCTCACGACAATAGCCTCATTAATAACAATTTTCTTTATGGATGAAAATATCCGTCTTAATTTACAAGATTTTGCTAACGTCTTAATCATAAACTTAATAATTTCACTACTAATAGCCCTATTTTTAGTTCCCGCACTAATTGAAAAATTGCATATAGGCACACCCTCCATTAAACAAAAAAAACAATATGCAAAAAGATTGAAAAAACGCAAACAGTTTAATATTTCTTTCAATAAAGGATACGAGAAATTCATTATCATAACATCTCGTTTCCGGACGACTATCATCATTTTATTAATTTTATTATTCGGACTTCCTATTTTTATGTTACCGTCGCAAATCGATACTTCCAAAGATAAACATCCTACTTTTGCAGCTAAATGTTATAATAAAACTTTAGGATCAAACTTTTATAAAGAAAATATAAAACCGATAGTCGATATAGCTTTCGGCGGAACATTACGTCTTTTTATTCAAAAAGTATATAACGGATCTTATTGGTCAAATAAAGAAGAAACGACACTATTTATTGGATTATCAATGCCAAACGGAAGTACTCTTACTCAAACGAACTATATCATCGGACAAATAGAAAATTATCTACAACAATATAAAGAGATCAAACAATTTGAAACGAATGTCTCCACATTACAAGCTAGCATTAATATAAAATTTGTTCCCAAACACCAAAACAGCGGATTTCCACACTTATTAAAATCAAAATTAATAAGTAAAGCTCTTGAACAGGGAGGAGGTTCATGGAATATAGAAGGTTTAGGAAACGGATTTAACAACTCTATAAAAGATAATGCCGGGCCATATAGGGTCAAAATGCTCGGATACAATTATGATCATCTACATGCTTTGGCAGAACAATTCAAAGATTCTTTGCAGCAAAACAAACGAATAAAAAAATTCACGATCAACTCTAGATTCAGTTACTTTAAAAATGATTACCAAGAATACTCATTCAATTTAAAAAAAGACAAACTCATCGAACAGAATATAACCCCCATACAACTTTACAATAATATCAATCCTATGTTTGGGAAAGATATATATGTGGAACGCTGGAAATCTGGCTCATCATCAGAAGAAATAAAACTATTCTCAAAACAAGCTAATGAATATGATATTTGGAAATTAAAATATTTTCCGGGACAAATCAATAAAAATAATTATAAACTGTCTGAACTTGCCGATATTGAGAAAGGACAAAGTCCACAAAATATAGCCAAAGAAAATCAACAATATCGACTTTGTCTACAATACGATTATATAGGTCCGTCCAAACAAGGAAATAATATCTTACTCAAAACAATAAATAACTTTGAAAAAATATTGCCTTTAGGATATAGTATTGAAAATGGAATGCAAAACCAAATCAGTTGGGGACAAAAAAATAATAAACAATATTGGTCAATGATACTTATTATTATCATTATCTACTTTACCACCAGCATATTATTCAACTCCCTTAAACAACCCTTTACAATCATTTTTATAATACCAATATCCTTTATTGGCATCTTCCTTACCTTTTATTGGTTCAGACTTAATTTCGATCAGGGAGGATTCGCAGCATTCATTATTTTATGCGGACTTACGGTAAATGCCAGTATATACATCTTAAATGAATATAATAACATATTAAAAACAAAAAAAATTCCACCAATAAAAGCCTATATTAAAGCATGGAATGCCAAAATAAGTCCAATATTTCTTACCATTGTCTCCACTATATTAGGCTTTTTACCTTTTATAATAGGAGCAGAAAAAGAAGGTTTTTGGTTTCCTTTAGCAGCAGGAAGTATAGGAGGTTTAATTATGTCATTTATCGGCATCTTTTTATTTATGCCGTTATTTACGGGTATAGGGCAAACTAACAAAACTTAATCACGCGACATTAATAGACATATCCTTTTATTCTCAATTGTATATAATCATCTTTTATATTGCAATACACTCGTACAGTCTTAAAAAATGCACCGGTATGCGTCGGTTTTACAAGTACTTTTATTTCCGTTTCAGACCCAGACTTAACCGGATACTCTTGCCAAATTGGGACAGTACAACCACAATTTACAACAATATCTTTTATAACAAGTGGATAAGTACCCGTATTTTGTAAAACAAATATTATTTCAGATTGCTCATTAACTTTCATAGCTGTAAGCTCAATTATATTTGACTTCACACATACTGTTGTTTCTATTGCAGTTCTTATCTTACCAGTAAAAATTTGATTATACTGATTTCGAATACTCTGGTCATATATCGGATTTCCAATCGCCAAGACTTTATTACTTCTATCAAGTAAAAAACAATAATCTTGATTATTTCTCGGGAAATGATTCAATCGACCAATATTATCCTCTTTATCAAAATACACTGGATAATTAAACTTATCATCTACAAAAAAAGAAGAAAATTTTTCTTTTTTCTCAGAACAAATATAAAATTCAATTTGAATTTTGCCCGATAATGAATTCTCCACTTCTTTTATCAACGAATGCCACTTTATTAATTCCAATTTAATATTCTCTTCACTCTCAGAACCACAATATAACAATACCTTATATAACATGTCCGAATTTTCATGGTCCAAAGAATCTGTCATACTATAAAAAGCAGGAATATCAGTAGGAATAAAAAGTTCTTTTCCTATCCATTCAACAATCTGTGATATCTCTTTTTTATTAGATGCGGAATGACATGCTATCAAAAACAATAATATGATACAAGCAAAAGATATTCTCATAATAATATACTAAATTATCATAGTCAATAATTACCACCAAAATGTATGTCGCCCATCAAAAGTAAATATTCTCTCTTCATTACCTTGTGTATGATTATGCAACCACAAAACAGCATTTTTCGGGACATTTGCAAATTCAACAAAATAATCTTTTGCTATTTTCCGACCAAGGCTTCTCCACCCATAAAGCGAATAATAAAATAATTCATACTCATCACCTATTGTTACATTATTTCCGTCATTACGAGGTAAATAAACAATCTTTTTTACTGAAACAGGTTCTGGAAATTCAAGACCTACCCATGCCGAATCAGGTAATGAAGAATCAAAAAACGTCAAAGGATCCCCGTCAAATGCAGACTCCCGAGATCGTTTCGGATCATTACCCCAAGTTTTATCTGTTCCTATTATCTTCCCCTTATTATTTAACAATTCTCCATTCGAACCGAAAAATTGTAATTCTGCAATATTCCCATATCCTGCAACAGGAGACACATGCCTCCAATACTTATAACATTGAGATAAAGTATCGAGAGAAATTGTAACATAAAAGCCATTCGGATTTTTTTCTATACGATGAATTATTTGCGGATTATCAAACTCCGGATTATCTGCAGCCTGTATTTCTCCACCTATCATATGTCTGGTAACACCTATAACTCTGAAAGTAGAAGGATATTTACGCTTGAAACGTAAATTATAAGTATCTAATGTATCTGGTTTATAATAATGTATCCTACCCTTAAAATCTAACAAAAACGGATAATTTGCGGGTTGTATTCCTTCATTGATAAAATATCCGGGTAAATACATAACATCATATCCCATATTCTCAAATGTTATGCTACCCCTTTTATTCCCAGCATGCGCAACAGGTACCCATCGCCTATTATCAAATACACACAAATAGACAAATTTCCGCTTTTGTAAAGGAGAAACAAGCGTCTCAACTTTCACATCAAAAGTTTTTGTATAGTTATCTGTTACATCTCTCATAAATAAATTATTCAAATTGCTAGGGATAGGTTCATTATGACAAAGAGCTGCCAAAGAATTTTTATTCAAAGCATAGGTTCTTCTGTACACTTTGGACAGCTTTGAATCCGGCTTATGAATAACATCCGGATTCGTATCCACACCTCCAAAAGAAAATTCTTTCCCATTACTAGAAAATACGACATTCCACGTATGTCCCAATGCTCTATATGGCCATTGCGGTGTAAAATCCTCCACTACCGGAATTCCTTTTGCTCTCATTGCAAAAATAGCCCGGGCACAATAATCACTACACGTTCCAATAGACATATTTCTTAAAACAGAATATTTTTCTATCGGAAAAGTTGAAACAGGTAAAAGATACACTCCAGTTTCTTCCCTTAAACGGTTATTCAGTTCACAACATGCATGAAAAGCTGAATATCGCCATCCTTCATTATAACCATGTAAACGAATATCATTATACATAGCCGCTAAAGAGTCTCGCCAAAATTCTATTGGTTCATTCCGTACCCTGTACGGTAATATATATTCACAAAACTGATCGAAATTCAAGTGATGGGCATACCCTCCCGAAGGCCAAACTTCAAAAGCCCGTTCTATATTATTAATAAGAAACTCTGCCGTTACACATTTAATATCTTCAAATCTTTCTGCACTCTTCGGGAGATTATTCATTTTAGCTATACTATCTATTTTTTGCTTCAGAACTTCTTTATTTTTCTCCACCAATAACACAGAATCAACAGCCCTATAAAAATTATCAACTGATTTCCCTCCAAAAGAATAATGGCCAGGCATATTTTCTATTAAAAAAACTGCAGCTTTATATTTAAGACTATCATCGATATTTTTACTATAATGATCTAAAACTTTTCTTAATTCAACAGCATTATCCCCTGCCAAAGTTAAAGAGCGTTCAATATCGGACTTTTTACATGAAAAGAAAAGTATTAAAAAAAGCAGTACCTGAACAGAATTTTTCATAACATTATTTTTGGTTAAAAATATATATTTCAAACATAAAAGAATAATATAATCTGTTCATAAAATAACAACTTAGTCTCATCAGCCGAGATAAAACGTAAATATTCCTGTTTAGGTCATTACAGACAAACCTAAATATATTGCAGATAATAATCTAATAATGAGCAAAAAACAATTATGAGATTTAACTTTCATATTGTATCTGCATCCAATAAGAAAATGTTTCTACCATTTATTTAAGTAATTATTAAAAAGAAAAGAAGTATGAAAACAAAAATCGGAATGCTTTTAATAGCAATGTGTATGTCTGCAATGGCTTTTGCCCAAAAACCTGTTGAGAAAACAAGAGTAAAGAAAAATTTTACACCGGAACAAATAGCACAGAAACGTACGGATATAATGAAAATTCGGTTGCAATTAAACGATGAACAAACGGCCAAGGTTTATACTTGGAATCTGCAACAGATAAAAGAACAAATAGCACAAAAGAAAAAAGAGAAAATCGAACGCCAAAAACGTATGGAACAACGAAAAGCACAAGAAGCCGAGTTTATTTCGATCCTTACCCCTTCTCAAAAAGCAGCTTATGATCAATGGAAACAGGAACAGAAAAAAGAAATAAGAAAAAAGGATCAGGCTAAACGTCTGCATCCAAAGAAAAATCTTTCACAAAAGTAACAATCAAATATCAATACGCCGGACAAAAAGTTTATCGTCCGGCGTATTTTATTAAACAGTAAATAAACGAAGGATAAATCATTATAAGATCACAATATATTGCCATATCTCCATCATATTTTTAGCTGTTTATACAGAAAAAAACGATATATTTGTAACTATTAATATGCAATTCTTTTATGGCAAAAACAAAATCGGTATATATATGCTCCAATTGCGGAGCTGATTCTCCGAAATGGATAGGGAAATGTCCTATTTGCGGAGAATGGAACAGCTATGTAGAAGAAATTATCAACACGAAGCCTTCAGCAGCTAAAAGCTCGTATCACTCGACCGAAAACAGCAAATCGAAACCTCTTAAACTGAATGAAATAAATATTGCAGAAGAACCTCGTATAGATGTACAGAACAATGAATTGAACAGGGTTCTCGGAGGTGGTTTGGTTCCCGGCTCATTAGTCTTGATCGGGGGTGAACCCGGAATAGGAAAATCGACTCTGATTTTACAGACGGTTTTAGGTTTACATGGGAAAAAAACATTGTATGTCTCAGGAGAAGAGAGTGCTCGCCAACTGAAATTACGAGCAGACCGAATACAAAAAAGTGAAAATCCTGATTGTTATATCGTTTGTGAAACTTCTTTAGAAGAAATATTCGTGCATATTAAAAACGTACAACCCGATTTAGTTATCATAGATTCCATTCAAACCATATCAACCGAGACGATCGAATCTTCTCCGGGAAGCGTATCTCAGGTGCGAGAATGTTCTGCATCAATCCTCAAATTCGCAAAAGAAACCGGAACTCCCGTTCTATTGATCGGACATATAAATAAAGAAGGTAGTATTGCCGGACCTAAAGTTTTGGAACATATCGTTGATACCGTGCTACAATTCGAGGGAGACCAACACTATATGTACCGAATTCTCAGATCTATTAAAAACCGATTCGGGAGCACTGCCGAATTGGGAATATACGAAATGAGACAAAACGGGCTTCGGGAAGTCAGTAATCCCTCCGAACTACTACTATCTCAAAATCACGAGGGATTAAGCGGGGTCGCCATAGCTGCGGCCATAGAAGGAATACGTCCATTTCTGATTGAAACACAATCTTTAGTAAGCACTGCCGCATACGGTACACCACAACGATCGGCAACAGGATTCGATTTAAGAAGAATGAATATGCTTTTGGCTGTTCTCGAGAAACGAGTCGGATTTAAACTTGCACAAAAAGATGTATTTTTAAATATCGCCGGAGGATTGAAAGTTAACGATCCGGCAATGGATTTATCTATCATCAGCGCTATTCTTTCATCCAATATGGACATGGCTATCGAAAACCATACCTGTATGGCCGGAGAGGTCGGATTATCCGGAGAAATACGACCTGTCAACCGAATCGAACAGAGGATATTGGAAGCAGAAAAATTGGGATTCAAACGCATTTTGATTCCATATAATAATCTCAAAGGATTCGATGATAAAAAACTGAATATAGAAATTGTTCCCGTCCGTAAAGTTGAAGAAGCTTTTCGACAACTATTCGGGTAAAAAATAACAATATGATCAAAGAATTAAAAATAAGAGTAATACCTAAACAGGCTTCATCGGAATATAATATAACACAAGCCGTATCACAGGAATACGCCATCGATTTATCTTCGATTAAAGCGATCCGAGTATTGAAACGCTCGATAGATGCCCGCCAAAGACAGGTTATGATCAACATGCAATTAAAAGTATATATTAATGAAATACCTACTGACAATGAATATATACATACTTACTATGGCAATGTATCGGACAAGTCTCCTGTCATTATTGTAGGAGCAGGTCCTGCAGGTTTGTTCGCGGCTTTACGCCTGATCGAACTCGGACGCCGCCCCATTATCATAGAACGAGGAAAAAATGTTCATGAACGACGTAAAGATATTGCCCGTATAAGCCGAGAACAAGTCGTAAACAGCGAATCGAATTACAGTTTCGGAGAAGGAGGAGCTGGAGCTTTTTCAGATGGGAAACTATATACTCGAAGCAAAAAAAGGGGATCGGTAGATCGCATTTTAAATATTTTCTGTCAACATGGCGCAAATATATCTATTTTAGCAGATGCTCACCCTCATATAGGTACAGATAAATTACCAATCGTTATCGAAAATATCCGGAAGCAAATAGAAAAATCGGGCGGTGAGATACATTTCGAAACCCGAATGGACAAGCTTTTAATAAAAAACGATGAAATTATCGGTATAGTAACCCAAAACGGAAAAGAGTTTCATGCTCCCGTTATTCTGGCAACCGGACATTCTGCTAGAGATGTATATTATCATTTATACGAATCAGGGATAGAACTGGAAAGCAAAGGCTTCGCCGTAGGTGTACGTCTGGAACATCCGCAACATCTGATAGATCAATTGCAGTACCACAATCC
This sequence comes from uncultured Porphyromonadaceae bacterium, assembly GCA_900545915.1. GTDB lineage: Bacteria > Bacteroidota > Bacteroidia > Bacteroidales > Coprobacteraceae > Coprobacter. The sequence goes on from URAV01000012.1 coordinate 44,249, forward strand.
TAAAGGTAGAGGAGAATATCTTCCGGCAGCTGAATACAATTTCGTAGCTCAAGTAAACGGACGTGGTGTTTATTCATTCTGCATGTGTCCGGGAGGTTTTGTCGTTCCGGCAGCCAGCGGACCTAATCAAATCGTTGTAAACGGAATGTCTCCTTCAAATCGAGGATCAGTATGGGCTAATTCGGGGATGGTTGTAGAAATAAGACCGGAAGATATCGATCAATATTCCCAGTACGGAGTATTGTCAGGAATAAAATTTCAGGAAGAACTTGAATATCAGTGCTATGTGAATGGGAATTGTAAACAAACAGCCCCAGCCCAACGAATGACAGATTTCGTCAATAAAAAAGTATCGTTCGATCTGCCTAAATCGTCATATACACCGGGAGTTATCTCCTCTCCTCTCCACTTTTGGATGCCGGAATTCATTACTTCACGTCTTAGAGAAGGATTTTCTTATTTCGGCAAAATATCGAAAGGCTTTCTTACAAGAGAAGCACTAATGATCGGAGTAGAAACAAGGACATCCTCTCCGGTAAGAATTCCTCGATATAAAGAAAACATGCAACACGTTCGCATTAAGGGGTTATATCCTTGCGGTGAAGGCGCTGGATACGCAGGTGGTATTGTTTCGGCAGCAATCGATGGTGAACGCTGCGCCGAAGCAGCAGCACAATATATGTAAAACTTTTACAAAAACCACATATCATGATCACATTTTGTATCGCTTTATTAGTGCTTATCGGAGGTTATTTTATTTACGGAAAATTCATTGAAAGGGTTTTCGGAATCGAACCCGACCGTAAGACTCCGGCAGTCAAGAACCCCGACGGAGTAGATTTTGTACCTCTTCCCCGTTGGAAAATATTTATGATCCAATTTCTGAACATCGCCGGACTCGGTCCTATTTTCGGAGCTATTATGGGAGCAAAATTCGGAACTTCTTCTTTTTTATGGATCGTATTCGGTACTATATTCGCCGGAGCGGTACATGATTATCTTTCTGGGATGATTTCTTTACGGCATAATGGAGAGAGCCTTCCGGAAACTATCGGACGTTATTTAGGAGTTACCACAAAACAAATTATGCGAGGTTTTACAGTAATTTTAATGATACTGGTCGGCGCTGTTTTTGTTGCAGGTCCGGCAGAATTACTCGCAATGTTGACTCCCGAATCTCTGGATTCTACATTCTGGATTTATATCGTATTTATCTATTACATTATCGCTACACTATTCCCGATCGACAAAATAATCGGACGGGTATATCCTTTTTTCGCTGCCGCACTGCTCTTTATGGCTATCGGAATACTTGCCGTATTACTCATCCAATTTCCTGCCATACCCGAAATCACCGACGGATTACAAAACAAACACCCGAATGCAGCAAATTCCCCAATCTTCCCAATGATGTTCATTAGCATTGCTTGCGGAGCTATTTCAGGATTCCATGCAACTCAATCTCCACTAATGGCACGATGTATGACGAATGAGAATCAAGGACGTTCTATATTTTACGGCTCTATGGTTACCGAAGGTATCGTTGCCCTGATATGGGCGGCGGCAGCTACTTACTTTTTCAGCCCTGAAGGTCAATCAATATTTGAAGTGGGAGAAAATGCCGATAATATAAATGGAAGTGCCGCCATCATCGTACAAAAAATTTCTGAAGGATGGCTGGGAGTTATCGGTGGTTTTTTAGCCATTCTCGGTGTAATCGCCGCACCCATAACGTCAGGAGATACCGCATTCCGTTCAGCGCGACTTATCATTGCAGATTTTATGAAAATAGAACAAAAGTCGATTACCAAACGATTAATAATCTGTATTCCTTTATTTATACTTGCAATCGGAATTCTTATCTATAGTCTTGCCGATAAAGACGGTTTTGAAATGATTTGGAGATATTTTGCATGGTGCAACCAAACACTTGCCGTATTCACATTATGGGCTATTACTGTATATCTCGCACAAAAAAAGAAATTATATTGGGTCACTCTTATCCCAGCCCTTTTTATGACAACAGTTACAATTACCTATATTCTGTATGACCCTATCGGAATCAACCTTCCGTATAATTTATCTGTGAGCATCGGAATCGCTATGGCAATTATTTTCGGAATCTATTTCTTTCACAGACTACCAAAACTGAAAAACGCATAATAAACAGGCGACATAATTTATTGTAAACTTCATATAAAAGCCTGTCCGACTTTTTTATCAGACAGGCTTTTAAAATTTTTGTTTAACCACTAACCGTTATTTAACAGTTACTTCCTCTTTCAGTTCGACCATAGCAGAAGAAGGACCTACGGATATTTCGAACAATCCGGGTTCTACAACTCGCTGCATATCGGCATTGATCAATGAAAAATGTTCGGGAGTTAAAATAATCTCTACGGTTTTCTTTTCTCCCGGAGCTAATTCTACACGAGAAAATCCTTTTAAAGCTTTTCCGGAAAGCGACACACTACTAATCTTATCGGTCAAATACAACTGGCATATTTCTGTACCTCGTACTTTACCTGTATTCTCAACAGTAAAAGAAACAGTAAGATTCTCATCCTTGTTTATTTCTTCAGCAGACAACCGCATATCTCCATACTTAAATGTCGTATAACTAAGTCCATGACCAAATGCGTATAACGGAGTCGTATTTCCATCTACGTACCAATGTTTGAAAGAACGTTTTTTCAGATAAGTAACCGGTAACTGTCCCTGTGAACGAGGAACACTGACAGTCAATTTACCCGAAGGATTGATATCTCCGAAAAGAGCCTCCACAACGGCTTTTCCACCAAACTCTCCCGGATACCAAGCATCTAATATAGCATCGGAATATTCATCTACCGGAGTCATTACGAACGGACGACCATGCATCAATACCGTAGCTGCCGGACATCCGGATGCACGCACAGCTTGCAACAGCTTGACATCTCGTTCATTCATATTCAAATTCTGCCGGTCTTTCCCCTCTCCGACAAGATTCATCGATTCTCCTACAACGACAATGGTAATATCCGACGTGCGTGCCGAAGCAAGAACACGATTACATAAAGCATCGGCAGACATCGCACTACCGACAAGCCTCCATTCGATAGAAGTCCATGCATTATCATCGATTTCTGCATATTCCACCTGTATCGGAAGTATCTGTCCGGCTTGTAAACGAATACGATATGTACCATTATTTTTACCATTATCCCACTGATCGACGACCAGCTTTCCGCCTAAATACAATTTGCTCCAATTATCTGCAGACATTTTGAACTCATACTCTCCGGTTACAGGCGCTTTTATCACCCCTTTCCAACGAGCTGAAAACATATCTCTGTTCACACCCGGAACCGGACTTAAATTATGCCAATAATGCGAAATCTCAGGGTCTACACTCTTATATGCCGGAGTTCCTTTCAGGTCTATTCCATTAAAAAACTCGACATAAACTCCATTCTTACCGCCGGCTTCCGTATATAGGACCGAATTAGGAATAGATTTGAAAGAATCCTCTATCTGACTTTCTATAAAATCGATACGGACATCGTTACCGAATTTATCTTTTAACGCCTCATATACTGTAATCCCTCTTGCCTGAGCCGGAGAATAACCGCCCAACAACGACTGATTTGCCAGTTCTCCCACAAGAGTAATACGTTTGATGTTCTGTTTAAACGGCAATGTGTTTTTTGCATTCTTCAGCAAAATCAACGATTCTCGAGCAGCTCTCAAAGCCAAAGCCTTATGTTCCGCATTATCTTCGGCTAGAGTAGCCAGAGAGTCAGCCGTATAAGGGTTCTCGAATAATCCCAAACGGAATTTCAGTCTTAATACATCGGCAACCCTACTATCGAGAACTGCTTCATCCAACGTTCCGTTTTTAACTGCTTCGACAACAGCTTTTTGAAAATCATCATAAGGGAAATCGTAAAACTGCATATTCAATCCTGCTTTAAGAGATTTAACAACAGCATCTTCAGTATCCACAGCCGTATGATGATCGTTTACCTGTCTTCTTATAGCTCCTAAATCCGATACTACAATACCGTCAAAACCCCACTCTTCACGTAAGATTTTAGACAACAGCCATTCATTCGCAACGCAAGGAATTCCGTCAATATCATGATAAGCGGCCATTACTCCTTGAGCATGTCCCTCTTTCACCGCTTTTTCGAAAGTATATAAATGGAATGAACGGGCTTCTCGTTCGCCGATATTAACCGATGAGGCATTTGTCCCCGATTCCGGAATACCATGAATACCGAAATGTTTAGGCTCTGATGCCACAGTATTATTATCTTTCAAATCATTGCCTTGCATACCTTTTACAAGATTAACCCCTAATCGAGAAGTCAAATACGGATCTTCGCCGAAAGTTTCCTCAACACGTCCCCATCTTATTTCGTGAGCAAGATCCAAATTCGGACCCAATATGAAATGCACGCCATGAGCACGGGCTTCTGTAGCAATGACCCTCCCTATCGAATAGAGCATGGTCGTGTCCCAACTTGAAGAATTACCGATAGGAATAGGGAAAGCTGTACCCTTTACACCTTGATAGCCGTGCAACCCTTCTTCTATAAAAAGCAAAGGAATACCCAAACGCGAGTTTTCCACCGCATGTTTTTGTATAAGATTAGCTACTGCAGCATGAGCAGGATATAAATCATGAACAGCTCCTATACACATGCTATCTACAAAATGCTTCAACTGTTCATCGGATAAAGTGTTTTCGTCTATGACAATTTCTTTTGCCGACAACATATCAAGCTGAGCAGCCTTCTCTTCGACTGTCATACGTCCTAATAAATCTTGTACGCGAGTTTCGACAGGTAGTGACGAATCCTTGTAATCTACTTTATTGCTACAAGCGACAAAAGCCGATACAAAAGCGCATAGCAATACGCTCCGGGTAATTTTTTTTCTCTCTCTCATTTCTTTTCATTTATATATTAAAAGTTTCCTGATTAAAAACGGATTTGGCTTAATCCGGTTATCGGCTTATTCCCCCTTACGACCAATAAATATATTGTTATCTCATCATACAAGAAAAGATTCATGGATTATCTTCTCCTCAATATACCGACACCCTGCGGCAATTTATATAAAATACTCCAAACAATCAAAATATAAACAAAAGTATTTTCAAAAAACCGAAAAGACCGTTCGATTTTTATGTAAATACTTCTCCAATGTTGTACCTTATTTAATCAAGCAAATAGCCATCGGTAAACGTTACCTTATAACCATCCAAAATGCCGGAAAGATAATTTCCGCTAACTATAATATCATCGAAATAACTGTAACCATCGGAAAATTCCATATCAATAGAATGTCCGTAAATACTCCAGTCCCAATAAAAATATTCAGAAAACGTATCTAAAAGATCTCCTGTATATATATTATAATAATCGTATCGTATTATTCCTCCTCCGTCCAAATAAAAAGACAGCTCTCTACGACATTCAGTATAATCGTTTTCATCATAAAAATCTACCCAGACCCTATTACATAACATCTCAGCAGTATCCTGATCTTTTCCGAAACTGATTTCTTCACACGAAAAGAATACTGTACAGAAAATAAACAGAACAATCGTAACAATACCCGACTTATTTACCCAATTGCACATTTCTCTGTCGTTAATTATACAAAACATACAAATATAGCGAAATATCCCGCTTTTGACAGAAAAACCGATAAAACAATAATAAAATAATATCTGCATACATTTTATCATTACAATAAAGCTGTTTTTCATTGATTTTTCGTACCTTCGGGGCGATTTTTGAAAGCAGTAATATTTTATCAGATATGAGTAAAAAGTTTACCGAATATTCTCACTTCGATTTATCCGAGATAAACAAAGAGGTACTGAAAAAATGGGATGAAGAAAATGTATTCCACAAAAGTCTGGAAGTCCGTGAAGGTTGCCCGTCTTTCGTATTTTATGAAGGACCACCTTCTGCAAACGGAATGCCGGGTATTCATCATGTAATGGCTCGATCGATTAAAGATATCTTTTGCCGTTACAAAACAATGAAAGGGTTTCATGTAAAACGCAAAGCCGGCTGGGATACTCACGGATTACCTGTAGAATTAGGTGTAGAAAAAGCACTCGGAATCACTAAGGAAGATATAGGGAAGACGATTTCCGTAGCCGATTATAATGCTGCATGCCGTAAAGACGTGATGAAATATACCCGTGAATGGGAAGACCTTACTCATAAAATGGGATATTGGGTAGATATGAACGACCCTTATATCACGTACGATAATCGTTATATCGAAACTCTGTGGTGGTTATTGAAACAACTTTATAATAAAGGACTCCTCTACAAAGGATATACAATTCAACCTTATTCTCCGGCCGCAGGAACTGGATTAAGTTCACATGAACTAAATCAACCGGGATGTTACAGAGATGTAAAAGACACGACTGTAGTCGCCCAGTTTAAAATGAAGAACCCGAAACCGGAAATGGCAGAATGGGGAACTCCTTATTTTCTTGCATGGACGACGACACCTTGGACACTACCGTCAAATACTGCATTATGCGTAGGTCCAAAAATAGAGTATGTTGCCGTACAATCTTATAACCCTTATAGCGGAAAACCCATCACAGTAGTTTTAGCAAAGGCTTTATTGAATACTCATTTCAATCCGAAAGCGGCAGACTTAGCTTTAGAAGATTACAAACCCGGAGACAAACTGATTCCCTATAAAGTGATCGCCGAATATAAAGGTCCGGACTTGGTAGGAATGGAATATGAGCAACTGATCCCATGGGTCAATCCGGGAAAAGGAGCTTTCCGTGTCATTTCGGGAGATTATGTAACAACCGAAGACGGTACAGGTATCGTGCATATTGCTCCGACCTTCGGTGCTGATGACGCTCAAGTTGCCAAAGCTGCAGGAATACCTCCGTTACAAATGGTCAATAAAAAGGGTGAATTGCGTCCAATGGTAGATCTTACCGGAAAGTTCTATTCACTCGATGAGCTGGACGACGCATTTGTAAAAGAATGTGTAAACGTCGATTTATACAAAGAATACGCCGGACGTTTCGTAAAAAATGCGTATGACCCGAACCTCACCGATAAAGACGAAACTCTCGACATTTCTATCTGTATGATGATGAAAATCAATAATCAGGCATTCAAGATAGAAAAACATGTACATAATTATCCGCACTGTTGGCGTACCGACAAACCGGTATTATACTATCCGTTGGACAGTTGGTTTATCAAATCAACGGCTTGTAAAGATCAGATGATAGAACTGAACAAGACCATCAACTGGAAACCGGAATCTACCGGAACAGGACGTTTCGGAAAATGGCTGGAAAACTTGAATGACTGGAACTTGAGTCGTTCCCGCTACTGGGGTACACCTCTCCCTATTTGGCGTTCGGAAGAGGGAGAAGAAAAATGTATCGGATCGGTAGAAGAATTATATAACGAAATAGAAAAATCCATCGCTGCAGGATTCATGAAATCGAATCCATACAAAGAAAAGGGATTTGTACCGGGCGAATATAAAAAAGAAAACTACGACAAAATCGATTTACACAGACCATACGTCGATGATATCGTGTTAGTATCGGAAAACGGGAAACCGATGAAACGAGAAAGCGACTTAATCGATGTGTGGTTCGACTCGGGCGCAATGCCTTATGCTCAAATACATTACCCATTTGAAAACAAAGAGCTGCTCGACAGTCACGAAGTGTACCCGGCAGACTTCATTGCCGAAGGAGTAGATCAAACACGCGGATGGTTCTTTACCCTCCATGCCATTGCCACAATGGTTTTCGGCAGCGTTGCTTACAAAGCTGTGATCTCAAACGGACTTGTGCTTGACAAAAACGGGAATAAAATGTCCAAACGGTTAGGCAATGCCGTTGATCCGTTCTCTACGATCGAGAAATACGGTTCAGACCCATTGCGTTGGTATATGATCACCAACTCATCGCCATGGGATAATTTAAAATTCGATATAGACGGTATAGAAGAAGTTCGCCGAAAATTTTTCGGGACACTCTACAATACCTATTCATTTTTTGCTTTATATGCAAATGTGGACGGATTTACATTCTCCGAACCGGAAATTCCCGTAACAGAACGTCCTGAAATAGACCGCTGGATTATTTCTTTGTTGAATACTCTCATAAAAGAGGTCGATGAACATTACAATAATTTCGAACCGACCCGTGCAGGACGTGCCATTTCCGACTTCGTTAACGATAATCTAAGCAACTGGTATGTGCGTCTTAACCGGAAACGGTTTTGGGGAGGAACGATGGATGCAGATAAACTGTCTGCTTATCAGACTCTATACACATGTTTGGAAACTGTCGCCGCACTCATGGCTCCCATAGCACCGTTCTTTGCAGACCGGTTGTTCAGAGATCTGACATCCGCAACCGGACGCTCTGACAAATCGGTACATCTATGCGATTTCCCGACTTTACATCCGGAATATATCGACAAGACCTTAGAAGAACGTATGCAAATAGCTCAGGATATTACTTCTATGGTACTTGCATTGCGAAGAAAAGTAAATATCAAAGTACGTCAACCTCTAACGGCATTAATGTTGCCCGTTTTAGACGAAAAACAAAAAGAGGAGATCAAATCGGTTAAAGATTTGATATTAAATGAAGTAAATGTAAAAGAGCTAAATTTCGTAGATAATACGGCCGGGATACTCATAAAACGGATCAAACCAGATTTTAAAAAGCTCGGACCTCGCTATGGAAAAATCATGAAGCAATTAGCCGCAGCTATCGCATCAATGGAACAGGAAGAAATAGCTCGTTTCGAAACCGAAGGAGAATTTACGTTCGATATCGAGTCTCAGCAAGCTACGATAGAATTGAATGATGTGGAAATTATTTCTGAAGATATTCCCGGATGGTTAGTTGCCAACGAAGGAAGGTTGACCGTAGCTCTCGATATTACAGTTACAGAAGAACTTCGTCTTGAAGGAATAGCCCGAGAATTGGTTAACCGAATACAGAACATCAGAAAAGCAAACGGCTTTGACATTACAGATAAAATAACTGTAAGACTGACCAGTCATTCCGAAACAGATTCTGCAATAAACAAATATAAAGATTACATAGCAAAACAAGTGCTTGCAGACTCGATAGAAATAGTAAATGCCATATCCGATGAAAATTATACAGATTTGGATTTCGATTCATTCAAATTACAAGTATCTGTAACAAAAGCATAAATTCGGTATTATTACCCCAGTAATTTTGTATATTGGGGTAATTTCCTTATTTTCGCATCATATTGCAAACTATATAACATTTACTATGTTATGTAGTAAATAAGAAAAAAGGTTATTCACTTAAAAACCGTAAACCTATGAGTACAAAAACACGATATTCAGATGCAGAATTAGAAGAATTCCGCGCGATCATACAAGAAAAGCTCGACAAGGCTTACCGGGATTATGATCTGCTGAAGTCGGCGGTAATGAATGCTGACGGTAATGACACAACCGATACATCTCCTACATTCAAAGTATTGGAAGAGGGAGCTACGACATTATCGAAAGAAGAAGCCGGCCAGTTAGCTCAACGACAGATGAAGTTTATACAACATCTGCAAGCTGCCATGGTAAGAATCGAAAATAAGACATACGGGATTTGCCGGGAAACCGGGGAATTGATTCCCAAAGAAAGATTACGGGCTGTCCCTCACGCTACACTCAGTATCAATGCCAAAAAAGACCAGAAATAAAATCGGGTCATTTTGAATCTGAGATACAAACAACAATTCGACACTTGACGTATATGCAAAAGCATACGGGACAGGCGTCGAATTGTCTTTATCGGACATCCGTAATATGGAGAAATAACATCAAACACAGTCTAAAAGAGGATGAAACTGACAAACGGGAAAATAGCTATACTGGTAATATTTTTAGTATTATTTATCGACCAGTTTACTAAAATATGGGTCAAAACTCACATGTATCTGGGAGAAGATATCGAAATCACAAAATGGTTCTACATTCTATTTATCGAAAACAATGGAATGGCTTTCGGTATAGAAATCATCAGTAAATTGTTTCTCAGCCTGTTTCGTATTGCAGCTGTCATTTTTATCGGTTACTATTTGTACAAAATAGTACATCGTCCTTTCAAAAAAGGATATGTCGTTTGCATTGCTCTCATCCTTGCCGGTGCATTCGGCAATATAATAGACAGCGTTTTTTATGGTATTATATTCGACAACCCTACCCCTCCATTCGTCGCAACTTTATTCCCCGAAGGCGGCGGTTATCAGTCATTATTTCATGGAAAAGTCGTAGATATGCTCTATTTCCCTCTATTCCGGTTTTATTGGCCTGATTGGATTCCTTTTGTCGGAGGCGATTCTTTTGAATTTTTCCGACCGGTTTTTAATATAGCCGATTCGGCTATTACTATAGGAGTAATTGTATTGCTGCTTTTTTATCGAAAATATTTAGCATCCGTGTCGAAGAACTACTAAACAATCTTTTATGAGATCGTTATTTTATATAGCTTTATGCAGTGTAATTTTTTGCTTTCTTTCGGCTTGTGACCGAACTCCCGATCACATTATCAAGCCTAAAGCAATGGAAGATCTCTTAATCGATATTCATAAATCAGAAGCGATTATCGAAAAAAACTATCAAAAATACGGTTCAATAGAACAGAAAGAAGAGGTGCGCAACGCCGTATTAAAAAAACATGGAGTAGATAAAGCATTATTCGATTCTTCTTTAATGTGGTACGGACACCATTTACCCAAATACATCAAGATATACGATAACGTTATAGCTCGTCTCAAAGAAGAAGATGAGGCTGTAAAAGTTTTGATTGCCGAAAACAATTCCCAACCTCTCTCCCGTCCCGGAGATTCCGTTAATATATGGCCGAAAGAACGGTTCTATGTCTTTGAACCTTATATCGGACGGAGTATATTAACTTTCGATATTCCCGCAGACGATAATTACCAAGAAAAAGATATTTTTATTTTAAAACTGAAATTCAACATGTTGCCCAGAAGGAACGAACAATATCCTCGTGTAACATTAGCAGTGAAGCATAAAAACGACTCGATACGTTTCATCAGTTCCGATATTCGTAATAACGGATGGGCAACATTCCGTGTCGAGTCCGATTCGTCTGCCATCAACAAAATATACGGAAACATCGTTGTCCCGTCACGCCCCGATTGGATAAAAACTTATGCCGACAGTATTTCTCTCACCCGTATCCGTTATAAAAAGTCAGAAATAAAACGATCGGAAATAACAATAGAAAATGATTCTACTGTAACAGAATAAAATGAAACGGGGATTTTTTGCACATTGCATTTGTTATAGAGAGCAAACATATTATAAACACATTCTTTTTCTAAATGAAAAAGATGAAATAATCGAAATTATTCCTTTTTTTAATGAAACGGCAAATACTATTTTTATCGATGGAATTTTGATCGTCGTGTCTCTCTCATTCCAGATTCGTTTAAAAGAGTTTGTCTCTACACTAAAAAAACAGTTGGAAGATCCCAAGATTCAATTATCCCAAGCTGTTTTAGAAAATCCCGTATATAAAAACGACATGTCGAATATAGAAAACCGATGTTTATTATATAATATTCCGGAAATATGCTGGGAAAGTGAACGTCCGGTATCTTCTCCTATCGAAATAAACGAAATCTTTCGACTCGGATCGTGACTGAAAATAATATAACAGACCCGAATTAAAGCCGTAAGCAAAACCTCATATCATGATATTCCGTGACTGAAAAACATCATCGAAAGAAACTCTAAAATCTAACCTGTGCAAAATCTGTACCGATTCTAAAATCTCGCTATACATGAAGATATTTCAATAACATCGGACTCCGTAATTACCGGAGAAATAGGAAGACTTAAAACTTCACGGCCAAGCAATACAGAAACAGGAAGGTCTAAATCTTTATATTGATGATAACAGACCTGTTTATGAGGAGGGACAGGATAATGAATCACTGTCGGAATACCTTGCCTTTCAAGATAAGATCGAAGTTCTTCCCGTCGTGTTGTCCGGATCACATATTGATGCCATACATGATCCTCCGAGCACTCCACACAAGGTTTTATAATGTCCGGATGATTTAAATAGGTATCATACCAAAGAGCAATCTGGCGGCGAGCTCGATTTTCCTCATCAAGATATTTTAACTTCACTGACAAAAATGCAGCCTGAAGCTCATCCATACGGCTATTCAGCCCGTGATAAACACTTATATATTTTTCAGCAGAACCATAATTTGCCAATGCACGGATCACCTTGACCAATTTCGGATCATTTGTCGTCACAGCTCCGGCATCTCCCAACGCCCCTAAATTCTTTGCAGGATAAAAACTGATCCCCGCAGCATCTCCCAATGTTCCTGTTTTATATGTCCCGTTAAATCCTTCTACCCGACTGACCGCCCCTATCGCCTGAGCATTATCTTCTATAATTCTCAAGTTATATTTTTTCGCTAACTGTTTTAACTTCTCATTCCAGCAACATCGGCCATAAAGATGTACGACAACAATCGCTCGGGTACGTTCGGTTATATTCATTTCGACTTTTTCCATATCGAGATTAAAAGTCTGTATATCCGGATCTACGAACACCGGTTTCAACTGATTATCGGTTATTGCCAATACCGTAGCAATAAACGTATTAGCCGGCACGATAATTTCATCTCCCGGTCGCATCGTCCCAATCTCGAGATAAGCCTTAAATATCAACCTTAATGCATCCAGGCCATTGCCTACGGATACCGTATAGCGACATTCCAAATAATCACTCAACCGATTCTCGAATGCAGCTACTCTTTTCCCTTGCAGATACCAACCGGAGTCTATTACTTCTGACGCAACTTTTTTCAGTTCATCAGCATAACGCGCATTTAATTGTTGTAAATCTTGAAATTTCATCGATATCGAGTCTTTATGAACAAAGATACAAATTCTTAAAACAAATCTTTACATGCCCTATTCCTTAAACATTCAAAAACAAAAAAATCCGGAATCTCGATCATTCCGGATTTTCTATGATAACATTTATTGCGATCAGAACCAACGCACGTAAGCAAAATCTTGACGATGAGGAAGATCCGGATTTTTAGGATACATGCGGAATGAATATTTATATGTTCCCGCTGCCCGTAACTGGTAATCGATGTGGAAAACCGTAGAATCCGAAGTCGCTTTTATTACATTAAGTTCATATACCTGATAAGGTTTCATCTGACCGTCTTCAACAGGAGTAACAACCAACTCAACTCCAATGCAGTTTCCGAGTCCTTTAGGATCAATAGCCACCTCAATAGGATATTCTTCTCCTACATGCGGACTGTAAAGTATCGCTTCGGGCAAGTTGACCGACTTGATTTCGATCGAATCCCATTTAGCCACGACTTCTTGTTTCCAAGCGGCTATTTCTTTCGCTTTTTTATAATTGTCTGCAACTAAAAGCTTAGAACGTTTAGCTTCCTTGCTATAAAAACGATCTATATAATCCCGAAGCATACGGTTCATCGTAAACTCAGGGGCAATCTGCGCAATGGAATTCTTAATATACTGAATCCATTCAGGAGAATATCCCTTGCTATTTTTAGCAAAATAAAGAGGAACGATTTGGTTTTCAAGCATAGAATAAATCGTTGCAGCATCCAATTGATCTTGATGACCTTGATCCTGGAATGTCCGTTTATCCGTTAATGCCCAGCCTGCACCTTCTTTATAACCTTCATACCACCAACCGTCAAGTACAGAGAAATTGAGAACTCCGTTCATTTCTGCCTTTTCTCCAGATGTTCCAGACGCTTCTAATGGACGTGTCGGAGTATTCAGCCAAATATCTACACCAGATATCAGGCGTTTGGCAACTTTCATATCATAATTTTCCAAGAAAATAATCTTTCCTAAAAATTCAGGACGACGTGAAATTTCGACAATTCGTTTTATAAGATCTTGTCCAGCACCATCCGCAGGATGCGCTTTTCCTGAGAAAAGGAATTGTACCGGATATTGAGGATTGTTCACGATTTTAGATAATCTTTCAAGATCGGTGAAAAGTAAGTGCGCACGTTTGTAAGTTGCAAAACGACGAGCAAATCCGATAAGGAGAGCATTCGGATCGATACGCTCAAGGACAGAAACAATACGAGACGGATCTCCCTGATTTTTCAGCCAATTTTCACGAAAATCATCTTTTACAAAATTCACCAATTTATTTTTCATCGTCTGACGAAGCTTCCAGATCTCCTCATCGGGTACATCGTATATTTTTTCCCACATCTTACGGTCTCCTTGATGTGTAAGAAAATCTTGTCCAAATTTCTCGACATAGAACTCTTTCCATTCGGTAGCTGCCCAAGTAGGAAAATGCACACCATTAGTCACATACCCCACATGAAGTTCTTCGGCCGCATACCCTTTCCAAATAGGCTGGAACATGTGCTGGGAAACTTTTCCATGTAACCAACTTACGCCGTTTACTTCCTGACAAGTATTACATGCAAATACACTCATCGAGAATTTTTCGTTCGTCCCGGGATTTTCTCTTCCCAAATCCATCAAGTCTTGCCATGAAATTCCCAATTTTGCAGGAAATTCTCCCATATATTTTCCGAATAATCCTTCATCGAAGCTGTCATGTCCAGCCGGAACAGGCGTATGTACGGTATAAAGTGAAGAAGCGCGAACCACTTCAAGAGCCTCTTCAAATGAAAGTTTTTCATTTTGAACATACTCTACCAATCTCTGTACATTGATAAGTGCAGCATGTCCTTCATTACAATGATAAATATCCTTCTTAATACCCAAACGTTTCAACATAAGAATACCCCCTATACCAAGCATGTATTCCTGTTTCATACGGTGTTCCCAATCTCCTCCGTACAACTGATATGTAATGGGCCTGTCAAACTCGCTATTCGAATCGAGATCGGTATCCATAAGATACAAGGGAACTCGGCCGACACTTACTTTCCAGATATTGGCGTAAATTATACGTCCCGGATAAGGCACTTCCAAAATTATCGGATGCCCGTTTTCGTCAGTAACCTGCTCTACCGGAAGCTGATTGAAATTTTGAGGTTCATAATTTGCCAACTGCTGTCCATCCATAGAAAGTGTCTGGGTAAAATATCCATACCGGTATAAAAAGCCCACTGCGACCATATCGACGTTACAATCACTGGCTTCTTTTAAATAATCTCCGGCAAGGATACCTAATCCTCCCGAATATATCTTCAGGATGTTAGCCAAACCATATTCCATACTGAAATAAGCCACGGATGGAATATCAGTTCTCTTTTCTACATCCATATATTTTCTGAATTCATCGTATAAGTCATTAATACGACGCATTATCGCCTTATCTGAGGCGATTTCTTCCAAGCGTTCATAATTGATCTGCTGGAGCATCAATACCGGATTCCCGTTCGTCGATTTCCATAATACCGGATCGATAGACCGGAACATTTCGATCGCTTCACTATGCCACACCCAACTAATGTTACGAGCCATCTCCTGCAAAATATTCAATTGTGCAGGAACTCTTGATTTTACCGTAATGTCACGCCAACATGGTGCGTTTGTATTACTTACTTGTACTTTCATATAACTTGGTTGTTAGTTAATAGTCTTATATTTTATCTGTCTCTGCCTAATTAAAACATCATCTTTATTATAATGTTCTAATTGTCAGTTTTATTTACACTTTTCAAAGCCCAATCATAGGCTTGTTCATAATATGAAATAAAATGTTTCCACAATGCTTTCTTCGATGTTTTCATTGCAAGCTTACGCACATTTCCAATTTCCGCCTCAGTTTTACCAGACAAATCTCTTATTGTCTCCACTAACTGATTCGCCACTTCATCATAATTAGAATCTGTACGATGCAATACGGCAACACCCTTTTCATTCACAGTACAAGCTCCCGAAGGGCAGCTCCAAAGTCCAAATCCCGACAAATCGGTCGTAACGGTAGGAACACCGAAAGCGATGCTCTCCAACGGGGTATATCCCCACGGTTCATAATATGAAGGAAATGCCGTTGCATCCAGACCGATCAGCACATCGTAATACGAAAGATTCAATATACCGTCATCGCCTCTTAAATATGATGGAATAAAAATGATCTTGACTTTATCTTCCGGCCTATTCGAAAATCCTCCATTATGAATTTGCGACATAACACGGTCTTCGTTATAATTATAAAGTGCATGTGTTATAAAAGGATCGGGCAATGCCGTTTTAAAATTTTCGACTGCATTCATCCGCAAAAACAAATCTTCTCGCGCATTTCCTGACCATGCCGGAACCATCACGAAAGCGATTATTTCCTTTTCTCCCGTATAGGTTTCTTTCATCCGCCGTACCGCTTCTATAAAAAGATCGATACCCTTATTTTTGTACTCATAACGTCCCGAAGTGGCTATCAAAAACGCATTCGCATCCGGTTCATATCCAATCAAAGAGCCTGCAAGTTTCAACAAACGTTCACGGGCAATAGTTCGTTTCTCCTTATATAAAGCTCCTTTGGGGACAAAGTTTTCTTCAAATCCGTTAGGCGTTACGATATTCGGATAACGTTCGAGCAACTGAGCACATTCTCTCGCTGTTATATCACTCACCGTCGTAAAACAATGAGCCTGATGTGCCGCATGTTTTTCTAACGAATGCTTCGATACCATATTCAACTCTCTTGCCATCTGATCGCCATTATATCCCGGCAAATAATCATAAAGAGGCTTATTATTCCCGGCAATAGAGCGTCCTATTGAAGTCGCATGAGTCGTAAATACAGTAGCAACAGTAGGTAATTTATGCTTGATATATAATAATCCCATACCTGTAGTCCATTCATCAAAATGGGCTATTACCTTTAAGTTTTCTCCTCGTATATATTTATAGAAGCTCTCTATCACGAGTGCCGAAGCATACGCAAAAATACACGACTCATCATAATCGCCATAAGCCGGTAACGAATCTACTCCGAACCAATTCCACATATCGGTAAACAGTTCATTACGGCAAGGATACATATTATTATAATCGACAAGAATAACAATCGGCTTTCCCGGAATATCCCAACGTCCGGTTCTGACTTGCAATCCTTCTTCTGCAGCTATCTTTTTCCAGTCCTTGAAAAGAGACGGAACTTCAATAAAATAAGGTGATTCTTTTTCTTTCCACAAATCGGGACCAATAAACACGTTTCTATCCTTATTTATTTGTTGCAAAGTTTTAGCTTTAGTAGAAAGCACTGTATAAATACCACCCACCAAATTACAAACTTCCCAACTCACTTCAAAAAGATAGTCCAGGTTTAGGGGGTTCTTTTCCATATTAATCAATATTCAACACGTTTTTAATGTGTAAAAATAAAGTGCAAATGTACAATAAATATCTCTTCTAACGAAAACAAGTCTCTCTTTTTTAGAATAAAAACATTTTTAAATTTAATGTACAATATATATTCGTGACCAAACACCTACACAAAGAGAAAAATGCGACCTTTTTTATGCGACCTTATAAAAAATAGTTATATTTGTCGGTATAACCGCTAAAATAAAAAGTTATGGCAAATAAAAGAGAACTAAAAAAAGAGATCAATTTCATCTCGAATGAACTCATTGCAGAATGTCTGTTCAACAAACTATATATAAAGAATAGCGATCCTCAAAAAATAGACGAATTACTATCAAAAATTATCGACTGCCAAGACGATTTTTTGCGTCGTGCAAATACTCCTGATGGTAAAGAAAACCCTAAATTGGTAAAAAAATATTACAAGAGTCTGATACAGTCTTTCGACAATAAAATCGGTGAAATATTAAAAGATTTAAGTGAACTGAGCAAATAAGAAAGATGAGAAAAAGGGTATGCCGTTTCATTTTACACCTATTGGGTTGGAAAGTAGAAGTTTCAGTTCCCGATTATCCTAAATGTGTAATTTGCGTAGCTCCACATACCAGCAATACCGATTTTTTTCTCGGGAAACTGGCATATCTTTCGATCGGAAGACATGCAGGATTTTTAATAAAAAAAGACTGGTTCTTTTTCCCTTTGAATATTATACTCCGGTCTATGGGGGGCATTCCTGTAGATCGGAGTAAACATTCTGACCTGATCGATCAGATCGTCGACGAATTCAACAAACACGAACATTTCAATATCGCCATTACCCCAGAGGCAACAAGAAAAAGAAATCCGGATTGGAAAAAAGGATTTTATTTTATCGCTCTGAAGGCAAATGTACCTATCGTACTGGCATACATCGATTATAAAGAAAAATCTATCGGGCTGAAAAAAACATTCATCCCTACCGGAGACTTTGAAAAAGATCTGATCGAGATTAAACAGTTTTATAAAAATTACCATGCCAAATATCCCGATCTGTTTGCAATAGAATAAAAAGTCTTTTTACAACTTTTTCTCAGAACCCGTTTTCATTTGCCAGATAACCGGCTATTCTCCTCATAAAATCAGAAAAACATCCTCGAAAGAAAATCTCAAAGCTAACCCGAGTAAAATCCAGACAGGCTCTAAAATCGTTCAAGTTCTCTCAAAATTACTTTTATTTAAACATGTTCCCTAAATTCCAATATGTATGAATGATCTTCGCATAACATCAATACAAACAGATATTATCTGGGAAAATACAGAAGCAAACCTAAACAAACAACAAATAACACTCCAAAAGCTAAAAGGGACAACTGATCTTGTCGTTTTCCCGGAAATGTTTACTACCGGATTCTCAATGGATAGCCCAAACCTTGCCGAACCTGAAAATGGAGAAACAATCTCCAGATTAAAATATTATGCCGAAATCTACGAACTCGCCCTTACCGGAAGTTTTATTTGCAGTCGAAATGGCAAATTCTATAACCGAGGATTTTTTATAAAACCCGACAACGAAATTTCATTTTACGATAAAAGACATCTGTTCCGCATGGGAAAAGAAAATCAGAGTTTTTCCGCAGGACAGCAACAAACCATCATTTCTTATAAAGATTGGAATATTTGTTTATCGATATGTTACGATTTACGTTTCCCGGTATGGTTGCGCAATAATAATACTCGCTATGATCTATTGATTGTATCGGCATGCTGGCCACAACCTCGTATCTCGGTATGGGATATACTGTTACGAGCCCGGGCAATAGAAAACCAAGCATATATTTGCGGTGTAAATCGCATAGGATATGACCCTTCAGGAAGATATTATCCCGGACACTCGGCCGTTATAGATCCGAAAGGCGAAATTATTCAATCGACACCAGAAGGAAAAGAAACATGCATCACGACAACCTTATCGGCAGAGAAACTTACAACATTCAGACAAAAATTTCCTGTATTACAAGATGCAGATTCATTCTCCATACATATTTGAAATCATCTATAAGAAAGTTTTAAAAGATTTATGTACTTTTGTAGGCAATAGATTGTTTGATATTAGAGCCTGTCATCTAAATTATTTGATAAAAGTCCGGATAATAATTTTTTATCGAAAATTTTAAACAAGCCCTGATATACTGATGCAAATAACTTTATACACTCTTATGGTTTCAACAATATAAAACTTAACGAAAAATGAAAAAATGGATGTACGTAGCAACTACTGTCGCCCTCTGCGGAACAATCTCATGTAGTTCAAAAAAAGAAAGCAAATCGACACAATCTTATACAACTTCTACCGAGTTGCTATCGGGGAATTGGAACATCATTTCCGTTGATGGGAAAAAAATCGTCAGTGAAGAACCGGCATTTCTTGCATTCGATCTCAAAGAAAAAAGAATGCACGGAAATAACGGATGTAATATTATCAACGGAGAATTAATAGTCGGCGATGACGGTTCTTTCCGCTTAGATAAAGTAATCAGTACAATGAGAGCCTGTATGGGAGAGAATCCGGAACGTCAAATTATGGAAGCCCTTAATAATACGGCATCTTTTAAAATAGAGTCTGATAAATACCTCAAATTGTACAATGCCAATAATAAAGAATTGATATCTTTGAAAAGACAACCATTTTCTGAGCTTGAAGGGACATGGAATGTTACTTTAATAAACGAAAAGCCTCTTACCGATGACCAGAAACCTTTTATTACTTTCAACACAAAAGATCGGAAAATCACAGGAAATGCAGGTTGTAATCGTATGAACGGACAGATAACGACAGATAATGCTAATGAATATTTTATCTCTTTAGGACAGATTGCAACTACTCGTATGGCATGCCCGGGAAATACAGAACCTACACTCCTAAAAGCTTTAGAAAATGTAAAATCATTCAAATTATTACCGGATAAGAATGGTAAAAAATATGCAGGCCTTTGTGATTCTCAAGGAAAAACAATCGTCACACTCGAAAAAAGCAGCGATCAATAAAAAATACTTTGATATATCATTTGCCCGGTAATCTGTTCTGGATTATCGGGCTATTTATTAAACATAAAGCCTGAATGCATAAATATAATCTATGAACTCCAAAAACATACAACAACTAAAAGAGTGGGCAACCGAATATAATCGGGATAAATTCATATATTCCGATCCGATACAATTTCCACACAGATACTCTGATACAAAAGATATAGAGATAAGTGCTTTTCTTACAGCATGGATCTCTTACGGTAATCGAAAATGTATCATTACTAAGGCTGAAGAATTAGATCGTATGTTTGATGGTTCGCCTCTACACTTTATTCTGAATAATAAATATTCCGGCTATCAAGACAACTATAATAGTTTCTATCGCTTTTTTAAATATCACGATCTGTATGAAATTTGCGAACGAATGCATTATTGTTACCAAAAATTCGGCTCATTAGAATCTGCATTAAAATCGGCTTCCGGGCATACTCTTGTTCAACGAATACAAAATCTTTTTATCGATATAAACGGAATTCCGAAACCGGAAGGGAACTCGGCTTGCAAACGAATTTGCATGTTTTTGCGCTGGATGATCCGACAAGATAAAACCGTAGATTTCGGAATCTGGAAAAGTTTTTCTCCATCAGAACTGATAATTCCTCTCGACACACACGTACATCAAATCGCAAAAAAATGCGGTATAACCAAAAGATCGACACCAGACATCAAAACAGCTATGGAAATAACCGACTTTATGAAACAAATTTTTCCTGAAGATCCCTGTCTCGGGGACTTTGCACTCTTCGGATACGGAATAAACAACAAATAATATCCCGAGAAAAAATCATAATTCTTTTTTTAAATAAACCATATCTACCAATTGCTTCCCCTCCTCAAATATCAGATGATCATAATGATCTGTAAAAAAGCCGGGAAGACGATGAGAACGCATAAAACCACAATGTTCATAAAAAGATATAGTCGAAAAAGTATCTCCCGTCCCTACGAGCATAACCCGATAAGATTTTTTATAACGCTCCAATAAGAAATCTATCAAACGTCTGCCATATCCTTGTCGTTGATATTGAGGAAGAACTGCGATATTTTTTATTTCACAAACATTATCTCCTTCATCGGTAACAACACATGCCGCTACCGGAATCTCTTTTTTATAAAAGACAAACATCTCCCCTCTTTCCAAATAGCGGTCTATCATAGATTCCTGCTCATCGGCAAGCAACAACAGATCAAGAAATCGTTTTTTATCTTCGGTAATGCGAACAATCATTACGTATCAATATTGTATCAGCTTTCTGATTTATTCAAAATAACCAAAGCTCCTATTACTCCGGGAACCCACCCCACCATCGTAAGAATAAATACGATAAGGACAGAACCACAACCTTTATCCAACACTGCAAGCGGTGGAAAGAAAATAGAAAGAAGTACTCTACCCAACGACATATTCTTGTTATTTATACATTAGCTGATTACAAAGATAATTAATAGAAACAACATTATATAATCTCTCATTTGATTTCATTATCTTTATGGCACAAAATATAGACAATACTTTCATGAAAAAATGTAAGATCACTGTTATGCGAACGGCCTGCTATCACGATCTAATGGCTAAATATGAAAATTTTATCGAACATGCATGCGATATGAAAGAAGGACAAATATTTATTGCTAATGGCTGGGAAAAACCTGATGGTATGTGCGAAAGTGCTTGGCAAAGCATGTCGCCTTTCGTGATGACTTTAGCTCATGGCGGAAGTAATTTTTATAATGGATGGATGAAAAATAAAAAATCGGCCATGATCTCATGTAATGACGGATTTCGCCCGGTAAGTTTCTTGATCGAAACTTTGGATGAAGATGCAGAATAATTTACTGATAAATATAATAAAAAGAACACTTTAAGAAAAACATCATGCTTGCATATACCTATATTGAACATGGAAAATTCAAACTACTGGAAAAACCGAGACCAGAAATAAGAGATTCCCGCGATGCAATCATCCGTGTGACTCTTAGCAGTATTTGCACCAGTGATCTACATATCAAACACGGAAGTGTACCACGTGCAATACCCGGTATAACTGTCGGACATGAAATGGTAGGCGTTGTTGAACAAATAGGTACTGACGTATTATCGGTTAAACCCGGTGACAGAGTCACGGTAAATGTTGAAACTTTTTGCGGTGAATGTTTCTTCTGCCGTCACGGATATGTTAACAACTGTACCGACCCCAATGGGGGTTGGGCTTTGGGATGCCGTATCGATGGAGGTCAAGCCGAATATGTCAGAGTACCTTTTGCTGATCAAGGCTTGAATCGTATCCCCGATACAGTCAGCGATGAACAGGCGTTATTCGTCGGAGATATTCTTGCCACAGGCTTTTGGGCAACCCGTATTTCAGAAATCTCCGAAGAAGATACAGTGCTCATTATTGGAGCCGGTCCTACCGGAATTTGTACGCTGCTCTGTACAATGTTAAAAAAACCGCAACGTATCATCGTTTGCGAAAAATCCCCTGACAGGATTCATTTTGTCCGTGAACATTATCCTGATATTCTAATTACAGAACCGGAAAATTGTAAAAACTTCGTTCTTCAAAACAGCAATCACGGGGGAGCAGATGTCGTATTGGAGGTAGCAGGCAGTGAAGATACTTTTCGTCTGGCATGGGAATGTGCCCGTCCCAATGCCACCGTCACGATCGTAGCACTCTATGATAAACCGCAAACACTGCCTTTACCTTATATGTACGGAAAAAATCTGACTTTTAAGACAGGAGGAGTGGACGGATGCGACTGTGCCGAGATTCTTACTTTGATAGAAAAAGGGAGAATAGATACAACCCCGCTTATTACCCACCGATTTCCTTTGACCGAAATAGAAAAAGCTTACCATATTTTTGAAAATCGGGAAGATGGAGTTATTAAAGTGGCAATATCCGGTAAGACGGGAACTAACTAATAAAGTATCGAGAATAGGCCGTCTCAAAATAGAATTCTGAGACGGCCTATTCTCGATACTTTATCTAAATTTCAAAGCTTATTTTTTCGCCATTTCTTCAATTACAGCCATAACCTCGGCGGCTGTTTCCTCCGCCAACTCAGGAGTTTTCGCTTCGGCATAAACCCGAATAATAGGTTCGGTATTCGATTTGCGCAGATGTACCCATTTATCAGGGAAATCTATCTTCACACCGTCGATATCCGTTACCTCATATTGTGCATATTTTTCTTTCACGGCCTTTAACAGGGCATCCACATCGATATCCGGAGTCAACTGCACTTTTTGTTTAGCAATACTATAAGGCGGATAAGTAGCACGTAAGGCACTAACCGATTTTTTCTCTTTTGCCAGATGAGTCAAGAACAATGCGATACCTACTAAAGCATCCCGACCGTAGTGACTTGCCGGATAAATAACTCCACCATTTCCTTCTCCACCGATTACAGCACCGGTTTCTTTCATTTTGGTTACGACATTCACCTCTCCTACGGCAGCAGCACTATATTGTTGGCCATAAGAACGGGTCACATCCCGTAAAGCTCTGGAAGAACTCAGATTCGATACCGTATTACCGGGAGTATGTTTTAAGATGTAGTCGGCAACCGCAACTAAGGTATATTCTTCGCCGAACATATCTCCGTTTTCACAAATAATAGCCAAACGATCGACATCCGGATCAACAACAAAACCGACGTCTGCCCCCCCTCTTTTCATCAAAGAAGAAATTTCGGTAAGATGTGCAGGCAGAGGCTCGGGATTATGGGGGAATTGCCCGTTCGGGTCACAATATAATTTTTCAACTTTTTTTACGCCTAAAGCCTCCAACAATGCCGGAATAGCAATTCCTCCGACAGAATTGACACAATCTACGGCGACAGTGAAACCTGCGGCTTTAATGGCATCGACATCCACCAAATCCAAAGCAAGGACACTATCTATATGTCTCTGTGTATATGTGAAATTTTCGGTAACTTTACCTAAATGATCTACATCCGCAAACAAAAAATCCTCTTTCGCTGCGATTTCAAGAACCTGATTGCCTTCTGCCGCATTCAGAAATTCACCTTTCTCATTCAACAACTTCAATGCATTCCACTGTTTAGGATTAAGGCTCGCCGTCAAAATAATCCCGCCGCAAGCATTTTCCATCGTTACAGCTAATTCGGTTGTCGGAGTTGTTGCCAGGCCGATGTTCACAACATCAAAGCCCATACCCATCAAAGTACCGACCACACAATAGTTAACCATTTCTCCCGAAATACGGGCATCACGACCTACTACTATTTTATTTGTATTTACCGATGTCGTCTTGCGGATCAATGTCGCATAGGCCGCCGTAAATTTAACGATATCGAGGGGATTCAGACCTTCTCCGGCCTTACCGCCGATAGTACCTCGAATACCTGAAATCGATTTAATTAATGACATAATTGAAATTTTTATAGTTAGGGTTATTATTGTTCACTCAATGAATACTCAATAAGATATAAATATGGAATAACAGACGAAATAGACTCGGTAAATCCCATTTTTGAAGGAACGATAACCTTTACAACAGCTTTATTTCCTACGTACTGCAATGGGTACTCTATGCCAAGGCCGTAGGTTGTGGAAGATGATGTCGTAACCGTGTTATAATTGAAGTAATAATCATCGATATTTTCATAATAAAAATTACCCACAGCATCGGCACTTCCCGTAGAAGCAAGAGTATTTAAGTTTTGTCGTAAAAAACGAAAATAAACTTTATCGCCTTTTTGTATAGAAGTACCATTCCCTTTCGAAATGATCTGCATATAAACACCATCTTCAAGCCTGTAATATGGAGCATCAGAACTTTCTCTATCACCATTCGTAGTCTCCAGATCATCAAGATTTGCAGGAATATCGGCAACCCTGTAACCTTTTAGATATTTATCGATAGAATCTTGTTCTTCTTGCAATAACTCAGCGTAAGTTTTATCATCCTTACAAGAAGTCCCTATAAACAGGAATCCGCAAAGAAGCATAATCAATATAAGCTTTTGTTTCATTTAATCTATTTTTATTTAGTAAGAATTCTCCTGTTACAATATATACCTGATATATATTAATCGGTTCAAAAATAACGAATTCGTAGAATAAGCAATCTATATAAGACAATAAAAAAATTTAATCTTTCAAATATCGGACATAAAGAGGTAACGATTTACGAAAACACTCCTGTGCCTCTTCCATCGTTCCGAAAAACTCTCCACCGGAAGCATTCAAATGACCACCGCCGTTAAAATGCTCAGCTGCAATTTTATTTACAGGAAACGCCCCCTTCGAGCGCAACGAAACTTTAATAAAGCCCGTCTCTTCTCTAAAAAATACCGAACATACAATATTTTCTATACTTAAAGGAACATTTACCAAACCTTCGCTATCGCCTTTCCGGTAATGATAACGATTCAGTTCTTCCCGTGTCAGAGAAATCATCGCAGCACGGTATTCCGGAAAAATTTCCATTTTCTGACTCACAGCATATCCGTTCAATCGAAGTTTATCGACTGAATTCGTATTGCAGACTTTCGCATATATTTTATCTTTATCTATACCCTTTTTTACCAACTCTTCTATAATGAAATAGATATCGGACTTATTGGAATTATAAGTAAAATTTCCCGTGTCGGTCATCATTCCCGTATAAATCGCTGTTGCACATTGAACATTCAAGTCATCAAACATTCCCATACGACAAATCAGACGAAATACCAATTCACATGTAGATGATATTTCGGGATGAGAAATCGTTACATTACAAAACTGTTCAGGATCGAGATGATGGTCGACCATGATTTTTTTCGCACCGGCATTCTTAATCGCCAACTCCATCGCATCAATGCGCTTCAAGGCATTAAAATCAAGACAAAAAATCAGATCTGCTTTCTGTATTAATTCTTTTGCAAAATCGGTATAACGGCTATATATCAAAATATCCTTAGCTCCCGGTAAGAACAACAAATTATCAGGCAAAGCATCCGGAACTATGACCGTAGCATCTTTATCTATCGCAGATAAAAAATGATATAAACCTAAAGTAGAACCAACGGCATCACCATCGGGAGAAACATGACAAACAATCACGATATGATCAGCTTCGTCAATCAGCTTGTTTACCTGAGCAATTTGAGACTCAGGTATTATCTTCGACATCATATATTCTAAAATTTAAGAAACAAAATTAGAAAAAAATCCTCAATCAGATGCGGTTTTATCCGACAAGTTGCAAATCCTTCTTATTTTTATCGCTTTTCTGCCGATTAAAACGAAAAATAGACTATTACCATATACTTTTATGAAGTATCTTTGTGATTTGATTTCAATATACACAAATATGAAAAAGATCATCGTTCTACTGGTATCCTTTTTAATAACCGGCATTTATGCCTTACCGCAAAAAGCTGAACCGGTCAAATGGGATACCCAAATTAACAGTACGGAAAAAGAAGGTTTCAGAGAGATCGTATTTTCAGCACAGATATCAGGAGAATGGTATCTTTTCGGGATACAACTTCCCGAAGGCGGTCCTCACTCCACAGTTTTCATATTTGACAAAATCGAAGGGGCGGTTTTATCCGGAAACATACATGAAATCAATCGTCCCATAGAAGAATATAACCCGTTATTCGAAATGAATCTCAAATGGTACAATCATTCTGCCCGATTTATACAAGGAATCGAAATAATACCCGGTAGTGAAAAAATCTTAATCGAAGGACATATCGAATATCAAGCATGCAATAATGTCACATGCTTGCCTCCCACCCGCTATAATTTCACATTAGAAGAAACGATCAACGAAACTTTACAAAATTCGGAAACGTCTGCCTCATCTGCAATTGCCCCAAAACACGAACGGCTCAATAAGGCTTATCTGAATATGTGGAAACCCGTAAAGCGACAAATGGAGGAATTCGGAGAAAGTCCTGCCAGTACTGAAATCAGCTATCACAAAGCTTACGTAAATGGATTCAAGGGTGGTCTTTTATCTTTGTTGACACCTTGTCTATGGCCTATGATATTGATGAGCATATATAGTTTTCAGCAGCAAAGAACATCGCGCAGAAGATCTTTGTTTCGCATATTGTTATATAGCATTACCCTACTAATCGTATTTCCGCTCTGCGGAATTTTACTCAGCTCAATATTCGGAATTCAGATCTTTTATCAGTTTACAACAAACCTAATATCTAATTTATTTCTGTTCATTCTGTTTGTCATATTGGCTGCATTTTTACTCGGAGCATTCCAGTCTTCAATAATCAGTAAGAAAAAAGCTGTCGGTAATTTTATCGGATTATCGATTCTAACAGTTTTATTATCACTCTCTTGTACAGGTTCTTATATCGGATCATATCTTACACAAGCAGCTTCGTTACATCCGATTTTAGGACCATTTCTGACTTTAAACGGATTCGTTTCCGCTTTTGTTCTTCCGGTCGCAATCATTCTTATTTTCACAACATGGAATCCGGCGACACCTAAACAAGCTCATCGCCTACTGTTGCTTAACCGGATTACAGGATTTTTTATTTTGGCCTATTCCCTGACTTTTTTATCCATTGCCGATCTTATATATGGCAAACATTTATTAAACCGGGAAATCTTTCTTGTCTTATGGATAATTATTTTCTCATTTTTAGGAATATATCTTATCGGGAAATTGAAATTTACCCATGATCAAGAAACTCCGGCTATCAGTGTCGGACGTTTTTTCCTCGCCATATTGACTTTTAGTTTTACATTGTACATGGTTCCCGGACTTCTGGGAGCTCCATTGAAAGAAATAGGAGCTTTAGTCCCTCCTCTTTATGCACAAGATTTCAATCTCTATACAAAAGATTTCGATAATCATTTCGACAGCTACAACGAAGGCATGGAATATGCTAAAAATTCAGAGAAACCCGTATTACTGGAATTTTCCGGATACGGTTGTGCGGAAAGTCGAAAAATGGAAGCTTCGGTATGGACTTATCCCCGCATTAAACATCTGCTCGATCAAGAATTCGTCGTCATACGACTAATGGTAGATGATAAAACCAAACTTCCGGAAGCAGAAATAATCTCTATCGACGGGAAACCGACGGAAATTACGACTTTCGGAGAAAAATGGCAGGCTTTGCAACAGATAAAATTCGGAAGCGAATCCCAACCTTACCAAGTAATTCTTACTCCCAAAGGCGATCCTTTGAGTTCTGCATACGGCTATAGTATCGATATAAAACAATATATAAATTTCTTAAATAACGGACTGATCCGTTTTAAACAACAATCAAAATGACAAAACATAGCAAAGAGGAAAAAATGGCGGCATTCGGTCGCTTTCTGGATATTCTGGATGAATTAAGAGAAAAATGTCCATGGGACAAAAAACAAACTAATGAAAGTTTACGAACAAATACGATAGAAGAAACTTATGAATTATGCGATGCAATCATAAAAAACGATATCGACGGCATTCGTAAAGAGCTGGGAGATGTTTTATTACATATCGCATTTTATGCGAAAATAGCCGAAGAAAAAGAGCAATTCGACATAGCCGACGTATGTCATTCGTTATGCGATAAACTGATTTACAGACACCCTCACGTGTTCGGGAACATCGATGCCACAACTTCTAATCAAGTAGAACAAAATTGGGAACAGCTAAAGCTAAAAGAAAAAGGCGGAAATAAGACCGTTCTTGAAGGAGTTCCGTCAGCTCTTCCGGCAATGGTCAAAGCTCATCGTATTCAAGACAAAGCGAGAAATGTCGGGTTTGACTGGGAAGAACGCAATCAAGTATGGGAAAAAGTAAAAGAAGAGTTTCAAGAACTCCAAGCCGAAATTGAAAACATGGAAACGGATAAAATGGAAGCAGAATTCGGAGACTTGTTATTCAGTATCATCAATGCAGGACGTTTATATAAAATCAATCCGGAAAATGCTCTGGAACGCACCAATCAAAAATTTATACGCCGTTTCAATTATCTCGAACAACAGACAATTCAACAAGGACGCAACTTAAAAGACATGACTTTGGCCGAAATGGATGCGATTTGGGATGAAGCTAAGAAAAAAGGCTTATAATTTATCGCATACGACGACGGAATTCTGCACAAACGACCGCGGTCGCAACCGCGACATTAAGAGATTCCGTCGTTTCTCTTCCTTGCGGATAATTAGGAATAAAAAGACGTTTTGAAATATAGTGTTCTAAATTTCCAGATATGCCTTTCCCTTCATTTCCCATCACAATAATTCCATGTGAAGTCAATTCCGACTTATATATATCTTCACCATTCAAGAATGTTCCATAAACCGGAGTCTTTACCTTTTCAAAAAGGTCCTTAAGATCGACATAGCACACCTTCACTCTCGCCAAAGCTCCCATCGTTGCCTGTACGGTTTTAGGATTATAGACATCTGCACAACCTAAAGAACAAAAAACATTTTCGATGCCATACCAATCTGCCAAACGTATAATCGTTCCCATATTACCGGGATCTTGTACCATATCTAAGGCGATAGAAAGACGTTCAGCCAAACATTCGAAATTTATAGAATAATCAGGAATACGATAAACGGCAATTACGTCTTGAGGAGTCTTCAGCAATGATGCCTTTTTAATCTCTTCCGAAGATACTTCGATAATTTCTTCAGCCTTCAACTCCGAATGTCCCTCAAGCCAAGAAGCCGTTGCAACCAATAATCGGCAATCAAAGCTTCGCATCGTATCATTTACCAATTTATTTCCTTCAGCAACAAAACATCCGGTCTCCTGACGAGCTTTTTTCAGCTCAAGAGAGTGTATAAACTTTATTTTATTTTTGCTCAACATATCGGACACATACGAAATAAAAAGCGATTTTCAATCACTTTTTAATAACCCGAGCGAAATTCAAACAGGTTATAAAAATACATTCATGTTATTTATCGTTTCAAAGATAAAGAATCTTTTTCCATTTCTGAATGAAAATAGCATAGAAGGCTTCAATATCCGATAGAAAAGTGTAAATTTGTATTTATTATCAAACTTAAAACTCGAGATTTATGAAATATATAGGAGCACATGTAAGCGCATCGGGAGGTGTAGAAAATGCACCGGAAAATGCATTTAAGATAGGAGCTACGGCATTTGCCTTATTTACAAAAAATCAAAGGCAATGGAAATCATCTCCACTTTCTAAAGAGAGTATAGACTTATTTCGTGAACGATGCGAAAAATATAACTATACAGCAGCACAAATATTACCTCATGATAGTTATTTGATTAATCTCGGACACCCTACAAACGAAGGAATTGAAAAATCAAGAGAAGCCTTCCTTGATGAAATGCAACGTTGCGAACAGTTAGGATTGCGACTGTTGAATTTTCATCCGGGAAGCCACTTGAAAGAAATATCGCTCGAAACGTGTCTCGACCGCATTGCAGAATCTATCAATATTGCATTGGATGCGACACACGATGTAACGGCCGTTATAGAAAATACAGCCGGACAAGGATCTAATGTCGGTTATGCATTCGAGCATCTCGCCTATATTATAGATAAAGTAGAAGACAAAAGCCGTGTCGGCGTATGTATAGATACGTGCCATACCATAGCCGGAGGGTATGACCTCACAACCGAAGAAAGTTATGAAGCGACTTTCCGAAAATTTGATGAAATCATCGGATTCGAATATTTGAGGGGAATGCATCTCAACGATTCTAAAAAAGGATTGGGATCTCATGTGGACAGGCACGACAGCTTAGGAAAAGGCATTCTTGGGAAAGAATTGTTCCGCCGAATCATGCAAGACCCTCGAATGGATAATATTCCGCTGATTCTCGAAACTCCTGATGAATCGATTTGGGCGGAAGAAATTCAATGGCTAAAAGAACAAATATAAAAAATCATTCAAAACCGATAAGATCATATAATATTTCAAAAAGAATAAACTGATATACCACAAAATTTCGGTTTATTTAAGAGAAAAAAAATGATATATAGCTGAAAAGAGGTACATTTGCATAAAATTGGTGGAAATATATCCGGATTTTAACATAGAAAGGATGAACTCGGAAGATAAACAATTAACATTGGACAAACGTTATATACGTATGGCTCTCATCTGGGCAGAAAACTCATATTGCAAACGCAGAAAAGTCGGAGCCCTCATCGTTAAAGAAAAAATGATAATATCGGACGGATATAACGGCACTCCTGCAGGATTTGAAAACGTTTGCGAAGATGAAAACGACCGTACATACCCATACGTTTTACATGCCGAAGCAAATGCAATTACGAAAGTCGCTCGATCGAACAATAGCAGTGACGGAGCAACTCTATATGTCACATCTTCACCATGCATAGAATGTGCCAAACTGATCATCCAATCCGGAATACGCCGAGTCGTTTTTTCAGAATATTATAGACTGAATGACGGAATAGACCTCTTAAAAAAAGCCGGAATAGAAGTTGATTTTGTTGAGGTCAAATAGTGAAACCGACATTAAAAGCAGACTCTTAAATTAATATATAGAAGTTTTACAGGTAATATCGATTATGAAGAAAAAAACCGCAATCTGGCTTCCTTTTATCATTGCAATAAGCATCGTTTTGGGAATTTGCATAGGACGTTTTTACCATCAAGCCAGTACAATAGGTTCCCGTATTTTTGCAAAACAGAATAAAATAGAAACTCTATTGAGCATCATCCAAAGTCAATATGTCGATACAGTAAATATCAACAAGCTGGTAGAAAACGCAATGCCTAAAATTATCGGAGAATTAGATCCCCATTCTGCATATATTCCAGCCAAAGACCTGCTCAGCGTAAATGAAGAACTGGAGGGAAGCTTCAGCGGTATCGGCATACAATTCAGTGTATTGAACGATACGATTACGGTAGTCAGTGTCATACCCGGCGGACCATCAGAAAAAGCGGGGATTCTCCCGGGAGACCGAATTGTTACAATCAACGATACGGTTTTTGTGGGTAAAAGCGTAGAACCCATGGTCAAAGTAATGAAGAAGCTGAGAGGTCTAAAAGACTCTAAAGTAGATTTGGGTGTAAAACGTTCATCGGCAAAGAAACTGCTTACTTTTACCATTACTCGAGGCGACATTCCAGTCAATAGCGTAGATGTATCATTCAAAATAAATGACAAAACAGGATATCTGAAGATCAGTAAATTCGGGCGTAATACTTACAATGAATTTATGAATGCTTTGGCTAAATTGCGAAAGGAAGGTGCTGACCGATATATTATCGATTTACGGGGCAATACAGGAGGATACATGGACGCCGCAATTAAAATGGTTAATGAGTTTCTTCCCAAAGACCAATTGATCGTATATACCGAAGGAAAAGCTTTTCCCCGCAGTGAGGGAAACGAAGCCTACTCGGACGGGACAGGGGCTTTTCAAAATAATCAAATGGTCGTACTTATGGATGAATGGTCTGCATCGGCAAGCGAAATTTTTGCGGGAGCAATTCAAGATAATGACCGCGGCACGATAGTAGGAAGACGCTCGTTCGGGAAAGGATTAGTACAGCAACAGATTCCTTTTTCCGATGGATCGGCCATACGCCTGACCATCGCCAGATATTATACCCCTTCCGGAAGATCGATACAGAAAGAGTATAAGATGGGGGACATAGAAGATTATAATCAAGATTTGATGAACCGTTTCTTGCACGGAGAATTCGATACCAAAGACAGTATCAAATTAAATGATTCTCTAAGTTACGAAACTCGAAACGGACGCATCGTATATGGCGGAGGCGGTATTATGCCGGACATATTCGTACCCCGAGATACAATCGGTGTCACGTCCTATCTGAACAATGTCGTAAATAACGGTATTATTTATCAGTTCGCTCTGGAATATACGAATAAACACAGAAAAGAACTATCTCAATTTAAAGATTACGGAAGTCTATTGCAATATTTGAAACGGGAGCCGTTACTCGATGAGTTTGTCGCATATGCCGCATCAAAAGGCGTAAAACCTCGTCCGGTATATATCAATATCTCCCGAAAAATAATAAATAACCAACTACATGCCTATATAGCCCGGAATTTATTGGGAGATGAAGCATTTTATCCGATATTGATGCTGGAAGATAAAACATTTTTAAAAGCGGTAGATATTCTTGACGAAAATAAAGGTTTTCCGGAAATACCTAATAAATAAAGATATAAAGTCATGTGCAAGAAGTCTGACATCAGAATGAGCATAAAAGACCTAAAAAAAAGTATAACGACAGAAGATCGAATTCGATCTTCAGAACAAATCAGATGTCGTATCGAACAGTTGCCGGAATTTAAACAGGCAAAAACAATTCTTTTATATCATTCTCTACCGGATGAAGTCGATACGTCTTCTTTTCTGAGACTATGGAAAGAAGATAAACGCCTCTTACTTCCGGCTGTAAAAGGAAATAATCTGATAATTTGCAATTATCATCCGGAAAAACTCAAAACAGGAAGTTATGGAATTATCGAGCCTCAAGGAGACAGAATTGCCGATCTTTCGGTTATAGATATAATCATTATCCCGGGAGTTGCTTTCGACAAAAAACGTAATCGGCTGGGACGAGGTAAAGGATATTACGACAGGTTATTATCACAAGTTGCAGCATGCAAAATAGGAATCTGTTACGATTGTCAGATTACAGACTTTTTGCCTGTAGAAAAACATGATATTCCGATGGACTATATAATTACAGAATCGGAAATCATATAATGGTATGAATATTTAAACTTTCTAATAATAAAGAATATGCCTTTAGTATATGCAGATATGAAACTCTGCGACATCATATTGCACGAACCGACATTGATACCCGTATTAAACCGGTTCGGGATTACGTTAGGTATAGGTGATAAAAGCGTCCGTTCGGTTTGTGAAGAAAATTCTCTTGATACGGATTTCTTTCTCACAATACTAAATACATTCATCAACGAAGAGTTTTTCCCGGAAAACAGGTTAAAAACGTTTTGCGCGACTCAAATAGTAGATTATCTGACAAAAACCAACATTTATTATGAATGCTTTCAGTTACCTAATATAGAGAGACATTTCAACTCGCTCATTCAGCACAGCGGGACTTCGGGGAATAACCTCGAACTGATACACCAATTTTTTCTGAAAGTGAAAAATGAGTTATTGAGCCGTATCGAACACGACCGGACTACATGGTTTCCCGAAATAAAACTATTGTCTGAAAAAATAGGGAATCAACGTCCCGATGGAATAAAACTTCCGACAAAAGGCTCTGACGAACAAGATTCCTTAGAAGAAAAACTTCACGATCTCTCCAGTCTGTTCGTCATGCATTTGTCCGGAACGATAGATCCGAATCTCTGCTATGGGGTAATTTTCGCAATTTATACTCTTGAAAAAGATATAAAACAACATAACCGCATTCGTAACAGAATTTTATCACCGATGAATGAAGCTATGAAACGAGGAAAAAACGACAATTAAAACCAATCAGGCTGAATGTTACATAATAAAGATATTGCGATTATCTCTCCTGTCACATTGATCAATATCGGATTGAAACAAATTCTAACCGATTATTTTTCTGCCGGGAACATCACGGTATATACCGATGCAGGATATTTTTTATCAGAATCTCCGGAGAAATATGATCTATACTTCACATTCCCGGACACATTTCTGCTTCATTATGATTTTTTTCTCCCGCGTAAAGGGAAAACCATTCTGCTCACAGACTGTTCTTATCCGCAAACGGACTTTTCCAATATAGAATACCAGCTTTGCATACGCTCGGAACAAAACTCTTTGATAGAACAATTACAAAACCTAATCGAACGCACATGTCAAAAATTTTCGAACGAAAGTCAGGAAGAACTATCTCCCAGAGAAATAGAAGTATTACAGCTCATAGCACAAGGATTTCTTAACAAAGAGATTGCAGACCGACTCAATATCAGTATCAACACGGTTTTGAGCCACAGAAAAAACATCACAGCCAAATTGGGAATAAAAAGTGTATCCGGACTCAGTTTTTATGCTATGATGAACGGATATGTTTCCTCTGCTGAAATTGAATAAACGAAAATAATTAATTTAAATAAGAAAGTAATGAAATTACGCAGTGTAACAACAATTATTTTATCGACAGTATTCGGGCTGATAACGTACGCCCAACAAATGGCACCTCTGCCTATCGACCCGAAAGTTAAATATGGGAAACTGGACAACGGGCTTACCTATTATATCCGCCATAACGCATTTCCTAAAAATAGAGCCGAATTTTATATCGCACAAAACGTCGGTTCGATATTAGAAAACGATAGCCAAAGAGGTCTTGCTCATTTTCTGGAACACATGGCTTTTAACGGAAGTAAAAATTTTCCGGGCAAGTCAATGTTGAATTACTTAGAATCGAATGGAGTAAAATTCGGAACGGATGTAAACGCATATACATCATTCGACGAGACGGTTTACAACATATCGAATGTTCCTGTAAACCGTGAAGGTATCGTTGATTCATGTCTGCTCATCTTACACGACTGGTCTAATGCCATCGCCTTGGAAGACAAAGAAATCGATGAAGAACGGGGAGTAATTAGAGAAGAATGGAGAACCCGAACCAACGCCAACATGCGTATTCTCGAAAAACTTATTCCACAGATATTCGCAGGTAGCCAATATGCCAACCGCATGCCTATCGGAACGATGGACATCGTCATGAACTTTCCTTACCAAACATTAAAAGATTATTATCATAAATGGTATCGTCCCGACTTACAAGGAATTATTATTGTAGGAGATATAGATGCAGATAAAACAGAAAAAAAACTGAAAGAAATTTTCAACACCATTCCCAAACCGGAAAATGCCGCTGAACGAATCTACTATACTGTCCCCGACAATAAAGAACCGATTATAGCCATTGCAAAAGATAAAGAAGCTACAGGTAGTCAAGTGACCGTATATTACAAACACAAACCTATGACCAAAGAGCTGAAAGCTACTATTGCAGGTATTGCCGGTATTTACCTTAAATCGGTCACTTCAATGATGCTGAACGATCGTCTAAAAGAAATATCAGAAAAGCAGAATGCACCTTTTATGTCCGCATACAGTTATGACGCAAACTTTATTGTTTCCAAAACAATGGACGCATTTACGACTATGGCTGTCAGCAAAGAAGGAGAAACTCAAAAAGCACTTAAGGCTCTTCTTCAAGAAACCGAACGCGTAAATCGATTCGGGTTTACTGAATCGGAATATGAACGGGCAAAAGCTAATTTGTTGAGTATGATCGAGAGTATGTATAAAGAAAGAGAAAAGCAGAAAAACAGCTCTTATGTAGAAGAATATGTCAGCCATTTTACCGACGGAGGATCGATATGCGGTATCGAAACCGACTATATGCTTTTAAATAAAGTTGCTGCTTCTACCAGTATCGAACAGGTAAACAAATACATACAAGACCTTATCGGAGAAGAAAATGTCGTAGTTACTATTACCGGACCAGAGAAAGACGGAGTTGCATATCCGTCGGAAACAGAAGTACTGTCTCTTTTAAAAGAGATTAAAAATGAGGATATTCAACCTTATACCGATAAAGTTTCGAATGAACCGTTAATCAGTCACGAACCTAAAGCTGGAAGTATAATAAAAACCGCAACCGACAAAAAATTCGGTACAACGATATGGAGTTTGTCAAACGGGACTAAAGTCGTTATCAAACCAACGACATTTAAAGATGATGAAATCTTAATGACCGGTATCAGTAAAGGCGGAAATCTTTTATATGAAGACAAAGATATTCCCAATCTTAAAATATTCAATAATATCATCGATTTGGGAGGCTTAGGAAGCTTTAATAACATAGATCTGAAAAAAGTATTGGCCGGAAAAAATGTTTCTTTGAGTATCGGACTGGATGACCGTTCAGAAATCGTCAACGGAAGCTCCACTCCTAAAGATTTAGCTACATTAATGCAGTTGCTCTATCTCTCATTTACAGATCAACATAAAGATACGGAAGCAGTAGAAGCATGGAAAAGCAAAATAAAAGATATGTTGAAAAATGCCAGCGCCAATCCTCGTGCAGCTTTTAAAGATTCTCTTAATGTAGCTTTATATAAAGAAAATCCGAGAAAAATGAGCCTGAAACCTGAAGAAATAGACCTGACCGACTATGACAGGATATTGCAAATATGGAAAGAACGGTTTGGTGACGCTTCAGATTTTACATTTACTTTTGTCGGAAATATCGATGAAAAGGAACTGAAACCGCTGGTAGAAAAATACATTGCTTCTCTCCCATCTACATACAGTAAAGAAAAACCGGGTACAGATAAAATAGGAATACGCATGGAAAATTATGCCAACCATTTTGAAAAAACCATGCAGACTTTGACTTCAACAGTATATGCAGCGTATGTAGGCAAATGTAAATACTCTTTGGAGAACAACATAAAACTGAATATGTTCGACCAAATTATGGACATTGTTTACACAGCAACCATTCGGGAGGAAGAAGGCGGAACATACGGAGTCGGAACTCAGTCTGTTCTTTCTAAAGAAACAAATACATGGATGTTCCTTTTCGGATTCGACACAAATCCCGAAATGCAAGAGAAACTCCAGAAACGAGCTATTTCTGAATTGGAAAAGACCATAAATGAAGGACCTTCGGAAAAAGACTTCAATAAAGTAAAAGAATACATGCTGAAAAGTCATACGGAAAATCTGCATGAAAATAAATACTGGTTAGGAGTAATCAATACATATAACCGGTACGGTATCGATAATATGTCGGGATTCGAAGATATTGTAAAAAAACAGACTCCGGAAAGTATCCAAAAATTAATGAAAAAGCTATTTTCAAAAGCCGCATTTATTGAAGTTTCGATGAAAGGTATACAAGAATAAGAAACCGTTTAAATTTAAACAGAAAGTTTCCGACATTCTGTAACAAACAGACACCACATTTAACGCCATGTTTCATTTTCTGAGACATGGCGTTCTTATTTTCTATTTTTATTCTTAAATTCGCATTTTAGACAGTTTTATCGGACTTATAAGAAAAACACATAACATTTACATAACACACACTATCATGAAAAAGATTTTTCTATCGAGCACTTTTCTAATCATGTGCACTCTTTTTGCAAAAGCCGAAGACCTAAAGTTATGGTACAAACAGCCTGCGACACAATGGGTAGAAGCTTTACCATTAGGAAATTCCCGATTGGGAGCAATGATTTACGGAATTCCGGATAACGAAGAAATTCAACTAAATGAAGAGACTGTATGGGGAGGCGGCCCACACCGCAATGATAATCCGGAAGCAAAGGACATTCTGCCAGAAGTACGACGGCTCATTTTCGAAGGTAAATCAAAAGAGGCCAAACCGATCATGGAGAAAAAATTCAGGACTCCCCGCAACGGAATGCCTTACCAAACCATAGGAAGCTTAAAGTTGCATTTTGACGGACATGAAAATTACACAGATTATTACCGAGACTTAGATTTAAAAAGAGCTGTTGCTACCACTCGTTATAAAGTAAACGGTGTAACCTATACACGAGAGCTATTTACGTCATTTGCCGATAATGTGGTAATCATGCGAATCACCAGTGATAAACAAGGTGCTTTGAATTTTACAGCCAACTATGTATCACCGTTAAAACACACCGTTTCCACTCAAAAAGGTAAATTAATTCTATCAGGAAAAGGTGCTGATCATGAAGGTGTTCCCGGTGTTATCCGACTTGAAAACCAGACATTCATA
This sequence comes from uncultured Porphyromonadaceae bacterium, assembly GCA_900545915.1. Classification (GTDB taxonomy): domain Bacteria; phylum Bacteroidota; class Bacteroidia; order Bacteroidales; family Coprobacteraceae; genus Coprobacter. Next base: position 83,469 of record URAV01000012.1, read on the forward strand.
AAAACGACGGACGGCAAAGTAAAAACTTCGGATAATAAAATTTCAGTTTCCGATGCAACGACTGCTACTATCTATATTTCAGCCGCTACAAACTTTGTCAATTACAACGATGTAAGTGCAAATGAGCATAAACGTGCAGACGCTTATATGAAAGCAGCACTAAAGAAACCTTATGAAAAAGCTTTGGCCGATCACATTGCTTACTACAAAAAGCAATTCGATCGAGTAACATTGAATCTCGGCACGTCTAAAGAGGCACAAGAAGAGACCCATTTACGAGTAAAAAATTTTAAAAACGGGAATGATGTTTCACTCGCCGTTCTAATGTTCCAGTTCGGACGTTATTTACTCATATCTTCATCCCAACCCGGAGGTCAACCGGCAAATCTTCAAGGAATCTGGAACGAAAAATTACAAGCTCCTTGGGACGGTAAATATACGATAAACATCAATACGGAGATGAATTACTGGCCTGCAGAAGTAACTAATCTCAGTGAAACACATGAACCTCTGATCCAAATGGTTAAAGAGCTTTCGGTAAGCGGACAAGAAACTGCAAAAGAGATGTACGGTTGCAACGGATGGGTAACGCATCACAACACAGACTTATGGCGCAGTTGCGGTCCTGTCGACGGCGCAGATTATGTATGGCCTAATGGTGGAGCTTGGCTCTCTCAACACGTCTGGCAACATTATCTTTACACCGGAGATAAGAAATATTTGCAAGATGTTTACCCGGCACTAAAAGGCGTTACCGATTTCTTCCTCGATTTTTTGACAGAACACCCGACATATAAATGGATGGTAACCGTACCGTCGAGTTCACCGGAACATGGACCGAGAGGTAACGGTAACTCTATCGTAGCCGGTTGCACGATGGACAATCAGATCGCATTCGATGCTCTCTCAAACGCCTTGCAAGCGACTAAAATATTAAATGGAGATGCGGATTACTGCAATAAATTGCAAAATATGATAGATCGCCTTGCTCCTATGCAAATCGGCCAGTATAACCAATTGCAAGAATGGCTTCAAGACGTAGATGATCCCAACAATGACCACCGTCATGTTTCACATCTATACGGTCTATATCCCAGCAATCAAATTTCGCCTTACAATCATCCCGAACTTTTCCAAGCTGCTCGCAACTCTTTAGTTTACAGAGGCGATAAAGCGACAGGCTGGTCTATCGGATGGAAAATTAATTTATGGGCACGTTTGTTAGACGGAAACCACGCCTACAAAATCATACAAAACATGTTGATGCTGGTAGAGAAGGGTAATAATGACGGAAGAACATATCCGAATCTCTTTGATGCACATCCACCTTTCCAAATAGACGGGAACTTCGGATATACGGCCGGTGTAGCCGAAATGTTACTACAAAGTCACGACGGGGCTGTACATTTGTTGCCAGCCTTACCCGATGTGTGGCGCAGAGGAAGTGTAAACGGTCTTATGGCACGCGGAGGTTTTGAAGTCAGTATGGACTGGGACGGTGTACAACTTAATAAAGCTCGCATATTATCAAAGCTCGGAGGAAACCTGCGAATTCGCTCTTACGTTCCTTTAAAAGGAGATGGAATAAAGCCGGCCAAGGGTAATAACCCTAACCCCCTTTACCAAACGGCAAACATAAAAACTCCCTTAATTTCTCCGAAAATCAATCCCCAATATCCACTATTATACAAAGTGTATGAATATGATATAATGACAGAACCCGGAAAGATTTACGAAGTAGAACGGGACGGGAAACATTGATAACGACAACCATTATGAAATGCCGGTACTTTCAAACAAAGAATACCGGCATTTTTTATAAAACTTAAACTACGATATAAGAGCCTGTCATCTAAATTTTCCGATAAAAATATTATCAGGTCATCTTTGCGTTTTCTTTCGGTCTTTTTTCCCGTTTTCAC
>URAV01000013.1 GCA_900545915.1 uncultured Porphyromonadaceae bacterium
GCCGGAACATACCTGCTTGCAATGATAATATTATTTCTCTATAAATTTAAAACAGCTTCTAAATTAATGTGTAATTTTGTCGACGGTTAAGACGGTTTATAGGAATGGATATTCAGAACTTTTCTGCGCTTTTTAACACTCCGGCGAGACGTGAAGCGTTTTTGAAACTCATTAAAGACAACAAGACAAAGCACATTTTTATACAGGGACTCGAAGGTTCCTCGATAGCGCTTTTCTTTTCCAATCTTCTAGAACATAAACAGGCACACATCATCATTGCAAACGATTTGGACGAAGCCGGTTATCTGTACAACGACTTGGTGCAAATAAACGGTAACGACCACATTCTTTTATTTCCATCTGGATACAAGCGGGACATCAAATACGGGCAACCCGACCCCCCTTCCGAAATATTGAGAACCGAAGTTCTGAACCGCCTGTGTCAAAAAGGAGAGTCGCTATTGATAGTCACTTATCCCGAAGCTATCGCCGAAAAAGTTGTCCCGGTCAATATGCTTTCCGAACAGACCCTTCACATCGACAAAAATTCGAAGTGCGATATCATCACACTATCCGACAAACTGAGAGAACGAGGGTTCGAAGAAGTGGACTATGTGTACGAACCCGGTCAGTTTGCTGTACGGGGTAGTATTCTCGACGTCTTTTCGTATACCAACGAATTGCCCTATCGTATCGATTTTTTCGGTAAAGAGGTAGAAAGCATTCGTACTTTCGAAGTGGAAACACAACTTTCCACCGGAAAATTGGAAGAAGTTTATATCGTTGCCAACGTATGCGGACAAGAAGCCTCCGGCATCTCCATACTCGATTTCATCGATAAAAACACGATTTTAATCTGTCACAATCTGTCATGGGTGATCGACAGAATTTCAACCATAGCTTCCGAATCGCTCTCCGAACAAACCCTTATCGCCGAAGAGGGCGACCGCTATGCTATGCAAAAAATCATCGATGTAACAGCTTTTCAAAAAAAGATAACTACATTTCGAAGGATAGATTATGGGACCAGCAGTGAAGCGAATGCGCCGGCGGTCATTCGTTTCAACTGCACACCGCAAGGTGTTTATCACAAAAATTTCGATTTAGTCAGCCAATCGTTCTCCCAATTCATCGAAAAAGGCTACACTCTTTACATACTCAGCGACAGTGAAAAACAGATAGAACGATTGCAAGCTATTTTCGAAGAACGGGGTGACTCCATCTCGTTTACACCGGTATTGAAAACCTTGCATGAGGGATTCGTCGACAACGATTTGAAAATAGGTTGTTTCACCGACCACCAGATATTCGATCGGTTTCACAAATACACTTTGAAAAGCGAGCATGCGCGTTCTGGGAAACTGGCTCTTTCCTTGAAAGAGCTCAACCAGATAGAAGTCGGCGACTACATCGTGCATGTGGATCACGGTATAGGTCGTTTCGGGGGATTGATACATACCGAAATCAACGGAAAAATGCAAGAGGTCATTAAACTGACTTACCAAAACGACGATATTATTTTTGTCAGCATTCACGCCTTGCACAAATTGGCGAAATACCGGGCAAAAGAGGGAGAAGCTCCTCGTATCAACAAACTGGGAAGCGGTGCTTGGGAACGCATGAAAGAGAAGACAAAAGGCAAGATGAAAGAGATTGCCCGCGACTTGATAAAACTCTATGCCGCCCGTAAAGAGGAAAAAGGATTCGCTTTCTCGCCCGACTCGTTCCTGCAACAAGAACTCGAAGCATCGTTCATTTACGAAGATACTCCCGACCAGATAAAATCCACAGCCGAAGTGAAAGCCGACATGGAACGCGAACGCCCTATGGACAGGCTCATCTGCGGCGACGTGGGTTTCGGGAAAACCGAAATTGCCATACGTGCGGCATTCAAAGCCACCTGCGACAACAAACAGGTCGCAGTACTCGTGCCTACCACCGTATTGGCCTTCCAGCATTACCAAACCTTCAAAGAGCGATTGAAGGAGTTCCCAGTACGTATCGAATACCTCAGCCGAGCCCGGAAAGCATCAGAAGTAAAAGCCATTTTGAAAGACCTTGCCGACCGCAAAATAGATATTATCATAGGAACCCACAAGCTCATCGGGAAAGATGTGAGATTCAACGACCTCGGGCTTTTAATTGTCGACGAGGAACAAAAATTCGGAGTGGCCGTAAAAGAGAAACTCAAACAGATGAAAGTGAATGTCGACACCCTTACGATGTCGGCAACTCCCATACCTCGCACCTTACAATTCTCTTTAATGGGTGCACGCGACCTTTCGGTTATCTCTACCCCTCCGGCCAATCGCTATCCTATCCAAACCGAAGTACACGCTTTCAACGACGACATTATCAAAGAAGCGATTAACTTCGAAATGAGCCGAGGCGGGCAGATTTTTTTCATCAACAACCGTATTCCCCAACTGTACGAACTCGAAAACACGATTCACCGGTTGGTTCCCGACGCACGTGTTGTGATCGGGCACGGACAAATGCCACCCGAAAAATTGGAACAGGCAATTATCGACTTCGTCAACTATGATTATGATATTTTACTGGCTACCACCATTATCGAGTCGGGAATAGATATGCCAAACACCAATACGATAATCATCAACGATGCACAAAACTTCGGATTAAGCGAACTGCATCAACTGCGGGGACGTGTAGGCCGCAGCAACCGAAAGGCTTTCTGTTACCTGCTCACTCCACCACGCCACACATTCTCGGTAGATGCCCGCCGACGATTACAAGCCATCGAAAGTTTCTCGGAATTGGGAAGCGGCATACACATCGCCATGCAGGACCTCGACATACGGGGAGCCGGTAACCTCTTAGGAGCGGAACAAAGTGGTTTTATCGCAGATTTAGGCTATGAAACTTACCAAAAAATTTTAAAGGAGGCTGTCGAAGAATTAAAAAACGACGAATTCAGCGACCTCTATTACGGAGCCGATTCGGATACGAAACCCGAAGAGTTCGTCTCGGAATGTACCATTGAGTCCGACTTGGAAATCTTATTCCCGGCAAACTACGTACCGCAGGAATCCGAGCGTATCTCCCTATATCAAGAGCTCGACAACATGGAGCGTGAAACCGATATACGACAATTTTGCGAGCGCTTGGAAGACCGTTTCGGCCGCATACCCCACGAAGCTATGGAATTGATTCGGGTAGTCCGGTTAAGACGGCTGGCTAAACAATTAGGAATCGAGAAAGTAGGGTTGAAACAGGGATACATGTATCTTTACTTCGTTTCGGACGAGCATGTCGCCTATTATCAATCCGCTGCATTCGGTCGCATCTTAGGATTCTTGCAAAAAAATCCCAAGCTTTGTAAATTGCGGGAAATAAACAGTCGCCGCTCGTTAGCTATAAAGGACATCACTTCGGTGGAATCGGCGGTATCGGTTTTGGAGGAGGTGTTGCAGACACTTCCGGTTTAACAGAAGGCGGCACTTCCGTATTTTTCTCTTTCATGGTTCCCCACGGAATACCCCACAACTCATCGGGATTATGGCCGGCCGTCAATAGAGCCGAATTAATATAATCCCGTCCCGACGGATTTTGGAACGGATACAGACCAAACCGGGGCATGATAGCAGCATAATGTTCGAAAATTTCGGCTTGTATAGATTCATAGCTTACCCAATTTTTATTAGCCGAAAAGCAATATAACTGCAAAGGCAACCCGTTATCGTTAGGATCTAACGTTCTGACCATAAGAGTCAATTGATCGTTGATAAACTTATGTTGTTGTAAATAAAGAGTCATGTAAGCTCTGAAAAGCCCTAAATTCGTCTCGATCGTTCCGTTCACCAGTCCCGCGCTATTTTCGGTATTTTCTACAATTCCTTTTTGTTGTTGAGCCTCTTTTTTCTCGATGAAATCGCGCAGAATATCGATTTGTTTCAAATTTTGCAATAATTCGGGGGTACAAAATTTTACCGTGTTCAGGTCGATGGTAAACGAGCGCATGATACGACGGCCACCCGAATCGGACATTCCGCGCCAGTTTTGTACCTCCCCTGAAATAAGCGAATAAGGAGGAATCGTCACTATGGTATTATCGAAATTCTGAACCTTCACCGTATTCAACGAAACATCGATAACGACTCCGTTCACGGCGCCACCCGGCACGACAATCCAATCGCCATTCCTTATCATATCGTTTTGCGAGAGTTGTACACCGGCGACAAAGCCCAATATGCTGTCTTTAAATATCAACATCAGCACCGCGGCAAATGCGCCCAGTCCGGTAATCAAAGCCATCGGCGAACGTTCTATCAAAATAGATACCGCAATAATCACCCATATCCCTATCAAAAGTCCTTTGATAATTTGTATCATTCCCTTCATCGGCCGATCCCGAAATGCGGTACGACGAGAATAGATACGCCAAAATACCGAAATTTGCGTATTGATCGAGAAAACGAGGACTCCGAGCAGATAAATCCAGCAAACTTTTTCGATAATCCGTAATAGTTCGGGAGTTCCGTGAAAAGCAAATGGCAACAGAGATAAAATCACCAACGGCGGGATAACATGCGTTATATGGGTAAAGACTTTGGCTTCGACCAACCCTTTCAACAGATCCCCTCCTTTATATTTTATAATCCGATGAATCACATAAATAACAATCATTCTCAAAATCCTTGCAACCACAATAGCGATCACAAAAACAAGAATACCATACACAATTCTATCCCAAACCGGCGAAGACTCTCCCGTTATTCTATGCAATAAAGAAGATACCCATTCCATGAGCCGGTCGGCTACTTCATAAGCTTTATTCATCAAATATCTTTTTTGTTAAAACGTTTTCATACCCCAGAGAGTTCACTACCGATCAGAGATCGGGTAACCCGCTTAAATAAGTCTCAAACAAAAAAAGAAATTCCTTTCAGAAGGAATTTCTTTTTTCCACAATAAACGAAAACTAATATATGCAACTATTGAACCGCCACTTTCGTTCCATTAACAATATACATTCCTGCTGGAACCGTTATTTCTGAATTTCCACCCGAAACTCTGACCATACGAATCAACTGCCCGGTAAACGAATATATATAAATATCCATATCCTTTGGAACAGAAACATAGATAGCTCCCGATCCTCCATAAACGACAAGGCTGTCGACAATTCCCGACTGAACACCCGATGGAGTTTTAATATAAGGTTGTGACTCGTTTCCATAAGGATCGATAGCCGTTATAGCATACACATATCCCGATTGAGTATAAGAAGAAACATCTATACTTTTTTCCCATGTAACTCGCTTCAAATAGGCCGATGTTTCATAGGTTTGAGGATTATTAGCCACGCGACTGGGTACGAAATACACGGCATAACGTATCGTTTCATCTGCATCAGCCGACCAACTCAACATATTTCCCGACACCGAAATATCGGTAATATCGGGCAAATCACAGGGCGTTTTCCAGCTCATAACGGGCGTTAACGCCGGTTCGGTAAATTTATTCTCGGCGACATAAGTATCCAACCCGTAACTGAAAAACTGCGTCGTATTGAAAAAGACGTGTCCGGGAGCCCCCATCAGATCGGTCGATCGGTTCATATCCACTTCAAACCCGCACTCTTCCGTACCTTTGGCTGCTGTCGCGGCGATAGAACGTTCCACCATCGACAAACCGTTATATTCGTTCTCGCTCATGCCGAGCCGACGCAATACACTTTTCATACGCTGCGGACTATTTTGGGGCATCGTAGAAATTCGCATACTCGAATAAAAGTGTCTGTCCATCGTCTTGGCCACCTTCGCCCACCACGGAACCAATGTCTTATACCCCCAAACATGAGTGTTGAAACTCGGCCAGTAACATTGTGGCGAAATATAGTCTATCGTTTTCGCTTTCAACCAAGCCACTCCATCGCAATATAGTTGGGAATAGGCACTCGTTCCTCCGCTTGTATTCAAATACTCTATACCATACGAAGCGGCGACACTACTGCTACCGCCCCATATCCCGAAAGGCCCTATACCGAATTTCACGGTCGGTTTCGTCTCCTGTATCATAGCGTAAATATCGGCGATAAGTTTGTTGCAATTCTCACGGCGCCAATCCCCCACATTTTTCCTTTCGGGTTTATATAGACTCTGAGAATAGGCATCTTCATTTTTAGTGCCTTCGTAGGGGTAAAAGTAATCGTCGAACACGATACCGTCGACATTGTACTTGATGACTATATCTTTGATAACCTTCACCAAATACTCGATTACCTCGGGATTCCCCGGGTCGAGAATAAAACTCGACGAATACTCCAACAGCCACTCCGGGTGATTCTTACGTATGGGATCATCGGCTCCGTTCATATTTTTTTCACTCTCATAGCGATATGGATTGATCCATGCATGAAGTTCCATTCCCCGCTTATGCGCCTCCTCTATGGCAAACGCCAGCGGATCATATCCCGGATCGACCCCACGTGTTCCCGTCAAAAACTTCGACCACGGCTCGTAGGCCGAATTGTACAAGGCATCCGACATAGGACGCACCTGCAACCAAACCGCATTCATACGGGCCGCCTGCATACCATCGAATATCTTAATCAGAGCGGCCTTTTGCTCTTCCGAAGTCTGGGTCGATTTGGGCCAATCGATGTTACTCACCGAGGCCAACCATGTTGCACGAAATTCACGTTTTGGAGATTCGGCCCAACACCCCCAAATAATACCGATAGTTAAAAAAAGGAAGGATAATTTTTTCATGTTATTCACAAAACATTAGTGTATTTTGCAAATATATCCCTTTAAATCAATTCTTCAAGGCTATTTTATTTAAATAAATAAAACGACACATAAAATATATAATTATTATACAAAATCGCTAATTGAACATAATACACAGAAGTAAGAAAAGAATCGCTATCTTTGCAAGGAATATGAAAACAGATTACGTTTCGTCGTAATCAAACGACTTTGCGTCTGTTTTCGTGCAGTATTTTGCAACAAATTATTTCGATTATAACCGAAACAATATTATATAATGAGTTTACAATGTGGCATAGTCGGCTTACCTAACGTGGGTAAATCGACTCTTTTCAATTGTCTGTCCAACGCAAAAGCGCAATCGGCAAATTTCCCGTTCTGTACCATAGAACCTAATGTAGGTGTCATTACAGTACCCGACGAACGATTAAACAAACTGGCAGAACTGGTGCATCCGCAACGAATAGTCCCCACCACTGTGGAGATCGTTGACATCGCCGGATTGGTCAAAGGAGCCAGCAAAGGCGAAGGTCTGGGAAATAAATTCTTGGCGAACATCAGGGAAACCGATGCAATCCTGCATGTATTGCGTTGCTTCGACGATGACAACATTACCCACGTGGACGGAACGGTCAACCCGGTACGCGACAAGGAAATCATCGATTTCGAGCTCCAACTGAAAGACTTGGAAACCATAGAATCACGTATTTCAAAAGTCCAAAAACAGGCTCAGACAGGAGGAGACAAAGCAGCAAAGGTTACATACGAGGTTTTAAGCCGATACAAAGAAGCACTCGAACAAGGGAAAGCTGCTCGTACCGTCACTTTCGAGACCAAAGACGAACAGAAAATAGCTCATGACCTTTTCCTGCTTACCAACAAACCGGTAATGTATGTCTGCAACGTGGACGACAACAGCGCCGTATCGGGTAACAAATACGTGGATATGGTACGCGAAGCCGTTAAAGACGAGAATGCCGAAATCCTTATCTTGGCAGCCAAAACAGAATCGGAAATCGCCGAGTTCGAAACTTACGAGGAACGACAAATGTTCCTCCAAGAAATAGGCTTGGAAGAATCGGGCGTTTCCCGTCTGATCCGAGCGGCTTACAGCTTGCTCAATCTCGAAACCTACTTCACCGCCGGGCCCCAGGAAGTTCGGGCATGGACCTATTTGAAAGGCAGTAAGGCTCCACAATGTGCCGGTATTATCCATACCGATTTCGAGAAAGGTTTTATCCGAGCCGAAGTGATCAAATACGACGACTATATCGCTCTCGGTTCCGAAAACGCTTGTAAAGAGGCCGGTAAAATGTACATCGAAGGAAAAGAATATGTCGTACAAGACGGCGACATCATGCACTTCCGATTCAACGTATAATTTACACAGTCATTACCATACAAAAAAATGCGATGAAAATTCATCGCATTTTTTATATCCTCCTTCAAGAAGAGTCAATGCTTTCCCGATAGATTCAAAATCTCGTCATAGCGGGATTTATTGCCCAAAATACGACAAGCCTCCTTTAAATCTTTATCGTTTTTGATCGACTCTATAATTTCGCCTTTCTGATAATAATACCGTTTCACAATCTCTATCGAAAGCAATTCGGCGATTTCATCGTGAAAAGTCTCCAAATCCCTATCCAAATCGTGATTCAAACAAGCTTCAAGCGCTTCGAACTGCTTCTGCGTGTTTTCATCGAAATATCCTTCGAATTTAGCGACCTCCTTTAAGTCGGACAATATCCGTTCACTCTGTTTGTCGTATTTGAAATCCTTCGATTTCACAAAAGCTTTGAATTCCTCGTATTCTTCGTCGGACAATTTAAAATCTTTCGGAGCCGGAATCGTATCGTGCTCGGCTGCATACCGAGTCGCATAATCGAAGAAATAGAAATCTTTCATCAAATAATAGCTGATATTCCCCCGCCTTTCCATCGAAGTTTCCACATCGGGTTTTATACCGCCTCCGTCACGGACAATCCTACCGTGAGCGGTCTTGAACTCGTGGGTAAGGCTATCGGGAATACGGGCGATACTCCCGTCGGGATTGCGATGCGAATAATCGATAGCTTGTATCAAACGTCCGCTGGGTATATAATAACGAGCGATCGTTACCTTCAACATACCGTTATAAGGCAAAGGCCGTGTGGATTGCACTAATCCTTTGCCATAAGAACGCGAACCGATAATCACAGCCCTGTCGAGGTCTTGTAAAGCTCCGGCCACGATTTCCGAAGAAGATGCGGTTCCTCCGTCGATCAGCACGGCCAAAGGCATTTTCACATCGACTGGCTCCTGAGTGGTTTTATAAATCTTATCCATCTTCTTATTTCTTCCCCGGGTAGAAAGCACCTCTACCCCCTTCGGAACAAATAAATTGACAATCTGCACGGCCTGCTCCAAAATACCACCGCCATTACTGCGCAAATCGAGTACCAACGAAGTTATCCCCCGTTTTTTCAAGTCTTGTAAAGCCCGTTTCACTTCTCCGGCCGAAGTATCGGTAAAACTACTCAAATAAATATACCCCACGCTATCGCATACCACATCGTAATAAGGTACGGCAGGCATTTGTATCTTCTTACGAGTTAACTCGAAAGAGAGCAAGTCTTTCACACCGGGACGTTCGACCGTAACTTTCAACTGCGTATTCGCAGGTCCTTTCAACCGCTCGCTCACCTTCGCACTCTTCCACCCCAACACAGTATCGTTATCGATCATCACGATTTTATCTCCGGGACGCAAACCCGCCAATTGAGCCGGCATACCCTCATACGGCTCCGAAATGTAAACGGCATTATCCCGCTCCATAATAAAAGAACCGATACCCGCATATTCTCCGGTAGTCGAAAAGAAAAAATCGTCTTTCTCTTTCTCAGGTATATACTCGGTGTAAGGATCCAGACGCGCCAACATCGCATTTACACCGTCGCCGATAGCCTTCTCGGCATTAATCGTATCGACATAAAACATATTCAATTCCTTAAAAAGAGAATTGAATATATCGAGGTTACGTGATATTTCGAAATTTTTCTCGTCAGATTTGCCTGCCCATATCGGATTTATAAATCCCGAACAAAAAGATAATACCGTTACTGTCGCAAAAGTCAACCTTATATTTTTCATTTCACTTCTTTTAATTACACGAAGATAACTAATGCCGAATATCTTCGGCAACCATAGAAGATACTTTTAACTTTATTTCAGTCCAAATCTCATCGCTCATCTTAGTACCGATTACTTTAATCACACGACCCGCCAATAAAGAACCGATAGCACCGCAAACTCCCAACGAGCAATTTTGAGAAAGACCGTAAAGAAACCCCGAAGCATATAAATCCCCGGCTCCCGTAGAATCTACTCGAACCTCTGGTGTCGCAGGGACCTCGGTAATTATACCTTCACACCCTACGAAAGAACCTTGTGCTCCACATTTTACGACAGCGATCCTACAATATTGCGACAATATCTCTATCGCCTTACGGGGCTCTTCGCCTGTATAGGCCAATGCCTCTTCCTCGTTCGCAAATAGAATATCCACATAATTCTCCACCAAATCACGGATAATCGCATAATTATCTTTTACGACATTGTAACTCGCCATATCGAAAGAAACAGACAAGCCGGCCTCTTTTGCCAATTGTACGGCTCGTAAAATCAACGAAGCGTCTTGCACCAAATACCCTTCGATATGCAGTATATCATACCCTTCGAACATTTCGGCAGAAAGCTCCTCGGCGCACAAAGTAGCCGCTGCACCCAAGAATGTACCGAAAGTCCGCTCCCCATCGGGAGTGATCATCGTCATGGCACAACCCGAAGCCTGTTCTCCTTCGATCAATAAAGTCTGCACGCCATTGCGCTCCATATCCTCCCGGAAGAAACGTCCATAAGCATCCCGACCTATTTTCCCGATGAATCCGCTCTCTATTCCCATACGGGCTACTCCCGAAACAGCATTAGCGGCCGACCCGCCTGATGCTAAGGTGGTTTCCAGCCCTTCGAAAACCGACATAATTCTCAAAAGCTTTTCTTCGCCTATAAGTTGCATACCGCCTTTCAGCAGCCCCATCTCATCGAAACACTCGTCGGAATGTAACCGTGCAAGTACATCTGTAAGAGCATTTCCCAATCCTACTATCCTCATTCTGGAAATTTTTTTTGCAAATATATTGCATAATTGGAAATAAGCCATTACTTTTGCAACGCATTTTTAACGAATGCAATCTTCTTCAGTAGCTCAGTCGGTTAGAGCATCTGACTGTTAATCAGAGGGTCGTTGGTTCAAGTCCAACCTGAAGAGCCGATTTTGATATTTTTATTCTTCAGTAGCTCAGTCGGTTAGAGCATCTGACTGTTAATCAGAGGGTCGTAGGTTCAAGTCCTACCTGAAGAGCAAAGAGGGCCGGTATGATATGTACCGGCTTTTTTTGTTTTATATATTGGCCTTTTTTAGAACCTGCCTAAATTTTCCAATCAGAAAATATTATCAGGATATTTTTGTGTTTTCTTCCGGTCTTTTTTCCCTTTTTCACTCGTCAGATAATCCTCTATCCTCCTCGTAAAAACAGAAAAATATCCTCGAAAGAAATTCTCAAACCTGACCTGAGCAAAATTCAAACAGGCTCTTAAGGTAGTTACGAGATAGATTTTAGGTGTAAAATATTATTCTGTATGACAATATATTTGTTGGCGGTAATATGGGATTTTGTCTTTTCGTCAATAAATTTTAAATGATATGAGTTGATTACTTTTTATCCAAAGGAACGTATAACCTTAAAAATATTAATCCTCTTTTCAATTCTTTCTGGAGTTTCCATTTGGTATGAATGGTATCGATAGATTCATCGTTCCAATTATACAAATTTGAATAGAGAATATATTTGCTTTTATCCCAATCGACAGTAGAAAATTGGCGTTTATCTTCATTTATATCTAAATCGGAAAAAGATGCACTCAAAGGAAATGATGCTGAAACATCACTGATATTTATATTATGATTTTCAAGGTATATAATCATTTCTTGTCGCATCGAGTAGAATGGCAGGTGGCAGAGAATGCTGTCCCATGATTTGGACTTTTTTTCGGAATATACCCAAAAGTTCCCACTGAACAATACTAAAAGCATGCCGATAAAAATAATCTGCATTTTTTTAGTTTTGTAAACTTGTAACAGAAGTTGGGAAGTGATCAGCGTTAATAAAATATACAATATAATAAAATACCGATTTCCGAAAGGGTTTGTTACGGGTATTGTTACTAATGAAATAGTGAATAGTATGCTTAGATAAATAAGGCACAAGGGTGAAGAGGTGATGTAGTGAATGAAGTTTTTAATTCCCATTTTTAATATGGTGATAAATAAGAATATCCAGATGATAATTCTGCCTGAATCAAGCATTCCCATTGCTAAACTTAAAATGTTTTTAATTACTTGATTTAAACTGGCTAATTCGCGATGTTGCATATATGCGAATCCGGGTTGATACATAAAATATCCGGTTTCTAATTTTCTGTAAAGAAACCAAATACCCATAGCGAGTAGAACCGGGATAAAAGCAGGGAAAACATAGAAAAAAGCTGCTTTAAAAGATTTTTGTCCAAATACTTTTACAATAAGCCAGTATCCTAATCCTAATCCAGCACTAACGACAAAACCTCGAATACTGATCATACCTAAACATAACGTAGATAAAGCTAACCATCCTCTCTTATTTTCTAAAAGCAGGTTTATACTCCATAAGGCGAAAAAACACATAATAATATCGGGAGAGATGAGTATCAATTGGGTGGAAAGTGCCGGTTCTAACAAAACTAACAAGAAAATATAAGGGGTATATTTTGTATTCAACTTTTTGCATAAACGATACACTTGCCAGATAATTCCTACTGAAAATAGTGTTATAGATAAATGGGCAACCAAAAGACTTTTTCCAAACAGAGACCATAATATGGCCAGGTATATGTGTGCTAGGGGTGGTTCCGATACAAGTTCTGGTGGGTATATGAACTGTAGAAAACCATGTTCTAGTAAATAACTTGCAGGTATAGAATAACCAGCAACGTTATCCCAAAAGAAGCAATTATCTAATGTAAAAAATTTTAATACTAAGAATATGGCGAGTACAACGTATTTGATCATATTTTTTATATATTTATCAGATTGCAAAGTTAATAGATCTTTGTCAATTAAAAATATTTTAAGCTAATGGGTTTTAATGTGTGGTGGTTAGTGATATAGAAATCCGAGCAAAATTGAGACAGGCTTTTGGAATTTATGAAGATCAATATGCCTTATTTCTTTTAAAACTTATTATATTAAAAAAACGGTTTGATCTAAAATCAAACCGTTTTTTATGTTGTCTCACCAGGATTCGAACCTAGACAGGCAGAACCAAAAACTGCAGTGCTACCATTACACCATGAGACAATCCTGTGTTTTGAGTCTATCTCAAAAGCGATGCAAAGATAACGTAAAGATTTTTATTGACAAAATTCTTTACTTTTTATTTTGCAATAATTAAGAAATAGTTCTTTTTACCTTTTTGTACCAGAATATATTTTCCGTTCAATAGGTCTTTTTCGGATATTTCTTTGTCGAATTGGGGAAGTTTTTCTTTGTTGACAGATACTCCTCCGCCTTGAGTCGTTTTACGCATCTCTCCTTTTGAGGGGAAGACTGCAGCTTTTTCGGTCAAAAGATCAACAGCTTTGATTCCCTGTATAAGTTCGTTTTTAGAGATTTCGAACTGCGGTACACCTTCAAATACAGCCAAAAGAGTGTCTTCATCAAGTTTTTTCAGTTGTTCCGATGTCGAATTGCCAAAAAGAATATTCGAAGCTTCTACGGCAGCTTCATAATCTTCCAGCGAGTGTACCATTATTGTAATTTCTTTTGCCAACCGTTTTTGTACGGGACGTAAATGCGGTGCTGCATGTTGTTCTTCTATAAGAGCGTCTATTTCTTCTTTGCTGAGCGCTGTGAATATTTTGATATAGCGTTCGGCATCAGCATCGCTTACATTCAACCAGAATTGATAAAATTTGTATGGAGATGTGTAACGTGGGTCGAGCCACACATTTCCGGATTCTGTTTTTCCGAATTTTCCTCCATCGGCTTTAGTAATTAAAGGACAAGTGAGGGCGAAGGCTTCGCCTCCGGTTGTTCGGCGAATTAATTCTGTTCCGGTAGTGATATTTCCCCATTGGTCAGAACCTCCCATTTGTAATTTGCAATTTTTTGTTTTGTACAAGTAAGTGAAGTCGTATCCTTGTACCAATTGGTATGAGAATTCTGTGAATGACAGACCGTTGCTACCTTCTCCGGCAAGACGTCTTTTTACGGAGTCTTTGCTCATCATGTAATTGACGGTGATGTATTTTCCTACATCCCGGATAAATTCCAGAAACGAAAAATTTTTCATCCAGTCGTAATTATTGACCAACTCTGCAGCGTTGGGAGCATCCGACTCGAAATCTAAAAATTTAGAGAGTTGTTTCTTGATCGCTTCTTGATTGTGGCGTAATGTTTTTTCATCCAGTAGATTGCGTTCTTGGGACTTCATAGAGGGATCTCCGATCATTCCGGTAGCTCCACCGACCAATGCGATAGGCTTGTGTCCGGCTCTTTGGAAATGTTTCAACATCATGACACTTACAAGGTGTCCGATGTGTAAAGAATCTGCAGTCGGGTCTATGCCTACATATGCAGTCGTCATTTCTTTCTGTAATTGTTCTTCTGTACCGGGCATTATGTCGTGAATCATGCCCCGCCATTTTAGTTCTTCTACGAAATTCATTTTTTGACTATATTATGATATTATCCTAATGCGGTTTAATAATTGTTGCTTCAGGGCAAAGATACATATTAAAAACAAAAAACGGAGTGTATGGCAGAATCAAAAGTTTTATTATATATTTTTTCTTACCGGGATAAACCGAAAAGTTCGGAAAAGCTCGTACCGATCGATATGATGAGCTCGTTTTCCGGAATTTGTCGTATTTCGGCAATTTGCCGGTAAATGGTTTCGATATCGGTATTATTGCTATCGTCGGTTTCGAGGAATAATCGGTTTAATGGTATTGTTTCGGCCGTTTCGAGATTGAATTTATATCCGATCGAAATTCTGAAACCATGTTGAATGAGTTCTGCCGCTAACTGAGGTTTCCCTCTGAATCCGTGAATAATCCATTCTTGACGGGCTGCGGTTTCTTTTCGAAGTTTTATCAGTTCATTGAAAGCCTTTACGCAATGGATAATCATCGGTTTTTTGCTGCTCTCGGCAATTTCTATTTGTTGTTTAAAGATGGTTTCTTGAATATCCATCGGGGTATCTGTCAATTTATCAAGTCCGCATTCTCCGATTGCAAGAAGTTGTGGAGATTCTGCTATTCGGGATAACTGCAATGTCAGTGACATAGGGTCTGTCGAGGCTATATGCCAAGGATGTATGCCTGCAGAGAAATAGACCCCCGGGTATGTATCTGGAGAGATAAAGCGTTTTTTATAAGGTAGATTGCATATACTTAGTTTTCGATCGGTTGAAGGGGAAAGATCATGTGTATGCAGGTTGTAATAAGTCATATCATTATGTTTAAGGTACGGGATCATAACCGCTTCCTCCCCAAGGGTGACAACGGCAAATTCTTTTTATTGCCAGCCATAGGCCTTTAAATGGGCCGTGTTTGCGAATGGCTTCGATTGCGTATTCCGAGCATGTAGGAACAAACCTGCAGGTCTGAGGTTTGAGAGGAGTAATGCATGCCCGATAAAAATAGACAGGTATCAATAGCAGTAAAGATAAAATTCTTTTCATGAATCATTCGGCTTTGGGAGATTTTTTTCATAAGTTTCTTTACATACTGTTTCTTTTAATTTCTGAAGTAGATCTTTTAGTTTTTTTTCTAATGTTTGATAATCAAGAATTTCTTTATCTAAATAAAGAATTGCCATATCCAAAGTTATTTTTTGATTCTGAAACGTATCGGTAAGAATGTGCTTATTTTTTCGATAAGCTTCTTTTATTCGTCTTCGGATAAGATTCCGTTTTACCGCTCTTTTAAATCTCTTTTTAGGGATGCTGACAAACATAGATACGGGGACACTATCTGTATCGGGAACAGGTCGATATACTATCCGGTAGGGATAGACGATGAATGAATTTCCTGATGTAAAAAGGGCATCTATCCGTTTTTTTCCGCAAAGTCGTTCTGCCTGTGTTAGTTTGAAGTTTGCCATTCGATACCAATTAGAAAGCGAAAAATATGGTACAAAGATAGCAAAAATAGCTGGATTTAATTAGTAAAGTATCGGTACGGAATTTTTGGATACAAGAATGTTCATTAATGGAATCTGTGCAATATCGATATTGAATTCCATTTTGCGGAGGATATTATGATTTGTCGTGTATTTTAATCGTATTTATATGATATTCAATCTAAATCCTACTTGAATCGCTGCTGCTGTATTGGAGACTTGTAGGGCAGAAAGAATATTTTGTCGATGTCGGTAAACCGTGTTTGTAGAGATATTCAGGATGTCTGCGACTTGTTTGCTGCTGTGTCCTTTTGCCAATAGCATCAGGACTTCTTTTTCACGAGGGCTTAGTAACAAGTTGTCGTATAGTTGATATTCTTTTTGCTGCACTGCTTTGCCATTCGTGTTGTTGATAATTTGTCCTGATGTCAAAGTCGGGGTCTCTATATAAGGCGTGTATGTGCAAAGTGATAGCCAAATGCTACCGTTAGGTAAACTTTCTAAATAATAAGAACGGTGCAGAACCGGAATCGTATTGCCATTTTGTAATTGAAAGTGAATGAGGCATATCGTGTTATAGTTTTTCCTTTCTCTGATTTCATTTGCACGTTGAAAATGAAAATAACGTAATTCTAAAACGTGTCGTTCGATCAAATCGTCAGCGGGGATGCAGTTGAATATTTCATCTTCAAAAGCAGAGTCGATAATTAGACCGTTTTGAGAGATCCCGATATTTTGACCGAAATTTCCGGCATAAATATAGCTCGTGTTTTTTCGTAAATCTGACAGTACGGCGATCCCATTGTCTATTTGGACAAATGAGCGGACTTGCATTTTTTTGTTTTCAAGAATTTCATATTCCCATGTTGTTGTCCCAAAATCTTGCTCGGTGAGCAATGACCTCAATTCTTGTTCCTGATGATTTGGCATAAATTGGTTAATTTTGACTATTGTCTTGTCGAAATAGAGTGACTAATTTTGCTGTACAAAAATACTTATAAAACAGATGAAATTATGAATAAAACATTTATTTATTGGACTTTATTAGGTATAAGTTTGTGCGTGAGCAGTTGTGAATCGCACCATAATCCTCAAAAAACTACAGACAAGGATAGTTTATCTACGATTGATCAAACTGATGAACTGAAAGGAACGGATTGTAGTATTAAATTGGGCAATGTCGTATTTACTAAAGCTGTGAACGGTGCTGATACTTTGGTTCGGATTAAAGATAACGGAATATTGGAATTCAGGTGCGGAGGGAAGCGGGACTTTTTTTGCGATCCGAATGACGGAAAGTTATCTAATAAGACCGCTCCGCTTTTATTGACTCAAGTCGATAATGCCCGACCTTTTACTTTTATTGCTAAAGTTTCTCCTCAATTTACTGCTACGGATACTTATAATGCTGCAGATTTGTTCGTTTTTGTTAATGATACGATATGGCAGAAGTTTGCATTCGAGCAGGATGAACGGGGTAAACATCGTATTGTAACCGTACGCACCAGAGGGACCTCGGACGATAATAATCATGAAGAGATAACCGGACCTTCGGTGTATCTGAAAATATCTTCTGATACGCATACGATAGCCAGCTATTATTCGACGGATAAGAAAACATGGCAGTTGGCTCGTTTGTATAAAAACGATTATCCTCAAGAGTTGTGGGTAGGTATTTGTAATCAATGTCCGCAAGGCGAGGGGAGTGTCAGTTTTTTTGAGGATATTTCTTTAGAACAAAGCAGTGTAAGCGATTTTCGGTTGGGAAATTGATTTGTATAATACTCGAAAAAACGCCTCCCCCTTTAATCCTTAATGAATAAAGAGGGAGGCGTTTTATTTTATAACATATTTTCATTTTATGTTTGTTCGCCCGCAGGATAGCCGGTTTTTGCAAACTCAAAAAGAATAGGAAGTATTATTTCTTAGACGATTTGTTTTGTTCTTTAAAGAAAAGTTCCAATGCGGCTGTCATCGACGGGGCTTCCGGACGAGGAGCTTCGATGTCGAGTCTGAGTCCTGCATCTCTTACTGCTTTGGCCGTCGTCGGTCCAAAACATCCGATTTTGATATCTTGTTGCTCGAAATTCGGGAAGTTTTTCAGTAATGAATTGATTCCTGAAGGGCTAAAGAAGATCAGCATGTCATAATCGAATTTTTCTTCGGGAGCAAAATCATTACTTACCGTACGGTACATTACTGCTTTTGTATAATCGATTTTGTTTTTGTCAAGTAACGGATATTCACCGTTATTGACATCTGATACCGGAAAGAGAAATTTTTCACCTGAATGTTTTATTAAGGCTGGAACAAGATCGTCCAATTTTCCCGTATTTCCAAAAAAGATTTTTCTTTTTCTGTAAACGATATATTTTTGCAGATAGAGAGCTACCGACTCTGTTACACAAAAATATTTCATTGTTTCCGGAATCGTTACCCGCAGTCCTTCACATAACTTGAAAAAATGGTCGATTGCTGTTCTTGCCGTGAAAATGATAGCCGTGTAATCCAGAATAGAAATTTTTTGCTGTCTGAATTCTTTTGGGGTTATTTCTTCTACCTTAATGAAAGGACGAAACTCAATATTTACACCGTATTTTTCTGCAATGTCGAAATACGGAGATTTCTCAGAAGCAGGCTTTGGCTGAGAAACGAGTACTTTCTTGACTTTCAAAATGTTAGTATTTTAAATTCTACAAATTGGTAAATCAAAATCATTCCTTTGTAAATAAGAAATAAAGGTATGATTTCAAGGGCGCAAAGGTACAAAATAAAGTATAGAATTCCATAAACATCTCTCAAAAAAATCTTAATCCCTTTATAAATAAAAATAATTCGGGATAAAATGTAAGATATTGTAACTAATAAAAGCCCGATATTCAGAAAACCAGAGAGATAGATCATGCAGAAAATAACCGGGAATAGGACTATTCCTAATAATAAGTTGATAGATGCATGATTGTCTATCCATTGTTTTGTGACGCTCGGTTCTGTGAAAATAGAACCTAAAATGCGATATGCCGATTGTTGGAGATTGTAGTATAAGATCGCTAAAACTGTGGTACAGAGTATTTCTTTGGAATATCCGATGTAGGTTAATTCTGGTTTTAGATAATGAATTAAAAACGTAAACGCAATGCCTTCCATTGCGAATGTCTGAGCGAGCAAAATGAATCGTAACCGTGATTCGATAATTGTAGAACTATCTGCCATTTCGGTAAGGTTTCGATTATTTTTTGATATGGAAAAAGGCTGAGAAAAGAGTTTTATTCCTCGTCGAAAAGATGTTGCTACCAGAATGAAACAACAGAGTAAAATCAAAAATATTCCATCATTTTGAGACGGATTCTCGTTTTTTTGTATTCCTTCGAAACCTTCGGGAATAACAAGTGCGGCTTCTTTATAGTCGGTTAGAGGATTGGCGATCGGAGCAGAACAGTATGCCGACAAGCTTTCTGTGTATTGTGGGGTGAACTTGACGGAATCTTTTTTATAATGTAAGTACCACTCAGGATGTGCAACCTGTAATGAATCGGAAATAATTCTGTTACTGTCGGACAGAATGGGAGTGAGGGTGTCCGTTGTTATTACAGGGGCGATATGTGTGCTGTCACTTGGCATTTATGCTGTTATATGGCTGCAAATTTACGTACGCTTCCGTTCCAATCGGGTGCAGAATACAGAGCTTCTATTGCATCTTGGGGAGTGGTGGTTACTACCCACATTTTTTTATGTTCTGTACGCATGAAATTTTGTTCAACGGCTTTTTCCAGCAGAGCGAGTAACGGATCATAGTAACCGGCCGTGTTAAGGATTACTATCGGATTGAGGTATAATCCTAATTGTTTCCAAGTAATGATCTCTAATAACTCCTCCAATGTTCCGCATCCTCCGGGTAGTGCTATGACAGCATCGGACAAAGAAGCCATACGCTCTTTTCGCTCATGCATAGAATTTGTGATTTCTATATCTTGTAAGCGTTCGTAGTGCCATCCTTCTTCGTACATGAAGCGCGGAATGATACCAGTTACTTTTCCTCCGGCATCTAATACACTGTCTGCGATTGTTCCCATGAGGCCTTGATTTCCTGCTCCGTATATGCAACGCAAATTATTCCGGGCAATAAGTTTTCCTAATTGCTTTGCCGTTTCGAAGTAGATTGCATCCACTTTGGAGCTTGATGCACAATATACGCAAACTGATTGTATATTTCTCATTTAAATCGAATGTCTTTATACATTAAACCGGAAATGCATGATATCTCCGTCTTGCACGATATAATCTTTTCCTTCTACGTTCATTTTTCCGGCTTCTTTACAGGCTGTCTCAGATCCGTATTGTATATAGTCATTATATTTGATGACTTCTGCCCGGATAAAACCTTTTTCGAAATCGGTGTGAATGACACCTGCACATTGAGGAGCTTTACTGCCTTTAAGATAGGTCCATGCCCGGACTTCCTGCACTCCGGCGGTAAAATATGTTTCGAGGTTTAGAAGGCTGTATGCTGCACGAATCAGTCGGGAGACACCCGATTCTTTTAATCCGATTTCCTCTAAAAACATCTGACGTTCTTCGTATGTTTCGAATTCTGCAATTTCAGATTCTATTTTGGCCGCAACGATCAATATTTCCGCATCTTCATCTTTTACCGCTTCCCGTACTTGTTCTACATATTTGTTCCCGTTTAAAGCGCTCTTCTCGTCAACGTTGCAAATATACATGACCGGTTTACTGGTAAGGAGGAATAGCTCTCGTGCTATTTTCTGTTCGTCTTTAGTTTCGAAACTAACGGTACGGGCAGACTTTCCTTGTTCCAGAGCTTCTTTATATTTACTTAATACATCGTAGGCGAGCTTTGCATTTTTGTCACCTCCGGTTTGTGCTTGTTTTTGAACTTTAGATATCCGGCTTTCTATCGTCTCCAGATCTTTTAATTGCAGTTCGTAGTCGATGATTTCTTTGTCGCGTACGGGATCGACAGAACCATCTACATGAGTTATGTTGTCATCATCGAAACAGCGTAATACATGTAAAATTGCATCTGTTTCGCGTATATTGGCAAGAAATTTGTTCCCTAATCCTTCTCCTTTACTAGCACCTTTTACTAATCCGGCAATATCCACAATTTCTACCGTAGTAGGGACTATGCGTTGAGGATGAACGAGTTCTGCTAATTTATTGAGGCGTTCATCCGGAACGGTAATTACTCCGACATTCGGTTCTATCGTACAAAACGGAAAGTTTGCCGATTGGGCTTTTGCATTGGATAAACAATTGAAGAGGGTTGATTTGCCGACATTAGGCAAGCCGACGATACCACATTGTAATGCCATAGTTTATTTTGTTGAATTATTTTCGAAAATATTGTCTTGTTTGCTGAAACAATTCCGGTAAGTTAATACCGGAAATAACAGTTGTTCTTTTGACTTGCAAAGATAACCATTCTTTTGGTATATGCGAATAGAAACGAGCTTGTTCGTTCGAAAACGATGTTTTGAGCTCAGTCTTTAGCTTTTTGTTGAACTTGTACTTGTCTCTTTTTGTTACTATCATGATAAAATGTTTATGATTATGGATGACAAATCGTATAAATTCGCCGGTGCACTTTTGGAGTGGATAAAGTCGATTTTGAGAGATCTGGGTATGGAGACCGGAAGAGTAGATGAAATGGAAGGTATTATATATACAGTTCTGATAGCATTGTTTGCTTGGGCTGTAGCCTGGATATTGCGATATGTCCTTCATTACGTTTTTCTGAAAATATTAGGTAAAAGTAAAAATGAGATTCTTAGGGTCTTGGTAGATCGTAAGGTCTTTTCCGGTGTAGCGCATGTCTTACCACCTTTGATTATGCTGTCTTTGTTACCTTTGGTATATGACGATTACAGGTCGCTTATCGGATGGGTAGAGCGTTTTTGTTGGATTTATTTGGTAATTGCTTTTTTGGTTTATATCAATACCTTTTTGTCTGCTTTGTGGCGAATATTTTCAAGTTCGGATGCTATGAAGGATCGGCCTTTAAAAGGACTCATACAGCTGGTAAAAGGTATTTTGATAGGCTTAGGAGTTATTATTGTCATTTCTATTTTGGTGCAACGTTCTCCGATGAAGTTGATTACCGGATTGGGAGCTTTTGCTGCAGTATTGATGCTCGTTTTTAAAGATAGTATTTTGGGATTTGTCGCCGGAGTGCAACTGGCTCAAAATGATATTGTTCGCAAAGGGGATTGGATCGTGATGCCGGGAGGTATGTTGAATGGTATCGTTATCGATATAACTTTGAATACTGTAAAAGTTCAAAATTTTGATAATACGATTGTTACAGTTCCTCCTTATTCATTGATTTCGGGAACATTGCAGAATTGGAGGGGAATGGCGGAATCTGGCGGACGCCGGATAATGCGCGATTTTACGATAGATGTGACATCTATAAAAGTTTGTACTCCGGAGTTATTGGAGTCTTTAAAGAGCGTAGATTTCTTAAAATCGTATATCGAGGAGAAACAGGCAGAACAGGCTGCCGGGAAAGTAGAGAATACTGATAATAGTAATGGCTTGGTAAATGGAACGATAGAAACCAATTTGGGATTATTCAGGGCTTATGTGGCTATGTATTTGCGTAAACATCCTTTTGTTAATGGGGATTTGACATTGATGACTCGATTATTAGAACCGACCGAGAATGGCATACCTTTTGAAATATACTGTTTTTCTGCGAATAAGAATTGGGTAAGCTATGAATCTATACAGGCCGAAATTATGGAACATGTGGCAGCTGTTGCCGCTCGTTTCGAATTGCATATTTATCAAAATGCTTCGGGGCATGATTATATTGTTTCTGCGTATATTACTGCCGGTAAAGAGCCTCCTATCTAAAGAGCCAGTCGTACATTTGTATGTCTAAATTTTTCATAATAGAAAATTGTATCCGATCATTTTTGCATTTTCTTCCGGTCTGTTTTCCCATTTTCCCTCGCCGGATAACCTGCTATCCTTCTCGTAAAAGTAGAAAAACATTCTCGAGAGAAACTCTCAAAACTGACCTGAGCAAAATTTGGATAAGCTCTTAATCGGTATATTTATTTCTTTATAAACCGAACACTATTTTGTTCTTTTTCTGAGTCGATAAGGATCATTAGATAATTTCCTGCGGGAAGATGAGAAACATCTACAATGGCACATTGATATAATGGTAAAACAGATATTAGTTTCCCTTCCGAAGAATAAATTCTGGCCTCTTCGAGCTTTCGTTCTGTTCCGATAAAAAGACGGTCGCTTGTCGGATTAGGGAAAATAGTTAATGTCTCGTTTTTAAAAGAGGATACTATTCCTTCTGTAAAATCTAAGGGGATATATTCTCCAGCCAAATGGGCGAGGTAAGCTTCTAATGCTGTATATCCGCTGTCGGTGATTTTATTTCGATCTGAAGGATCTTCAGGGTTCAGTCCGTTTTCAGTTTCCCATATATCATCCATTCCATCGTTGTCGTTGTCTGTTATATTACCATAGGTGCTATATTCGGGATATCCTCCGACGGCTGCCGGGTCATCGATAATTCCTAATGTTTTTTGGTAATAACGACTTGTTTTGGTTTCCGATTCGAATTCTGATGTCCCATATCCTGATGCCGTTCCATTTTCAGCTTCATCTATAATACGTCTATCTACCTCGTCTAAGGGATAAGCTCCGGCTTTTGCCAATACACTCTTAAAGGCATCGGAAGCTGTTTCTGTTTTTATTTGGTAAGGAGCTTTTATTTCAAATGGTGTTTCTACAATGACTTGTTCCTGAAGGTCTGTCGGATAGGCGCTTTTATCGATTCCTAAGGCATTATCGGTCGTGAAACTATCATTCCCTTCCATTATATTTCCAGAGGCATACCATTGACCTACTTTACGATATGAATCCCCTCCGTAAGAGGCTTGTACAAAATAAGATTTGCTTTTTGCAGGACGTGCAAGTCCCGGTTTATAGTAGTTGCCTACCATGTTGATTTCGTTCTTTTCACCTTTTGTTATGTCTCCTCCGTAACAAGAATTTGCTTTTCCCCAGTTATAGATGACATTGTTGACATAGTCTGTAAGAATTTTGTAATCATTTGTTTCGCGATCGTCTCGTGCACCGTTAAAACGCGGCATGCGATTATGGCAGTGGGCGAGCAGGTTATGATGGTAAGAAGAGAAGTCCCCTCCCCATTGAGTGGCATAACTGCGAGCCCCTTTGATATGTCCTGCAGAATATAGACCTTCGTGTATAATGCACCATTGTACCGTAGTGCGTTTATTATCGTACATTGTCATATTTTCTTCACAAGACCATCCGAAAGTGCAGTGATCTACAATGACATCTTCGCAGTTCTCAATTCCGATTGATCCTCCGTCGGTATGTGTACCGTCATCTTTTAGACCTATTCGAAAACGAAGATGACGTATAATGACATTTTTTGACCCTCCGAGATTGACTTTTGCTCCCCGTATGCAGATGCCATCTCCGGGTGCAGTTTGTCCGGCTAAAGTATAACCGTTTCGAGCACACTTCAGCTCTTCTTTTAATTTTATGATTCCTGAAGTTCTGAAAATAACGGTGATAGGTTCTTCCGGATATTGAGTGAGAGCCCATCGAAGAGAGCCTTCTATCGGTGTTTCTCCTGTAGCGTAATCCTCGGTTGTCGTGACGAAAACTACTTGCCCACCGCGTCCTCCGGTTGCAAATTTTCCGAATCCTTCTGCTGAGGTGAAGGCCGGTACTTGGGCTTTTGATGAGATTGCAAAGATAAATGTCAGGGTGATAATGCCTGTTCTGATTATATGTTTTCGATCTTTCATGATATAGGAAATTTACAAGTTTATTTTATGTTACAAACATACCGGTAATGCCGGAAGATAATGTGTACTTTTTGTTATTGTTGGAGGATTTTTTGCTTACTTTTCGTAATGGTGGTTTTATGATAATAAATACCGATTTTTGGGTATTGATATATACATGTTGGCTTTTTAATTTTGTTCTGTTAAGTCAGATCGAACTTATGCAAATAGAAAAAGAATATGTGAGGGAGAATATATTGGCCGCAGCGACACCGTTGTTTTATGCAAAAGGGTATGCGAAAGTTCCTATGCGTAAAATTGCGGAAGCTGCCCATGTGGGGTTGAGTAATATTTATAATTATTATGATAGTAAAGACGATATTTTTCATGAAATAGTGCGTCCTGTAGTGAATTGTTTTTATGAAATGCTCGACGAGCATCATGGGAAGAGGGGTGCGGATATACTGGAAATGTTCACGAATGATTATCTCCGGTCTGTTATAGATGAGTATGTTTCTATTGTCAATAAGTACAGAGGTTTGTTGTTTTTGCTTTTGTTCAGGTCTCAAGGTACTTCGTTGGAGAGATTTAAAGAAGATTTCTCGGATCGTTCGACTATGCTGGTAAAAGATTATTTTTTGAAGATGAAGCGGAAACACCCGGATTTGAATATTGATGTTTCGGACTTTACGATACGTTTGCATACTGTTTGGATGTTTACGATGTTGGAGGAGTTGATCGTTCACAGGAGAACACCGGATGAAACGGAAAAGATAATAACGGAATATATGATTTTTTGTGTTACAGGTTGGAGAGAGCTTATGAAGGGATAGGCTCTCTTTTTTTTTGAATGAAATTGAATAATGTTCGTTTTTAATTGTTGAGAAAAGAAAGATATGGAAAAGAAAATCGAGTTTGAAAACATTGTGGCGGAGACTCTTCTTATACCACTTTACATGAGGGCTAAAGAGAGTAGGAGAAAAGATGCTGTTCTGAAAGATGAGTTGGCTGAACAATTGATGGAGAGTATAGAATATGATTATTCAAGGTTTGACGGTGCAAAGTTGAGTGAAATCGGTTGTGTCGTAAGAGGCAGGTATTTTGATGATGCCGTACGGCGTTTTATTATCAATGAAATAAAGCCGGTTGTTGTGAATGTGGGATGCGGATTGGATACTCGGTATCAACGGTTGAAAGAGTATGATGGTGTCATGTTTTATGAATTGGATTTACCGGAAGTGATTGATTTGCGTAGAAAGTTGATACCGGAATCGGATTTCGATAAGTATATCGCGGCTTCGTTATTAGAAACGAAGTGGATGGACGAGTTGAAAGAGGAACACCCTGAAAGTTCTTTTATTTTTGTAATAGAAGGGGTATTGATGTATTTTTATGAAGATCAGGTGCGTTCGGTGCTGCATAATTTAGCAGAACGCTTTTCAGGGGGAGAAATCTGGTTTGATGTATGTGGGAGTATGATGTATAAGTTTCACGTGAAACCGGATTCTCTTAAAGGGCATAAGGTGCAGATCCGCTCTGGTATTAGCGATGGACACCTCGTCGAGCAGTGGGAGTCTCGTTTGCGGCTTATTGATCAAGGAGTATATCAAAGATATTTCCCGCATCGCTGGGGTATGGGAATGGTATTGGGATTGTTTCCTCGTTTTAGTTGTAAGTTCAGTTCTATGTTAGGATACCGTATCGAGGATAAATAAATTATAAATATTTAATGTGGCTTGTTTGAATTTTGTAAAAGTATTTTTCTTGTTTTTTGATCGTAATAAATGGTTTTTATTTAAACAGGCTTAAGAGCCCGTCGTACATTTATACATCTAAGTTTTCCAATAAGGAAATACTGTCAGATCATTTTGCGTTTTCTTCCGGTTTTTTCCCCTGTTTTCACTCATTAGATAGCCCACTATCTTCCTTATAGAAACAGAAAAATATCCTCGAAAGAAATTCTCAAAACTGACCCGAGTAAAATTTAAACAGGCTCTAAAACTTAAAAGTAAAATGAAAAAAATCGTATTGTTACGTCATGGAGAGAGCCTTTGGAATAAGGAGAACCGTTTTACCGGATGGACGGATGTGGATTTAAGCGATAAAGGTATTAAGGAGGCTTATGAAGCTGGAAATCTTTTGAACGAAGCCGGTATTTCTTTTCAAATAGCTTATGTTTCTTATTTGAAGAGAGCAGTAAAAACTTTGAATTGTGTCCTTGACAGGATGAATGAGGATTGGATACCGGTCTTTAAGTCATGGAGGCTTAATGAGAAGCATTATGGTGCTCTCCAAGGCTTGAATAAAAGTGAGACTACTGCTCGTTATGGGAATGAACAGGTGCATATATGGCGTCGAAGTTATGATGTAGCACCGATGCCGTTAAAGGATAGTGATCCTGAGAGTCCGATCAATGATGTGAGATATTCCCATGTCCCTCTTTGCGATTTGCCGCGAACGGAATCTTTGAAAGATGCTATAATGAGGGTTATTCCCTATTGGGAATGCGAAATATTTCCTCGTTTGACAGTTGTTGATAACATTCTGGTCGTTGCCCATGGAAATAGTTTAAGAGGTATTGTTAAATATTTGAAAGGTATATCGGATACGGATATTGCAAATTTAAATATTCCAACGGCTATGCCTTATGTATTTGAGTTTGACGAGTCTTTAAATTTTGTTCGCGATTATTATTTAGGTGATCCGGAAAAAATAAAACAAATGCAAGATGCGGTTGCAAATCAAGGTATTGCAAAAAAAATAAATTAAGAACAGATACTTATGACAGAGATGAAAAAGAAAGAGGGTTTAAGTCGTCTTTTCCAAATTGCGGGTCAGCGGAAAGGGTTGTTAATCTTATCCGGAGCATTGTCTGCCGGTAGTGCTCTTTGTATGTTGACTCCTTATTGGGCGGTGTATGAAGTTCTGAATGAACTTTTGGTAAATGCGGGAGATCTTGATATGGTAGATGGTTCATTTCTCATACATTGGGGTTGGACCGCTTTTGCCGGGTTGGTTTTCGGGTTGTTGCTGCTTTATGTTGCACTTATGGCCTCGCATGTCGCTGCTTTCCGTATATTATACGGATTACGTGTGAGATTGTCTGAACATATAGGACGGTTATCTTTAGGTTTTTTGAACGGATCTTCTACGGGAGCAATAAAAAAAACGATGGAACAGAATATCGAAAAGATAGAGACCTTTATCGCGCATACTATACCTGATTTGGTGAATGTGGTGGCTACCGTAGTATTTATGTTCATTATCTTTTTTTCGCTTAACGGATGGTTTGCTGCTGTTTGTCTGGCATGTAT
Organism: uncultured Porphyromonadaceae bacterium; assembly: GCA_900545915.1. GTDB lineage: Bacteria > Bacteroidota > Bacteroidia > Bacteroidales > Coprobacteraceae > Coprobacter. The sequence goes on from URAV01000013.1 coordinate 28,118, forward strand.
AATAATGAGTATAGGTCTGCAATATGTTAATTTTATGGGGAAGAAAGCTCGTGAGTTTACTGCGACTTATTTCGATACACAGGAGAGAATGAGTGCTTCGGCAGTGCAATATGTCCGGGGTATGCCTGTTGTGAAAATATTTGGACAAAGTGTGCATTCTTTCCGTCAATTTCATAAAGAAATATTGGGATATAAAAAGTGGGCATTAAAAGTTTGTGATACTTATGAACGAGGTTTTGTTTTGTTTACAGTATTGCTTAATTCTATTGTTACGCTTGTTCTTCCTGTAGGTTTATTACTGATGCAGGGAAATTCTGGAAATCTGGCGTTGGCTGCTGTATGGCTTTTTTTTATTGTGATGGGACCCGGAGTTACGTCTCCTGTTTATAAACTGATGTTTTTAGGTGGCGGAACAAGGGAAATCGATGAGGGGGTGAAACGTATCGACCGGATATTTGACGAAAATCCGATTCCAGAGCCGGTTGTTGCAAAAAATCCTGTTTCTTATGATATTGAGTTTGATCATGTCGGTTTTTCTTATGAGAATCGTGAGCAAGCAACACGTACAGAGGCTTTACGTGATGTATCGTTTGTTGCGCGGCAAGGAGAGATTACAGCATTGGTAGGTCCGTCAGGTTCTGGTAAAAGTACGGTTGCAAGCCTGATACCCCGTTTTTGGGATGTAGCGGAAGGAAATATCCGAATCGGAGGTGTGGATGTGAGAGATATTGCGAATGAACGATTAATGAATCTTGTTTCTTTTGTTTTTCAAGATACGTTTCTTTTTTATGATACATTATATGAAAACATTGCAGTAGGTTGTCCTGGTGCAACACATCAGCAGGTAGAAGATGCTGCTCGAGCTGCTCAGTGCCACGATTTTATTATGAATCTCCCGAATGGCTATGAAACTCGTATAGGAGATAAAGGCGTGTATCTTTCAGGAGGTGAATCTCAACGCATTTGCGTGGCACGTGCAATTCTGAAAAATGCTCCTATCCTTGTTCTGGATGAGGCAACAGCTTTTGCAGACCCAGAAAATGAGTATAAGATGCAACGGGCACTGCAGCATCTTATCAAGGATAAAACCGTAATTGTAATTGCTCACCGCTTGTCTTCTATTATTTCGGCACAACAAATCGTCGTTTTGAAAGAGGGTAAAGTAGTGCAAACCGGTACGCATAAGGAGCTCACCTCGATGTCCGGTGTTTACCGGCAAATGTGGGATGCTTATACCGATGCTTTTCGTTGGGAACTCAATGTCGGAAATAAATAATTAGGGGGAAGTATTTATGTTTAAACAGAGTTTTATTAATAAGATTCTTCAAAATACGAGAAAACCGGAAGGTTTTTGGGGACGGATTATTTTACGAGGGATGAATAAAGGACATGCACCGTTGTCTAAATGGGGTATGTCTTATTTAAAATGGTCTCCTGAATGGTCTTTATTGGATGTTGGCTGTGGAGGTGGAGCTAATCTTGCAGAGATGTCGATACGTTGTCCTGAAGGGAGTGTTTATGGTATTGACATTAGTGAAGAAAGTGTGAAATTTGCGCGGAAAAAGAATCGGGATTTGCTCGGAAAACGGTGCTTTATAGAGCAGGGAAGTGTAGAAAAGCTTCCGTACGAGAATGAAATGTTCAATGTAGTTACGGCATTTGAAACGATTTATTTCTGGAGTGACCTTTTGCAGTCATTTACTGAAATAGCTCGTGTACTGAAGAAAGATGGAATTTTCTTGATTTGCTGTGAAATGAGTGATCCGTCTAATACGATGTGGACGAGTCGGATAGACGGGATGACAATATATCCGGTAAGAGAACTTCGTTCTTTACTTTCCCGATCGGGTTTTACGGATATTTCTGTGTATAAACGTCGGAAAGAAGATTTGTGTATTATTGCTCAAAAATAAATTTATAAAGAATTATGAATGCGATACAAAATATAACTGTCGGGCAACCGGAACGTTTAAAGAAACCTGTTGGTTTCACGATCCTTGCCAATTTAGTAAATATTATTCCTTTTTGTTTATCTATTGAAGCTATAAATATTATATTTCATGCCTTTGACGGAAGCGGAGCTTCTCTTGATATTTCCCGTTTGTGGACATTGTTCTTTATTCTTGTTGCTTATGTTTTCATAATGATAATTGCTGAGAGGGCTTCATATCGTGCCAATTTTCGCGGAGCTTATACTATGAGTGCCGATGGGCGTATTGCTTTGGCTGAGCATTTGCGTAAATTATCGTTAGGGTTTCTTTCTCGTCGTGATCCGGGAGATCTTTCTTCTATGATGATTACCGACTTTACTATGGCGGAGACGGGGATTTCACATCATTTACCTCAATTAATGGGTGCTTTAGTAATGCCTGTATTGGCTTTTTTGTCATTGTTGTGGATAGATTGGCGGATGTCTTTGGCTATGTTTATCGCGTTGCCTTTTGCTATATTGGTACTTTGGGTAAGTACTGGGGTTCAACGACGTTTGAGCGGACGGCAAATAGAGGCGAAAATCAATGCCGGAAATCGTTTGGAAGAGTATTTGCAAGGTATTCGGGTAATGAAAGCGTATAATTTGTTGGGAGAACGTTTTACTCGTTTACGTGATGCTTTTGCCGATTTACGTCGAGCTTGTATTCGGCAGGAGGCGTTACTTGGGCCTTTTGTATTGTTATCGGTTACGTTGATACGTTTTGGGTTGACATTGATGATTCTTTGTGGAGCTTATTTACTTATAGGTGGGGATTTGTCATTAGCGACATTTGTTCTTTTTCTTGTTGTCGGTTCTAGGGTGTTTGATCCCCTTACGTCTGCATTGACTAATTTTGCAGAATTTCGCTATTTCTCTATTGCAGGAGGCCGTATACTTGACTTGATGCAAGAACCGGAAATGAAAGGTAAAGATATTGCTCCTGAAGGAGGGGATATTGAATTCCAGAATGTTTCTTTTGCATATCAGGATAAAGAGGTATTACACGGTATCGATCTTATATTGAAAAAAGGAGCTCTTACGGCTCTTGTCGGACCATCGGGGAGTGGGAAAAGTACGCTAATGAAATTGTGTGCACGGTTCTATGATCCTACATCGGGACGGGTTTTAATGAATGGATCGGATCTTTCTTCTCTCGATCCTGAATCATTGATGCGCCATGTTTCTATGGTATTTCAGGATGTATATCTTTTTCAGGATTCGATTCGTAATAATATCCGTTTCGGTAAAGGCGATGCTACGGATGAGGAAGTTATCGAAGCTGCTCGGGCTGCTCAGTGTCATGATTTTATTATGCGGTTGCCTAAAGGTTACGATACGATGGTCGGAGAGGGGGGATGTACCCTTTCCGGAGGGGAGAAGCAGAGGTTAAGTATCGCTCGGGCGATGCTGAAAGATGCTCAGATTGTTCTTCTTGATGAGGCGACAGCTTCTCTTGATCCTGAAAATGAGGTGGAAGTACAACGGGCTATCACGAAGTTGATAACCGGACGTACGGTTATTGTCATAGCTCATCGTCTTAAAACAATTCGAAATGCTGATAAGATTGTTGTTTTAGATAGTGGTCGGATTGTGGAGCAAGGTACTCATGAGGAACTTATGAAAAATGATCGATTATATGCCCGTTTATGGAATATTCAAATGAAAACTTCCGGCTGGAAATTGTAGAAATCTGTATCCATTTTTCTTTTGAGAGAAAATATAGGACATATATGTCGTATTTCTTTTTCAGCTTTTCCTTCTTTGAAGATTTATGAGATACAGGAAAAATTGGCAAGCTGTCTCAAAATATAGGGATGAGACAGCTTGTATTGTCGTTAGTGTGCTTCGAGCCAGTTTTTCCCGATACCAGAATCGGCTATTAAAGGAACTTTTAGTCGGTATGCATTTTCCATTTCCTCTTTTACGATACGCTCAACAATTTCTATTTCGTTTTCGGGGACACTGAAATTGAGTTCGTCATGTACTTGAAGAATCATCCGGGCTTTTATCTCGTTCTTTTCGAATCGTTCGAAAATGCGGACCATGGCGATCTTTATAATGTCTGCAGCGCTTCCTTGTATAGGAGCATTTATTGCATTTCGTTCGGCATATCCGCGTACGATGCTGTTCTTGGAATTTATATCGGGTAGCATCCGTTTGCGTCCGCTGATTGTTTCTACATACCCTTTTTCTCGAGCTATCTGTATGCTTTTATCCATATATTCTTTTATATGGGGGTATGTCTCGAAATATCCGTTTATCAGTTCTTTGGCTTCAGATCGAGGTATATTGAGCCTGTCTGAAAGTCCGAATACGGAAATTCCGTAAATGATTCCGAAGTTGGCGGTCTTCGCTTTTCTACGCATATCGGGTGTTACTTCTTCTATCGGTATTTTGTATATTTTGGCTGCTGTAGCAGCATGAATGTCTTTACCTGAGGTAAAAGCTTCTATCATATTGGGATCTTCGCTGAGATCGGCCATAATGCGCAACTCGATCTGGGAGTAGTCTGCCGAGAAAAACAGACATCGGTCATCGGGGATGAAAGCTCTACGGATTTCCCGTCCTTCATTGTCTCTGATGGGTATATTCTGGAGATTGGGATTACTTGAACTTAATCGTCCTGTGGCTGTTACTGTCTGATTAAATGAAGTATGGATCTTTCCTGTTTTGGGATTGATAAGTTCAGGCAGAGCATTGACGTATGTGGATAGAAGTTTTTTTATTCCTCGTTGTTCTAATATTTTTCCTACAATGGGATGTTTGGAACGGAGTTTTTCCAAAATTTCTTCGGTCGTAGAATATTGCCCGGTTTTTGTTTTTTTTGCTTTTTCATCGATTTTAAGGCGTTCGAACAAAACTTCTCCTACTTGCCGTGCCGAACTGACATTGAATTCAGTTCCTGCCAATTGATAAATTTCCTGTTCGAGTTGTAGAACTTTTTCAGTAAGCAGAATCGAGGATTGGTGCAAAGCTTCAGTATCGACTCTGACTCCGGTGATTTCCATTTCTGCTAATACTCGTATTAACGGCATTTCGATAGAGTAGAAGAGGGGTTCGAGACCTTCTTTTTTTAATTCCTTTTCGAAGACATTTTTTAGTTTTAATGTTATATCTGCATCTTCGGCGGCATACTCACTTATTTTTTCGATCGGCACTTGACGCATTGAAAGCTGGTTTTTTCCTTTAGGACCGATAAGTTCTTCAATGTGTATGGTTTTGTATTTGAGATAAACTTCAGCCAGGTAGTCCATGTTATGGCGTTGTTCGGGCTGCAATAAATAATGGGCTACCATTGTGTCGAAGAATTTCCCTTTTACAGTGATTCCATAATTTCTCAATACAATGTAATCGTATTTAATATTTTGACCTATCTTTAATGAGTTTGTGTTTTCTAATGCATTTTTAAATTTATTTACAATTCGAGTGGCTTTATCCCGCTCTACGGGAATAGGAACATAGAATGCCTTATTTTCTTGTAATGCAAATGACATTCCTACCAATTCGGCCGATATCGGATCGATTCCGGTAGTTTCTGTATCAAAAGCAAAATATTCCGTATTTTCTAATTTAGTTATTAAATCAGTTATTTTATCCTCATTATCAATTACTTGATAATCGTGTTCTACGGTTTTTAACTCACTGAGAATTGAATATTTTTCTTCTTCTGTATTCTCGTCCGGAAATATGTCAAAGAGAGAAGCTTGAATAGGTGTTTTTGAAACAGTTGTTTTATTAACAGTTGTGCCTAATACCCGATCTGCTAAATTTCTAAATTCAAGTTCCTCGAAAATTTCCCGTAATCGAATTTCGTTTATCGCTTCCCGCAATAGTTCTTTTTCATTGAAAACTATGGGGACATCTGTTTTTATTGTTGCTAGAAATTTGGAAAATTCTATTTGTTGTTTGTTTTCTTCTACTTTTTTGCGTAACGCACCTTTTAGCTGATCTGTACAGCAAAGTAAATTCTCGATAGAGCCGAATTCATTGACCAGTTTTATCGCTGTTTTTTCTCCTACACCGGGGCATCCCGGGATATTATCTGACGCATCGCCCATAAGCCCGAGTATATCGATAACCTGTTCGGGACGTTCAATAGAAAATTTTTGTTTTATTTCTTCTATTCCGCGTACTTCGAAATCTCCTCCTCCGAATTTGGGTTTATAGATAAAAATGTGCGGACTGACCAATTGCCCGTAATCTTTATCCGGGGTCATCATGTATGTATCGAACCCTTCTTTTTCGGCCAGCTTGGCCAATGTTCCGATGACATCGTCGGCTTCGAAACCGGGAACTTCTATGATAGGTATATTGTAGGCTCTGATAATTTCTTTTATAATAGGTACGGATTGTCTTATTACCTCCGGAGTTTCTTCTCTTTGTGCTTTGTAAAGTTCGTATGCTTCGTGCCTGAAAGTCGGACCACTGGGATCGAATCCTACTGCAATATGAGAAGGATTTTCTTTTTTCAGTACGTCTTCCAATGTATTTACAAATCCGAATATAGCGGAGGTATTTACTCCTTTAGAGTTGATTCTCGGATTTTTGATGAATGCGTAATATGAGCGATAAATGAGAGCGTAGGCATCCAGTAAAAATAGCTTTTTTTCTTGCATCTGCAGGCTGTTTTTAATGTACTTGTTTTTATATCGGGAAAAATTTCCTTTATTTCCCGGTAAATTTACAATAAATATGGATATTCTTTTGTTTTATTGCTATTTTTGCACATCATTAAAATAATATGGATAAACTATCTATTATACAGCAGCCTATTCTTGATGAATTGGAGATTCTGAACCGGACTTTGGCAGAAACGTTGAATACAAGCAGTCCGCTGATGAATACCGTTGTTGATTATTTTCTCGGAACGAAAGGCAAGCAAATACGTCCTATGTTGGTGTTGTTGAGTGCCCGTTTATTTGGGAAAATCAATGCTGTTACTATCGATGCTGCTGCTGCTATAGAACTTTTGCATAATGCCAGTCTTATACACGATGATGTTGTCGATGAATCGAAGCAGCGTCGAGGGAAGCCCACGATTAATGGAGTATGGGATAATCGTATAGCTGTACTGGTCGGTGACTATTTTGTTTCTTGTGCATTGAAACGCTCGATCTCTACCGGGATTCTGGAGGTTATTAATACGCTGGGATTTTTAGGACAGGAATTGGCAAAAGGAGAGATCGATCAGCTTTCGATCGCTCAAGATCATGTCTTGAATGAAGAGGCATATTTTAATGTAATTCGTCAGAAAACGGCATCCTTGTTTGTCTCTTGTATGAAAGTGGGAGCTTTATCGAATGGTGCACCAGCCGGGTCAATCGAACATTTAATGGCTTTCGGAGAGAAATTAGGGCTTTGTTTTCAGATAAAGGATGATACGTTCGATTATTTTTCGGATGATGTTATCGGTAAACCTACCGGGAATGATTTGCGGGAAGGCAAAGTTACTCTACCTTTGATTTTTGCGGTTCGGAATGCTACGGATATTGAAAGGGATGAGGTAATGGCTATTTTGAGGCAAAAAGAATTATCCTCTAAGGATATTGAAATGTTGACCGAATTTGCAAAATCTCATGGAGGGATAGAGTACGCTAAGAAGGTTATGGAGCGTTTACGTACAGAAGGTTATGAGGCTTTGGCTTCTTTTGGTGAAAATCCTGTTGTGACATCACTAAAAGCTATATTGGATTATACGATCGATAGGACAAAATAGCAGGAAGAGGGGCTATTTAAGAGAAATAAAAGAGGGATACTTTTCCAAATGGAAGTATCCCTTTCTTTTTGCGTTTAGAAAAATTTGACCGGGCTTCCAGCGATGGAGCTTAGCAAATTGTTTGCTAAACGACTGGCTCCTAAACGGAAATATTGTTTATCCAACCATTTTTCTCCGAGAACTTCGGCTACAATGCAGTAATATTTTACTGCATCTTCTGTGGTGGATATTCCTCCGGCCGGCTTGAATCCGATCATTGTGCCGGTTTTATCATAATATTCCTTGATTGCCTGACACATGACGTAGGCAGCCTCGAGGGTTGCCGCCGGCTCCATTTTCCCTGTTGAGGTTTTAATGAAGTCTGCTCCTGAATAGATCGCCAGTATAGATGCTTTTTTTATATTCGAAGCTGTTTTCAATGCTCCGGTTTCAAGGATTACTTTCAGGTGTGCATCTCTACAAGAGTGTTTGATTTCTTCGATTTCATCGCACATTTCTTCATATTCTTCCGCTAAAAAGTTCCCGACATTGATTACAATGTCTATTTCATCAGCTCCATCGGCAACAGCTAATGCTGTTTCTGCAACTTTAACTTCGGTAAACGTTTGAGAAGAGGGGAATCCTGCCGAAACAGCAGCGATATTTACATCAGATACTTCCAGATTCATGCGGACTGTTCCTGCCATATTCGGATATACGCATATAGCAGCGACATTGTCCATTTCGGGATGTTTGTTTTCAAAATCGTTTACCCGTTTTGTAAAATTCGTGATATGTTGTGCTGTGTCGGTGGTGTTGAGAGAGGTCAGATCTATACAGCCGAAGAGGAATTTATAAACATCCGTATTGCTGTATTTCGATAGATTTTCCCGAAGGATCTGTTCTACTTCTTGTTTTACTACGTCGTCGTTCAGATTGGTGTTGTAGTTTTGAAGAGCTTCGTTGTACTTGTCCATAATTAGTATAGTTTAGGATTATTGATATGTCTCTCTTTGTCCCGATTTGTTTTTTTTAGGAGATTTTTCTCGAATGCTTCCGTAAGGTTTATTCCTGTTTGATTGGCAAGACATAGAAGTACCCACAGAACATCAGCCATTTCGTCTCCGAGATCGCGTTCTTTATCGCTTTCTTTGAATGATTGATCTCCATATTTGCGGGAAATAATACGGGCGACTTCTCCTACCTCTTCTGTAAGAATCGCCATATTGGTGAGTTCACTGAAATATTTTACTCCGAACTCTTTTATCCATTGATCTACAGTGTTTTGAGCTTCTTCTATGGTCATGGTTATTCTTTATTTTTAGAGTCTATCCAGATTGTTACAGGTCCGTCGTTGACCAATTCTACTTGCATATCAGCACCGAATACACCTGTCGCTACGGATTTTCCGATTTCTTGTTCTGTGTAGTGGCATAAGGCTTCGTACATAGGTATTGCATGCTCGTGTTTTGCCGCTTTGATATATGAGGGACGATTTCCCTTTTTTGTTGATGCATGCAAAGTGAATTGGCTTACAATGAGTACCGATCCGTCAATATCTTTTACCGATCGGTTCATAATACCGTTTTCATCATCGAAAATACGTAAGGATGCCGCTTTTTTTGCCAGCCATTCAGCATCATCTTTTGTGTCGGCTTCTTCAATTCCTACCAAAATCAGCAGTCCTGTATCTATTTTTGATTTTATTTTTCCGTTAATCGTTACGGAAGCTCGTTTTACCCGCTGTATTAAGATTCTCATATCGATTTTTTATTGCTCTATTAATACAAAGTTACGAATAATGTTTTAAGAGCCTGTCTAAATTTTTCGATAAAAATACTATCAGGTCATCTTTACATTTTCTTTCGGTTTGTTTTTTGTTTTCATTCGTCAGATAGGTTGCTATTTCCCTCGTAAAAATAAAAAATATTCTTAAAAGGAATTTTCAATTCAGACTCCAGTAAAACTTAAACAGATTCTAAAAGTCTATTTATAATCTCTTATGTTTATTTTATTCATTAATTTTGAGAGTTGAGGTTTTGTATTATTATCTTGGCTTTAGCTTCACCGATTATGGCTGCTATTTCCTCTAAACTTGCTTCTTTAACACGCTTCATGCTCTTAAATTCTTTCAGGAGGGCTGTCTTTGTTTTATCTCCTATGCCTTTCATATTATCGAATGCAGATGCGATTTGGCGTTTACTCCGTTTATCTTTGTGAAATGTAATGGCAAAACGGTGTACTTCATTTTGTATCTGTTCCAGTAGTCTGAAGAGTTGGCTTTGCGTTTTTATTCCTATTGCCTTCGGAGGAAAGCCGAATAGAAGTTCGGAAGTTCTGTGTCGATCATTTTTTACCAATCCGGCAATCGGAACGTTGAGATGTAATTCATCTTCTATTACTTCTCTGATTATCTCCATTTGACCTTTTCCTCCATCTGCAATGATGAGATCGGGAAGGGGAGCTTCTTCTCGGATTAGGCGCTGGTAACGGCGTCTGACGACCTCTTTCATCGAGGCATAATCATCCGGTCCTGTAACGGTTTTAATGTTATATTTACGGTATTCCTTTTTTGCAGGTTTACCCATTTTGAATACGACGCATGCTGCAACAGCATCACTGCCTTGAATATTCGAGTTATCGAAGCATTCGATATGTACGGGCGGTTTATCCATACAGAGCTCTTTTTGTATCTCTTTAAGCAGCTTCATGCTGCGGTGCTCGGGATTAAGTTTTTCTGTCTGTTTTAGCTTGTCGATTTTGTATTGTTTTACATTTTGTTCCGATATTTCGAGTAGTTTTTTCTTGTCTCCGCGTTGAGGAACGATAAATTCTACATTTTCAAATTCAAGATCGGGCAGAAATGGAACGACTATTTCACGAGACAGACTCTTAAAACGAGTACGTAACTCTACGATACCCAGTGCAAGAATGTCTTCTTTTGCTTCATCAAGCCTTTTCTTGTATTCGATTGTGAAACTTTGTACGATCGAACCGTTGCGGATGTGCATGTAATTTACGAATGCGGCATCATCATCTTCATCGTAAGAAAATATATCGATATTGTGTATTGTCGTACTTACAATGACTGATTTTGCTCGGTATTTTTCTAATAGGAGGTATTTTTCTTTTAAGACTTGAGCTTCTTCGAATTTCAGGTTTTCCGATAGTTTGCCCATTTCTTGTAACAGGTGTTCACTTAACTGTTGAATGTTTCCGTTAAGAATCTGTTTTACTTGCGAAATATATTCCAAGTAAGTCCTTTCTTCTTCAAAACCTTCACACGCACCTTTGCAGTTTTTGATGTGATATTGGAGGCAAATTTTGAATTTTCCCTGTCGAATGTTTTCCGGAGTGAGGTTATGTGGGCATGTGCGTATCGGGTAAAGTGTCCGGATAAGTTCAAGAACGGTTTTTGCCAAATGTACGTTTGCATACGGCCCATAATATTTAGACCCGTCTTTTATGACTTTTCGGGTTAAAAATACTCTGGGGAAATGCTCATTGCGAACGGTGATCCATGGATAGGTTTTATCATCTTTCAATAAAACATTATAGCGAGGCCTGTATTCTTTGATCAGACTGTTCTCAAGATGTAAGGCATCTTCTTCGGTTTTTACTACGATATATTTTAGATCGCGAATATTTCGCACTAATACATTCGTCTTTACCGAGTCATGGACTTTATTGAAGTAGGAAGATACTCTGCGCTTTAAATTTTTTGCTTTCCCTACATAAATGATTTTGCCCTCTTTGTCGAAATATTGGTACACACCAGGAGTTTCGGGTAGGAGGGCAATAATGCTTTTAATATGTTTGCTTGTCGTTTCTGCCATTTAATATTTAATAAGAGCTTCGATTTCTACTTCAGGGGGGAAAACGTCTCTTCCTTTTAGAAATTCCAGTTCTACGATAAAATTTACATATACTTTTTTAGGATTAAACCGTTTTACTAATTTGTATGCAGCCAGCATTGTACCTCCGGTTGCCAGCAGATCATCATGCAATACGATTATGTCTTCTGAATTGAGTGCATCTTTATGTATTTCGATCGTGTCAGTACCATATTCTTTTTCATAGCTTTCGCTCCATGTCTCGGCAGGGAGTTTTCCCGGTTTCCTTAGTGTAACAAATCCTGCTCCTAAATTGTTGGCGATAATTGGGCCCATTATGAATCCTCTGGATTCTATCCCTACAACTTTTGTTATCCCTTTTTCTTTATATAATTTTGTTAATTCTTCACTAAGGGCATGTAGACAGTCTCTGTCTTTAAATACTGTTGTAAGATCTCTGAAAATGATTCCTTTTTGTGGAAAATCTTTTACGTCTCTGATCTTTTTTTTAATGCTTTCGATGCTCATGGTTTGTTTTATCTTATTGTTATATTGATATTTATATTATTTATTTAAAGAATTTCTTTTTATTGTTTCACGTGGAACGAAATGTTATCTTCCGGATAATACCAATAAAATATTAATGTCACTTGGCGAAATTCCCGGTATTCGGGCAGCTTGAGCAATTGTTTCCGGATCGATTTTATCGAGTTTCTGTCTTGCTTCAGTTGAGAGCTGTTTGATAGAATTGTAGTCGAATTTCCCTTTTATTCGAATATTTTCAAGACGAGATATTTTATCGGCAATCATTTTTTCACGATCGATGTATCCTTCATATTTTATTCGAATTTCCGCAGCTTCTATGATTTCTTCTTTACGATTCTTGATTTTATCGATTTCTTTATGCAGAGCAGGAATTAGTTCTGCAATTTTAGTGATGGATAATTGAGGCCGTAAGATTAAGTCGATTAGTTTTATTCCCTGTTTTAGAGGGGATGTTCCGAGTTGCTCTAATCTGCTATTTATATATTGGGGTTTTACGGAATAGTTTTTTGCAAATTCTATAAGATGATCGATATGTTCTTTTTTCTCGATGAGAAGGTTTTGTCTTTGAGTAGAGGCTAATCCTAAATTATAAGCTTTTTCGGTAAGACGCATATCGGCATCGTCTTGTCGAAGTAAAATACGATATTCGGCTCTGGATGTAAACATCCGATAAGGTTCATCTACGCCCTTCGTTACCAAATCATCGATTAATACTCCGATATAGGCTTCATTGCGTCCTAAAATAAAAGGATTTCCTCCGTGACAGTTGATATGGGCATTTATTCCTGCAATTATACCTTGTCCTGCAGCTTCTTCATATCCGGTTGTCCCATTTACTTGTCCTGCGAAAAACAGGTTTTTGATTTTTTTTGTTTCGAGATTATGCTGAAGTTGTGTCGGGTCAAAATAGTCGTATTCGATCGCATATCCCGGACGGTAGATTTGGATGTCTTTAAATGCCGGTATTTTTTGCAAAGCATTTAGCTGAATCTCTAACGGAAGAGAAGAGGAAAATCCGTTCAAATAAAATTCCCGAGTGGTTTCGCCTTCCGGTTCTAAAAATAATTGATGTTCTGTTTTATCGGGGAATGTGACGATTTTTGTCTCGATACTGGGACAATAGCGAGGTCCGATACTCTTAATTTGTCCATTAAATAGCGGAGAATCGGGAAGCCCTTGTCGGAGTATTTGATGCACCTCTTCATTTGTATAAGTCGCCCAGCAACTTTGTTGTTTTAACCTACGTGGCTCAAAGTCTAAATATGAAAATTTATGAAAGTCGTTTTCTCCAAGTTGTTCTGTCATTAACTCGAAATGGACGCTTCTTCCGTCTATTCGTACCGGAGTCCCTGTTTTCATTCGTCCGACAGTTATCCCTAATTCGGACAATTGTTCGGTGATTCCGTATGATGCGGGTTCGGAAATTCTACCTCCTCTCAGTTGAGTCTTTCCGATATGTATTAACCCGTTCATGAAAGTTCCGGAAGTGATAACTACGGATTTTGCTGAAAACAGGACATCCATGTTTGTAAGAACTCCGGTTACCGTATTATTTTTTATGACCAGCTCTTTTACCGAATCTTGCCACAGATACAGATTGTCTGTATTTTCGATTATTTCTCTCCATGTATGGATGAACTTTTCCCGGTCGCTTTGTGCTCGAGGACTCCACATTGCAGGACCTTTAGATCGGTTGAGCATCCGGAACTGTATTGCTGTCTTGTCGGTTACGATTCCGGTATTACCTCCCAGTGCGTCTATTTCCCGCACAATTTGTCCTTTTGCAATACCTCCGATGGCAGGATTGCAGCTCATTTGTGCGATTTTATTCATATCCATTGTAATGAGCAGGGTTTTTGAACCTAAATTCGCGGCTGCACAAGCGGCCTCGCATCCGGCATGTCCGGCTCCAACAACAATTACGTCGTACTTGAAAGTCATTTTGCTGTATTTGTTTATAAACAGGTCATTTTTTGTCGGACAAAAGAGCAAGAGCTTCGTTTTCTTTTTGAGTCATTATCTCTCTTTCTCCCGGCCCTTTGTCGTTGATTCCACATAAATGTAATATCCCGTGTATTATGATTCTATGCAATTCTTCTTCGTATGATACTTTGAATTCATCGGCATTGCTTTTTACTGTATCAATGCTGATAAATATATCTCCGCTAATACGGTTTTTCTCGGTGTAATCGAATGTAATGATGTCTGTGTAGTAGTCGTGATCGAGATATTCTCTATTTATTTTTAATATTTTCTCGTCCGAGCAAAAAATGTATGAAATGTCACCGCATTTTTTGCCGTATATTCCGGCTACATTTTTTATCCAGTCACCGGTTTCTCTTTTTTTTATTGCCGGAAGTTTTACTCCTTCGGCAAAGAATGTAATAGCCATGTTCCTATTATCTTTGAGATTATAAACGAAATTACAAAGATAGAGCTTTTATCCTGTACATAGATGTCTGATAATACGAAAAAACGTTTATTCGGTGTCTTGACGACTATTTAAAAAAGATATATGCTACAATGATAGCTGCTATGATTCCTACGAGATCGGCAAAAAGTCCATACCCGGCAGAATAGCGGGTATTGCGGATACCTACGCTTCCGAAATATACCGCCAAAATATAAAATGTCGTGTCTGTCGATCCTTGTATCGTTGAGGCTACACGGGCAACAAAAGAATCTGCTCCGTATGTGTTCATCGCATCAACCATCATTCCCCGAGCTCCGCTGCCACTTAGTGGCTTCATAAGTGCAGTGGGGAGCGCTCCTACAAAATCGGAATCGATACCGCAAGCATTGATCCCTGCTGTTATTCCGGATATTATGAAGTCCATAGCTCCGGAAGCTCTAAAAATAGCTATGGCGACTAACATCGCTACTAAATAGGGTATGATCGTGACCGCAGTTTTAAATCCTTCTTTTGCGCCTTCGATAAATGCATCATATATGTTTATTTTTTTTCGTATTCCTGCGATAATGAAACTGATAATGATACAGAATAATAAACAGTTTGCTCCGAATTGGGAATATAAAGATACTTTTTCTTGAGGAAGCCCGGCAAAAAAATAAAGTATAGAACCGATTATGGCAGTAAGACCTAAGATAGATCCCATGATTACCCGGTCAAATAAATTTATTTTTTGTTTGAGACATACTGCAATGAGTCCGGCTAATGTAGAACAATATGTCGCTATCAATATAGGTAGAAATATATCTGACGGATTAGCTGCTCCCATTTGTGCCCTGTATACCATTACTCCTAAAGGAACTAAAGTCAGTCCGGTAGTATTTAATACAAGAAACATAATCATCGGATTACTTGCCGTCTCTTTATCGGGATTAATTTCTTGCATTTCTTTCATCGCTTTCAGCCCGAGGGGAGTTGCTGCATTATCGAGACCCAGCATATTTGCAGAAACATTCATGAAGATAGACCCGAATGCCGGATGATTTTTTGGGAGGTCGGGGAAAAGTCTGCAAAAAAGAGGACTGATAAGTCGGGAAAATAAGGCGATGATACCCCCTCGTTCTCCTATTTTCATTAGCCCCAGCCATAAGGATAAAACTCCGGTAAGTCCTAATGATATTTCGAATGCCGTTTTGGCTGAGGTGAACGAGGAATTCATGATATCGTTCCAGATTGTCAGGTTTCCGAAAAATACAGATTGAATTACTGCAACTCCAAAAGCAATCAGGAAAAAAGAAATCCAGATATAATTTAAGACCATGGGGATAATTTTTACATGATGTGAACAAATTTATATATTTTGTGCGAATCTGTCATATTTGAGGTTAAATAAATTGATCGCGGATTTATTTGAGAAAAAACTCTGTTCTCTTATTTTTATTATAAAATATTGTAAAACAATGATTTATGTAGAATTTATCTTCTTCAGAATTGCTTAATTTTGGATTTTCCGTATTCTTGTCCGATTTATCTTAAGGAAAATGAGGAATAAAAGTTGTATTTTGCAGATATTGTGAAATGCAACTGTTGCAGGAGCTTGTCTAAAATTTCCGATAAAAAAATATTATCAGAAGATTTTTGCGTTTTCTTTCGGTCAGTTTGTTTCCTTGAATCAGACCGAGCAAAATTTAAACAGACTCGTAAGAATATAAAAAATAGAAGGCGGAGTTTTTTGTATAGCATTTTTTTATACTTTTGAAAATTCTCATTTCAGGATGAGAGCTTGTTTAATCTTGTCCGAAGAGAAATAAAAATGCATTATCGGGTTTGACGGTAGCATTATTTGTCAGTGTAGAGATAATCTAAGAAACTAAAATCATATATGAAGAAAAAAGTCTTGGTAACATATAATATGTTCCGAAGCGGTTATGCAGAGTTGGTCGAGAAGTATGATGTCACTTTTCCTCCGGACGGGGTAGAGTCTTTTACTTATGAGGAGGTTTTACAAATGATTCCGGAGTATGATGCGTTGCAATCGATGTTTAATTTTCCGGTAGATAAACGGTTGATGGATGCCGGTGTGAAGTTGAAAATAATTTCGAATTATGCGGTGGGATATGATAATATCGATATTCCTTATGCTACGCAGAAAGGCATTCAGGTTACGAATACTCCTGATCCGGTAACAGAGCCTACGGCAGATCAGGCTATGGGATTGCTGTTGGCTGTCAGTCGACGTATTTCGGAGTTAGACAGGCGGCTTCGGACAGGTATGGTGAAGGTCGGGTTATTGGAAAATCTGGGACATTCTTTGTATGGCGGTACGATCGGTATTATCGGTATGGGACGTATCGGACAAGCGTTAGCCCGACGGGCGGTTGCAGCCGGAATGAAAATCGTTTATTGTAATCGTCATCGGGTTGCAGAGACGATAGAGGATAAATATAAAGCTGTTTATTTGTCTTTGGATGAATTGTTACGTGTTTCCGATGTTGTTTCGGTGAATGCGCCATATACGACGGAGACTTATCATTTGATAGGAGAAAGGGAGCTTTCTTTGATGAAACCGACTTCGATTTTAATTAATACGGCAAGAGGTCCTTTGGTCGATGAAAAAGCTTTAGTTAAAGCGCTACGTGAAAAAGTAATATGGGGTGCCGGATTGGATGTTTTTGAATTCGGGGATTATCCTTCAGAGGAGTTGTTGTCGATGGATAATGTCGTTTTAAATCCGCATACCGGAACTCAGACGTTTGAGGTACGTAATGAAATGGCAGCTTTTGTATCAAGGAATATTATTCATTTTTTTGAAGGAGGACCGGTTGCTAAAGTAAATCGCATAGATTAACGGAAATATGTCGGTAGCAAAAGAGATAAGGGAAAGTTTGCTTGTATTTGCCGATCCTGAGAAAGCTTCTGTGTTGCGAGGCTTTTTTAAGACGGCAAAAGGAGCATATAGCGAGGGTGATAAGTTTGTCGGGATTCCTGTCCCGAAAACGAGGTCTGTTGCAAAGCGATATGTACATATTGCACCGGAGGATGTCCTTCCGTTGTTGTCGGACGACATTCATGAATGTCGATTACTGGCTCTTTTGATTTGGGTCGCTCAATTTCCTAAAAGTGACGAACAGCGTCGGAAAGAGATTTTTGATTTGTATTTGTCGAATACCGATAAAATAAACAACTGGGATTTGGTCGACCTGTCTGCTTATCAAATCGTCGGAGAATATTTGAGAGATAAAGATCGTACTCCTTTATATCGTTTGGCTGAGAGCGGTTATTTATGGGAACAACGAATCTCGATAGTAGCGACATGGAAATATATCCGGGAAAAACAATTTGAAGATACCTTACATTTGGCGGATAAGTTGTTGCGACATCCGCATGACCTGATTCAAAAGGCTGTAGGATGGATGTTGAGGGAAGTCGGAAAACGAGATAAGACGGTTCTTCTACATTTCTTGGAATCTCATTATCAAATAATGCCGAGAACTATGCTCCGGTATGCAATTGAGAAATTTTCTCCTGAGGAACGGGCTTTCTTTATGAAAAAGGAGAGACAAAGGGGTTGATGTCGATGTTTATATTGTTCGGTTTAGACCGTATTTAGAATGAAATCATTACCTTTGCATCGTAATCTAAACATTGTGTTCGGGGATGAATCTTGATGGATACGATTTGTTAACGATATGTGTACCTACTTGCAATCAAGTGGTCATTCTTTGTGATATGTTGGAGGATATGATTCCCAAGATAAGTTTGTATCATATTCGTCTTCTTATTATCGATAATTGTTCTTCGGATAATACGCAAGGTGTTGTCGCCAGTTATTCTGATCGTTATGAGGGTTTGTCTTACGTCCGTTTGGATAGACAGTTAGATAACGATGCTCTTTTCGAGAAGGCGTTGAAATTGCCCCGTACTCCTTATTGTTGGGTCATTCGGGATATTAATCGATTGAATGATAATTATTTATATTCACTTATAAATACCTTGCGCAATCAGAATTCTGATTTATATGTTATTGCTTGTAATAAGCGCTCGTTCGGGATACCTTCCCGTGTTTATAACGACACGAATGCTTTTTTACATGATCTCGGATGGTGTCTGATTTATTCCGGAGCTGTCATTTTTTCTCGTAAGATTATCGATATTGCGGATTTTGAGAAATGTAGAAATCCTTATTTTTTTAGTTTCAATATCGTATTCGAGACACTTTCCCGATTAGACAGTATCTCGGTATTTTGGAGCGGTTTAGATTTGCTGAGCGAATCACCTCTTTCTCGTGATAATTCACGTAATCCGAGAGGTGTATTTCATATTTACGGAGTTCTTTGGACTAAGACGGTTTTGGCTTTGCCGGATAGTTCTTATTCTAAAAAATCCAAATTGCGTTGTATAAGAGTATTGGGGAAAAAGAACCATTTATATTCGGCTCACCATTTGAAACGTCAGCGTGTAGTTGGTTCGCTTACTCCTGAAATATATAGAGAGTGTTATGATTATATCCGGTATTTTGCTCCGGGGAATAAGTTGCGATTTTTCTTTTATTCGAGGTATCCGAATAGGTTTAATAAATATTATCGGAGGTATCACCGATATTATAGGAATACTGGATCACCTTTATTTTGATTATTTTAAAATTTAAATATACATGAAGGCTGTAATATTAGCAGGCGGGCTCGGTACTCGTATCAGTGAGGAGACAGATGTAAAGCCGAAGCCTATGGTAGAAATCGGAGGTATGCCGATTCTTTGGCATATTATGAAATGTTATTCACATTATGGTATCGATGAATTCGTTATTTGTCTTGGGTATAAGGGATATGTTATTAAAGAGTTCTTTGTAAATTATTTTATGCACAGGGCGAATATAACGATCGATTTGGGCAGTAATACGGTACAGACTTTGAATACGACGAGCGAGCCTTGGAAGGTAACTTTGATAGATACCGGTAATGAAACGATGACCGGCGGACGTATTAAGCGTATAAAGCCATATATCGGCGATGAACCTTTTATGTTGACTTATGGTGACGGTGTGTCGGATATAAATATTGCCGATTTATTGAAGTTTCATAAGGAAAACGGCCGTTTATGTACTGTTACTACGGTTCAGCCTACGGGACGCTTCGGTGCTGTGACTTTGGGACAGAATAACAGCGTCGCTTCTTTTGCCGAGAAGCCGAAAGGTGATGGTTTGTGGATCAGTGCCGGATTTTTTGTTTGTCAACCTCAGGTATTCGATTATATCGAAGGCGATATGACTGTATGGGAACGAGAACCGATGGAGCGTTTGGCCAGAGAGGGACAGATGAGTGCTTATCGTTATGAAGGATTCTGGAAACCTATGGATACGCTGAAGGATAAGAAGGATCTTAATGAGATGTGGAATAACGGACTTGCAAAATGGAAAACTTGGGAATAGACGAGTTTCGTGATAAATAAGAAATCGCCCTTTGTTCTTAATAAAACAAATGGCGATTTCTTGATTTTCTATGGAATTTTTTGGCTATTTAGGTTGAGCTTTTAGCTCTGATGCCATTATATTGGCTTTAGCAACAGCTTTATGTATATTATCGAATATATATTCGTCTCCTAATAAGGCTTCGACACCCATTCGTTCCAGCGATGCATGTACGGTGGGATTTACACCCGACAAGATGACATGTATGTTTTCTTTGCGAGAAGAGTTGATAAATATCTCGAGGTTGTGTATTCCGGTAGAATCGATGAACGGCACTTTTCTCATACGAATGATACGAACCAACGGTTTATCTCCCAAGATACGCATCTGTTCATCGAATTTATTGGCAATACCGAAGAAAAACGGTCCGTCGATTTCATATACTTCAACCCCTTTTTCGAGGGAGAGTTGCTCCTCTGATAGAGTTTCTGTTTTATTTGCACTTTGATCCAGCTCATTGCGCAATACTGAAATATGGGTATTTTCCGTTACTCGACGGAGAAATGAAAGTACAGCAAGCAATAATCCGATCTCGATTGCTATTGTCAGATTGAAAATAACGGTCAATATCAAAGTTACCCACAATACGGCGATGTCTGCTTTTTGGTTTTTCATCATTGATTTTACGGTCCTCCATTCACTCATATTATATGAGACTATAATTAATACTCCGGCTAAACATGCCATCGGTATATGAGTGGTAAGAGGGGCAAGGAATAGCAATATGAGCAACAGCACTATGGCATGTATGATTCCGGCAATAGGGGTGACTCCACCGTTGTTGATGTTTGTCATTGTTCGGGCTATTGCACCGGTTACAGGTATTCCTCCGAAGATAGGAGAAACGATATTCGCAGCACCTTGCGCTATTAATTCGGTGTTGGAATTATGTCGGTCTCCGGTAACTCCATCCGCTACGGTTGCCGATAGCAATGATTCGATAGCTCCGAGCATCGCTATTGTGAAAGCTGCCGGTAACAGTTGATTGATCGTTTCCATATTGATATGTAAGCCGGCCGGTTGCGGTAAAGAAGAATCGATTGTAAAACGGTCTCCGATTGTTTCGATTCCGGTAATTCCGAAATGATGTTTCAATACATAAGCAATGATTGTCATAATGATGATGGCAACCAATGATCCGGGTATCTTTTTAGATAATTTGGGGGTTATGATAATCAGTAATATGCTTATAAGTCCTATTCCCAAAGACCAAACATTAGTTGTTCCGAAACTTTGGAAATAGGCGATCCATTTAGATATAAAATCTGCCGGTACAGATTCCATCGTAAGGCCGAACAGATCTTTGATTTGTGTTGTGAAGATTGTTAAGGCAATACCACTCGTAAAGCCTATTACAATAGGATAGGGGATGAATCTGATAATAGTTCCGAGTTTGAATATTCCCATTAGCAATAATATGATTCCTGCCATGGCTGTGGCTATTGCCAATCCTTCTATCCCGAAAGACTGAATAATTCCGTAAACGATTACGATAAATGCCCCTGTCGGTCCTCCGATTTGCACAGAACTTCCACCGAGAAAAGAGACGATAAATCCTCCGATAATGGCTGTGATAAGTCCTTGTTGCGGACTTACTCCGGAAGCTATACCGAAAGCTATAGCTAATGGAAGAGCTACGATTCCGACTATAATTCCGGCCATGAGATCGGCCATGAACTTTTCTTTAGAATAATTCTTTAACGCACTGAACAAGCGTGGATGAAAATCTAATTTACTATCCATATTTTATTTAATCTGTTTAATTTTCAACGATTAGCTTTTATTTTTAAGAGGGGGCAAAGGTAGTTAATTTTCGTCAAAAAATGAAAGAGAGTGCTTCTAAAATAATCCATTTCCTAAAATATTCTCTTTTTTGCTGTACTATAAAGGTTCTTACCCGATAGTTTTATGAAGGGAAGTAATATAATAAAAACGGGAAGCCTTATTGACTTTCCCGTTGATTTTTAAATTATTGGAATTTGCTCGGAGTCGGTCTGAATTTTACTCGGGTCAGGTTTGAGAGTTTCTTTCGAGGATATTTTTCTGTTTTTACGGGGAGGATAGCAAGCTATCTGACGAGTGAAAACGGGAAAAAAGACCGGAAGAAAACGCAAAAGTGACCTAATAATGTTTTTCTTATCGAAAAATTTAGACGGGCTCTTAGAATTCAGATAGCCCCATAGCCGGTTTATAATCGTTTTTTATAAGCACGGCGGCGTTTATGTTGTACATTTTCGAAATATTGCCATTGAGACTGAACTTTTCCGTTTTCTTCCAATTCAGGATTACTTTCGGCGTATTTGTATCCATTTTTTATAAATACGGGGATCAGATCAGAGAACAGCAATGCATTCGCTCCTGTATTTTGGTAGTCGGGGCGAAGAGCGACAAGAAGGAGGTCTACAACATCGTTTTTACCACGAAGAGCTTTTAAGATATGAATAAAACCGAAAGGGAAAAGCTTTCCTTTGGCTTTTTGCAGAGCTTTTGTCATGGACGGAATAGCGATTCCTACACCAACGAGCTCTTCTTTTTCATTGACAATGAGAGACACGTTTTCGAGTCTTACCATAGGAACGTACATTTTTACATAATAGTCGATCTGTTTTTCAGATAGTGCCGAATATCCGTATAGATCGGCGTATGCCTGATTTATAAGTTCGAATATTTTGCGTCCATAGTCTTTTACTATTTTCTTTATGCTGTTGTATTTCAATACTTTCAGTTTGTATTTTGCCTGGACAATATCGGATATACGTTTGTGTTTTACCGGAATTTCTTCGGGGACGTATATTTTGAATTCTACCCAGTCGTTATCTTTTTCGTATCCGAGCCGAGTAATATGGTTTACATAATAAGGATAATTATAGATGGCAACCATTGTTCCGGGTTGGTCATATCCTTCGATCAATAGTCCTTCGGGGTCCATATCCGTGAATCCTAATGGTCCGACAATCTCTTCCATTCCTTTTTCACGAGCCCATTTTTCGACGGCATTAAATAATGCATCACTGACTTCCGTATCGTCTATGAAATCTACAAATCCGAAACGGGCACTTTTTTTCCCGCTTTTTTCGTTTACTTTATGATTGATAATACCAGCGATGCGTCCGACCGGTTTTTCCCCCTCATAAGCCATATAGTAAACCGATTCGCAAAATTCGAATGCCGGGTTTTTTTCTGGGCTTAATGTTCCTACTTCATCAAAAATAAGAGGTGGAACGGCATACGGATTTTCTTTATAGAGGTCTATATTAAATTGTACATATTTCTTCAGCGCTTTTTTGCCTGAGATTTCACGAATAGTTATCCCCATAAATTTAGAGTTTAGCACTTTTATTAGACGACGTTGATATGGTTATTCCTTTTCACCGTAAGCCAGATCTCCAGCATCCCCTAACCCGGGTACGATATAAGAATGTTCATTAAGATCCGGATCAATAGCACCGACCCAAACCGTTGTTTTCTCTTCAGGAAAATGAGTGGTAATATATTCGATTGCTTTTTGACTGGCTATTACCGATGCTATATGTATATGTTCCGGTTCACCTTTTGTAAGCAGAGCTCTGTATGAGAGTTCCATAGAACCTCCGGTGGCTAACATGGGATCTGTCAAGATCAGAACTTTCCCATCAATATGCGGAGAGGCAATGTATTCTATGAAAATCTCAAAATTCAGTTTGTCTTTATATTTCCGGTACGCCGAAACAAATGCATTTTCGGCCCGGTCGAAATAATTCAAAAATCCTTGGTGGTAGGGTATTCCTGCACGTAGTATCGTCCCGATTACTATTTTATCGTCGGCTGTATTTACACGGGCTATCCCTAAAGGAGTCGTAACCTGTTTTTCGCTATACCGAAGGTCTTTACTGATTTCATAAGACATTACTTCTCCTATTCTTTCCAGATTTTTTCTGAACCGGAGTCGATCTTGTTGAATGTGTATATCCCGTATTTCTGCAACAAAACGATTTAGTTCCGAATTCTTTTCTGCGAAATTAACGATTTTCATTTAGTAACTTTTAAAATGAAATGCAAAAATAGATATTTATTGCGAGAAATCAGTGCATTAACTTCTGAAAAACGATATAAGAGTCTGTTTAAATTTTTCGATAAGAAAATATTATCAGATCATTTTTGCTTTTTCTTCCAGATCGTTTTTCTATTTTCGCTTGTCAGATACCTGTTATCTTCCTTATAAAAACAGAAAAACATCTTCGAAAAAACTTTCAAATCTGACCCAAGTAAAATTTAAACAGGCTCTAAAGGGATTGACTTTTCGAATAGGAATAAAAAAATGAGTCAATTAGCGAAAAATTTCTTTAATTAGAGTAACCATGTACCGAAATTATATTACTTTTGCATCGGATTTAGAAGAGAGAGATAATTAATTATATTCAGTCAATCATTTAATTCAACCAAAAGAAAATGGCAAATTTAGATTTAAGCAAGTACGGTATTACTGGTACTACTGAAATCCTGCACAATCCGTCATACGACGTATTGTTCGCAGAAGAAACCAAACCGGGTTTGGTAGGTTTTGAAAAAGGTCAGGTAACTGAACTGGGTGCTGTGAACGTAATGACAGGTGTTTATACCGGCCGTTCTCCTAAAGATAAATTTTTTGTGAAAGATGCTACCAGCGAAAATACTGTATGGTGGACTTCTGAAGAATACAAAAATGACAATAAACCGGTTAGCGAAGCAGCTTGGAAAGAACTGAAAAATATCGCTGTAAAAGAATTGTCAAACAAAAAATTGTTTGTTGTAGATGCTTTCTGCGGTGCTAACGAAGCTACTCGTCTGAAAGTTCGTTTCATCGTTGAGGTTGCTTGGCAGGCTCACTTTGTTACTAACATGTTTATTCGTCCGACAGCTGAAGAGTTGAAAAACTTCGGAGAACCTGATTTTGTTGTTTACAATGCATCTAAGGCTAAAGTAGAAAATTATAAAGAGTTGGGTCTGAACTCTGAAACTGCTGTCGTATTTAATTTGACTACTAAAGAACAGGTTATTATCAATACTTGGTATGGCGGTGAAATGAAAAAAGGTATGTTCTCTATCATGAACTATCTAAATCCGCTGCGTGGTATCGCTTCGATGCACTGTTCTGCCAATACCGACAAAGCCGGTAAAAGCTCGGCTATTTTCTTCGGATTGTCCGGTACGGGAAAAACGACTTTATCGACAGATCCGAAACGTTTGTTGATCGGAGACGATGAACACGGTTGGGACGATGAAGGCGTATTCAACTATGAAGGTGGATGCTATGCAAAAGTTATCAATCTTGATAAGGAGAGCGAACCAGACATTTATAACGCTATCAAACGTGACGCTTTGCTTGAAAATGTTACTGTCGCTGCTGACGGTAAGATCGATTTTGCAGATAAGAGCGTAACTGAGAATACTCGTGTTTCTTATCCGATTTATCACATCGAAAATATCGTAAAACCAATTTCGAAAGGTCCTCACGCAAAACAAGTGATTTTCTTGTCTGCAGATGCTTTCGGCGTATTGCCTCCGGTATCTATATTGAATGCAGAGCAGACTAAATATTACTTCTTGTCAGGATTTACAGCTAAATTGGCCGGAACAGAACGTGGTATTACCGAGCCGACTCCTACATTCTCTGCTTGCTTCGGCGCTGCTTTCTTGTCATTGCACCCGACAAAATATGGAGAAGAACTGGTGAAGAAGATGGAAAAAACCGGTGCTAAAGCTTATTTGGTCAACACAGGTTGGAATGGAACAGGCAAGCGAATTTCTATTAAGGACACTCGCGGTATTATCGATGCTATTCTCGATGGTTCTATCGATAAGGCTCCGACCAAAGTTATTCCTTATTTTGATTTCGTTGTTCCTACAGAATTACCGGGTGTTGATCCTAAAATTCTTGATCCGCGCGATACTTATGCAAATCCTGCTCAGTGGGATGAAAAAGCTAAAGATTTGGCTGGTCGTTTCATCAAGAACTTTGCTAAGTTCGAAGGAAATGCTGCTGGAAAAGCTTTGGTTGCTGCCGGACCGAAACTTTAATATCATTTCGATAAATAAGTATTTATCATATTCGGAAAAGGAGATGTCAGAGAAGGCATCTCCTTTTTTATATCCGGAATTGGCCTTTTTTGTTTATTATTTTTTTGTGTTTTTCAGAGTTTCTAAAGTTTTCGATCAGATAATATTTTTTGTCGGAGAATTTAGATAGGCTCTAAGACTTTAATCCGGTATGAAATTAAAAAACAGATTCTGAAAGATTAAACTCAAAGCTATTTTCTTTTTGTCTTTAAATTTGTAATCTGCTTAAACAGAGACTTGTTGCTGCTATTTATTGGAAAATAGAAATTTTTCGAGAAAGCCTTTTTTATTTAAGGAAAAAATTCTTTAATCACTTGTTTTGTACGCAATATTCATCTAATTTTGCAATTTGTAAAAATGCGGTAAATCTACATAACATAAATAAATAACTTAAAACTTAGAATCCTATGTGGTTATTCAATTCTTCAATCGGGAGAAAGCTGGTCATGAGTCTGTCCGGGCTTTTCCTCATTTTGTTTTTAACCTTCCACTTAGCAATGAACTTTGTTGCGGTGTTCTCCGGGGAAGCCTACAACATGGTTTGTGAGTTCTTGGGAGCCAATTGGTACGCATTGGTCGGAACTCTTATCTTGGCTTTGGGTTTTGTGGTGCATATCATTTATGCATTTTGGCTTACGATTCAGAACCGTAAAGCTCGGGGAAATGACCGTTATGCTGTGGTTGCCAAACCTAAGCAAGTAGAATGGGCATCTCAAAACATGCTGGTGTTGGGTATAATTGTCGTTGTTTTCTTTATTCTGCATCTGGCCCAATTTTGGTATAAAATGCAGTTTAATGAAATTGCAGGTTTGGATTTGGGCGTCGATCCTCACGATGGTTACCAACTGATTCTGGACACATTCAGCAATCCGTTGTTCGTTATTTTGTATTTGGTCTGGTTCGTTGCTATCTGGTTTCATCTCACTCACGGTTTTTGGAGTGCTATTCAGACGATCGGATGGAATAATAACATATGGCTGACTCGTTGGAAAGCCATTTCGAATGTTTATGCAACAATCATTTGTGCAGGTTTTGCTTTTATTGCGATTTATTTTGGTTTTATCGCATAATCGGAAGAGACCTTTTTGATAAAGATTTATATTAATTCAAACGAAAACAAACAAATATGTCTCAAATAGATTCTAAAATCCCCGAAGGTCCGTTGGCCGAGAAGTGGAGTAATTATAAAGCTCACCAAAAACTGGTGAATCCCGCAAATAAGCGTCGTCTTGATGTTATTGTCGTAGGTACCGGTCTTGCCGGAGCTTCGGCTGCCGCCTCATTAGCTGAGATGGGATTTAACGTATTGAATTTCTGCATTCAGGATTCTCCCCGTCGTGCGCATTCAATTGCAGCACAAGGAGGTATTAATGCTGCGAAAAATTATCAGAATGACGGTGATAGCGTGTATCGTCTTTTCTATGATACAATTAAGGGTGGAGACTATCGTGCCCGTGAAGCGAATGTATATCGTCTGGCAGAGGTTTCTAACAATATTATCGATCAGTGTGTAGCACAGGGAGTTCCTTTTGCTCGTGAATATGGCGGTTTGTTGGATAATCGTTCTTTCGGTGGTGCTCAGGTATCCCGTACGTTCTATGCTCGCGGCCAGACCGGCCAACAATTACTATTAGGTGCATATTCGGCATTGAGTCGTCAGATCGGTAAAGGTAAAGTGAAAATGTTTACCCGTCATGAAATGCTGGATGTTGTATTGGTAGATGGTCGTGCTCGGGGTATTATTACTCGTAATTTGGTAACCGGTAAAATCGAGCGTTATGCTGCACACGCTGTTGTCGTTGCAACAGGAGGATATGTAAATACATTCTTCTTGTCAACCAATGCGATGGCTTCTAATGGTTCTGCGGCATGGCAATGTTATAAGAAAGGTGCTTATTTCGCTAATCCTTGTATGGTACAGATTCATCCGACCTGTATTCCGGTGCATGGAGATTTCCAATCGAAGTTGACATTGATGTCCGAGTCTTTGCGTAATGACGGACGTATTTGGGTACCGAAGAAGATAGAAGATGCGAAAGCTTTGCAGGCCGGTAAGAAACAAGGAAAAGATATTCCGGAAGAAGATCGTGATTACTATTTGGAACGTCGCTATCCGGCATTCGGAAACTTAGTTCCGCGTGATGTCGCTTCGCGTGCTGCTAAGGAACGTTGTGATGCCGGTTTCGGTGTGAACAATACCGGATTGGCAGTATTCCTCGATTTTTCCGATGCAATTAAACGCTTAGGTAAAGAAGTAGTAAAACAGAAGTACGGTAACCTATTCGATATGTATGAAGAGATTACAGACGAAAATCCGTATGAAACTCCGATGATGATTTACCCGGCATTGCATTATTCAATGGGTGGTTTGTGGGTAGATTATGAGTTGCAAACCTCTATTCCGGGCTTATTTGCAATCGGAGAGGCAAATTTCTCGGATCACGGTGCTAATCGTTTGGGTGCATCTGCTTTGATGCAAGGACTTGCCGACGGATATTTTGTATTGCCTTATACAATTCAGAATTATCTTGCCGATCAGATTCAAGTGCCTCGTTTCAGTACCGATCTGCCTGAATTCAAAGAAGCAGAAAAGAATATCGAAGCTCGTATTAATAAATTGATGAGTGTAAAAGGTAAAGAATCGGTAGATTCTTTGCATAAGCGTTTAGGCCATATAATGTGGGAACATATCGGTATGGCTCGTGATGAAAAAGGTTTGAAAGAAGCAATCGAGATGTTGAAAGATCTGAAGAAAGAGTTCTGGAGTAATGTATTTATTCCGGGTTCGGGCGATGATCAGAACATCGAACTGGAAAAAGCATTAAGACTTGCCGATTTTATCGAAATCGGTACATTGATGGCTCATGATGCTTTGGATCGTGCAGAATCTTGTGGTGGTCACTTCCGTGTAGAGCACCAGACTGAAGAGGGTGAGGCATTGCGTCATGATGATAAATTCTCTTATGTTTCTTGTTGGGAATATCAGGGAGAAGATAAAGACCCTGTAATGCTGAAAGAAATGTTGAATTATGAATTTGTCGTTCCTCAAACCCGTAACTATAAAAAGTAATAATCAGTAACAAAGAATTATCATGGACAAAAATATAAATGTAACCCTTAAGGTTTGGCGTCAGAAAGGTCCTAAGGAAAAAGGCCGTTTTGAAACTTACCAACTGAATAATATTTTTCAGGGTGCTTCTTTCTTGGAAATGCTGGATATTCTGAACGAACAGTTGATAAAAGAAGGTAAAGACCCTGTTGTTTTCGATCATGACTGCCGTGAAGGTATTTGCGGTATGTGTTCGTTGTATATCAACGGTCATCCTCATGGTGCTGCGACCGGAGCTACTACTTGTCAGTTATATATGCGCCGTTTTAATGATGGCGATACGATCACTATCGAGCCGTGGCGTTCGGCAGGTTTTCCTATTATCCGTGACCTGATGGTGGATCGTTCTGCTTATGATAAAATCATTCAGGCAGGAGGATTCGTTTCGGTAAATACCGGAGGTGTACCCGATGCTAATGCGATAGCTATACCTAAAGAAGATGCCGATTTGGCGATGGACGCCGCTGCATGTATCGGTTGCGGAGCTTGTGCTGCCGCTTGTAAGAACGGTTCGGCAATGTTGTTCGTTTCAGCTAAAGTAAGCCAGTTGGCGTTACTGCCGCAAGGACGGGTTGAAGCTACCCGTCGGGCAAAAGCAATGGTTGCTAAGATGGATGAGCTCGGTTTTGGGAATTGTACCAATACCGGAGCTTGCGAAGCCGAATGTCCTAAAAATATCTCTATTTCGAACATTGCTCGTTTGAATCGGGAATTTATTTCGGCTAAGTTAAAAGATTAAATCTGGTCGATTATCTTATAAAACGGGGTTTAGTGTTACGCTAAACCCCGTTTTTATTGTCTGTTTTAGGCAGGTTCTTACGGAGTTATTTCTTTTGTTTCGTGATTTTCAGTAGCGCTTCCCGAAGGTTCTCTTCTTTTTTAAGTTTCAGCTTGTTTCGTATATGGCAACGGGTACTGGTTATGTTAGATACCGATTTACCGGTTATTGCGCTGATTGCTGAAATATTTTTATTGTCGAGGATCAGTTCGCATACTGATAGTTCTGAGGGAGTCAGTGTCTTTGCATATTGTTTTAAACGTTCGATATTCTGTTCATTATTTTGTATCATCTTTCTTACGCCTGACTCGATTTTTTCCCGGTTTTCTTTCCCGAGTAATTCAAGCACCTCTTCAGTTTGAGACATAGTCAACCCTTTATCTCTCATGATTTCAATAAAACGGAATACCTGTTGCTTGTCCATCTTTAAGAATCCGAGAATCGTCTTTTGTTCTATCTCGTATTTGATATTTTCTTTTTGCATATTCGATATGTTTTGAGTCAGATGCCGGCTCATTAACGATACGACTATAAATGCCACGAATATAGGGAGTGCGACCTCGATAAGGGTCTCATTTTGGGTCGTATATATACAATATGCGTATGTCAAGGCAGAAATGAAAGTGATTATTGACGGAATGTAAGGGATATAGGATATAACCATAAATATAAGTAACAGCCCTATTAATGTGATGTTACCTAATATTAAAGATATGGAGAATGGAGTATTTTTGATTGCCATAATTATACACTCTACCGATATTTCTATTTGAGATATTAGTGCAAAAGCAATTATGGCCGCAACTGTAGAAATCTTTTTGAAATAGTGGAGAAGGAATAATAAGATGATGAAGCTTATGTGTATGCTATTAATGATAAAGAAAAAATTTTTGTTTTCATCATTACCTCCAGTTATGAGAAATAATATGATTCCGATTGTGCACCCGATCGAGAGGTATGAAAATATTAATTCTCTTTGATTTTCGATTATATGTTTTTCCTCTTTCATAGTCTGTTGTAATTTGAAAACATTTTTTTTGACAATATACGGTTAATCGTAAAAACTATACAAAGATAATTGTTTTTTTAATTATTATATAAATAGTTGGCTGATAAATAATTGACTTGAAATTTTGATATATTTCAGTATGATTTTTTGTAAATATTTATTTGTTGAATTTAGACTATTTAGCTTTTTCATAACTTTAATGTCGATTTATTATATCTGTCGATATTTTTTCTGTATTTGTGTTAAACGGGATTAAAACTCTTTTAAGTGTCGGCCGATAAAACTGCTTGATTTTATTATTCCATGATATATAGTATGAAAAATTATTTACTACTTATCTTATTTCTTATTTCAGTTAGGGAAGTGAATGCTCAAAATAGCGTTAATTCCGGAGGCGGGACAGCTTTATCATCAACAGGTTTTGTCGGTTTTTCTGTCGGGCAACCTTTTTTTGTATCGCAAATATCTGCTGCAGGTGCAGTTTATCCGGGAGTTCAGCAAGGCTATGAGATTTCGACGGAAGATGGCCTCGACCTTTATCCCTCTGTTTCGGTAAAGGCGTATCCCAATCCCGTAACCGATTATCTGATTTTGTCTTTTTCTTCATTTGATTTATACGGAGTGAAAGTAATCTTAACAGATTCAAAAGGAGTTTTTCTGCGATTATCCGAAATTGTAGAGGCTGAGAGCCGTATCGATATGTCTTCATTATCTGCCGGTGTTTATTTCCTGAAAGTTCTTAAAGATAACCGAGTATTGAAGACTTTCAAAATTTTGAAAAAATAATCAAGTAATATAACAATAAACGCAATTGGATGGAAATGTTTAAAAGAGTTATGGCCATATTTTTACTGGCTGTAGCCGTTTTTTCGGTAAGGTCGCAAGTCCCTGATCTGATGAGTTACCAGGCAGTTATCAGGAATGTGTCCAATAATTTGGTCGTCAATAAGACGGTAGGTGTGAGAATCAGTATCTTGAAGGGTGGTATAAATGGCTCTCCTGTTTATGTAGAAACTCATTCTGTACAGACTAATGCAAACGGGATGATCAGTCTATATATCGGGAACGGAAGCGTCGTTCAAGGCTCTTTTTCTTCGATAGATTGGTCTGCCGGAGTATTTTTTATTAAAACGGAGACAGATCCTGACGGTGGGGGTAATTATACGATCAGCGGGACAAGTCAGTTGTTGAGTGTGCCGTATGCTTTGTATGCGAAAAGTGCGGGAAATAGCTTCGATGGAGATTATAACAAGTTGCTTAATGCACCTGTACTGTCTCCGGTAGCTACATCGGGCAGTTATAATGATCTTTCGGATGTGCCCGAAAAACAGCAATTGAGTATAAGCGGCAGTACGATCTCTTTGACCGATGGCGGGTCGATACAACTTCCGGTAAGTTTTGACGGAGATTTTAATAATCTGCTCAATCTCCCTGATTTTAAATTGGTAGCGACTACCGGAAAATATTCCGATTTGGCCGGTATTCCGGAAAAACAAACGTTGAGTATAAAAGATGGGAGTTTGGTAATCTCCGGAGGAGAATATCTTGCTGTTGATCCAGAATTTTTTAAGTTGCCTGAGGGATTCAGCGGAAAGTATTCCGATTTAACAGGAACTCCGGGAAAACAAAAACTCGGCATTAAAGAGGGTAAACTCGTTTTAGAAGGTAAGGAAGAGGAATTCGGTCTATTAGAACTCGATCCGAGTTTTTCGGCGTTGCCTGAGGGATTTAGCGGTAATTATAAAGAATTGGAAAATAAACCGGTGAAACAAAGATTGAGTATAAAAGAAAATAAACTGGTTTTGGAAGGCGGTACGGAAGAGAATGATGAAACGCTTCTTGAATTGGGAGAATCGGTGGAGTTGCCGACAAGTTCGTTCAGCGGTGATTATAACGATCTGAAGAATAAGCCTACGGGCAGTAACGAGGGAGATATCTTGTATTGGTCGAATAATGAGTGGACGACTCTACCTGTCGGATTGGAGGGCCAGGTGTTGAGTGTGGCTAACGGCAAATTGACATGGATAGAGCCTTCATTCGCCAATACCTCGGCATCGACCTATAAGGTGGGCGATGTTTATTATAACCGGAACGGAATGCCCGAAGGTGTGGTGATCGAGGTCTCCACTGTGGGGCGTTACGGGAAAATTCTTTCTTTGAAAGAGGCCTCGGACAAACAGTGGAGTACAAAGATCGAAGAGACCGGTGCGACCAATGCGGGCGATGGTCTCGAGAATATGTCCACTATAAAGCGTCTGGCCGATTGGGAAACGAATTATCCGGCTTTTGCAGCGGTTGCGGCAGAAGGAGATCAGTGGTATTTGCCCTCTGTGAACGAGTGGCTCGCCATTTATGAAAACAGGCAGCAGATCGAGGATCAATTGGCACAAGTAGGGGGAGAGAAGTTTTCCGGTCGGTTCTATTGGTCTTCTACCGAGAGCACGTACGATGGCGGTAAATATGCGAACGGAATCGCCATGCAAAACTATATCATACTTCCCACTACAATAGATGCGGATACAATATATGTGCTTGCCGGAGACTCTTTCGATGACAATAAAACGGCTTCGGGTTGTGTTCGGTCCATCCGCCGTTTGTCTTGGGCGGAGACGACCAGCAAGCCGGTTGCCGGTGAGTCGTATGCCGTGGGTGATCTTTACTATGCCGAAGGGGATAAGGAAAACCCGATAGGAGTGGTATATGAGGTGACCGATGGCGGGGTTCACGGGAAGATCATCTCTTTCGATGAGGTGTCTTTGGAATGGAGTACCGATAAAGTACTGGTGGGTGCGAACTCCGAGAGTGACGGAAAAGCAAATTCGGATGTGATATCCGGTGTTGCGGATAGTGCTGCCAAGTACCCTGCAAATGCGTGGTGTACTGCACAGGGTCAAGGCTGGTATATGCCTTCGCTGAATGAGCTGATAACTATTCATGGAGTACAATATCTGCTGAATGTAACGTTAGGCGAGAATGACAAGACACCTTTGGGTGAGAATGAAAGTTACTGGACCTCTACCGAAGCGGATAAGGATAACAGTTATGTTTTTGTCAATGGGGCGGAAATTTCCAGTCAACCATCGGGAAAGGAAACCTCTGCTAAAGTAAGGGCAGTATATGCTTTTTAAAGTTGATAATAATTTAAAAATAAGATAGAATGGATATTTATTGGAACAGAATTAAAAAAGCTCCGGATAGGCTTCGGAGTTTTAGAGGGTGTTTGCCGAGGAAATTCTTCCTGCTGATGATCCTCTTTTTAAGTTTCGGGGTTGAATACGTCTCTGCTGCGCATGTATGGCCTAATGGAGTCGGGGATGGGATAAAGTACGAATGGCATCCTGAGGGAGGTTATGTTTATTTGAAGATTCCGATCTGGGATGATGACGGTTCGGATATTTTATCTTATAATGCCGGCTTTTCTCCGGAAACGGGTTGGTTGGATATGACATTAGGTTCCGCTACTTATACTATATACTGTGATACGGGAGATGGTGATGGAGATGATCCGTATTTTAATAAGAAAAACGGTTCCGAAGAGGTTTCAATCACTTTCCCGGGAAAGAGTGGTGGGGTAGTGTATGCTGAAGTTCGATGGTATATCAAGAATGCTCAGTTGAATCAAAATAGTGTGCCTATTTCTTTTAATGGGAAGTGGTGGAATGTCGGGGCTACAAAAGATCAGACCATTAACAATCATGTCGTGCAGGTGTCAACAACAGCAACACTGCCTGCCATTACATTAGGGTCTCCGACATATACTCAAAACGGAAGCACTCCACAGATCCGTTTTTCATGGAATAAAGATAACAGCAGTGGTACAGGTTCAATTGCGCAATCGGGTAAGGTTCGATTGCGAAAAGATTCTTCCAGCGGAACGGTCATTGCAGAAGCTTCTGCATCGGGTAGCAGTGGCGTTTTTACAGTAGATGCCACTACAATAGACTTGAGTAGGGAGAACCGGTACGTGGTTACACAAGATTTTTCAGTGAAAAATATATCTCTTTCATCGACCAGCAATACAGCGACATTGGATGCTTATCCGCAAGCGTCGAAGATAGGGGCGACTTTTGACGAATCATCCCGGCAGATAAATGTGACCTGGTCGGTTCCCGGAACTGCCAGTTCGAATTATGTAAAAGACGACTTTATCTTAGAGTATAGCTATAAATTGAATGGAGCATCTTCTCCAACGAGAGAGAGTGTGTCTGTGCCGTATGAACTCGGTCAGACCTCTTATTCCTATGCAATAGATGTCCCGGAAAAATCGGTAGGTGAATATTCTTTTTTCTTGATCCGGGAAACGACACAGAACTATGAAGCATGGAATACAACGTATGGGAAACGATTGGAAAAAGAACCGCTGATAGTCAGTACGATACATCAAACAGTGACCGATCCTCATGTGACGTTGCTAAGAAACGGGAAAGCGTTGATTTATTGGAAGACATCGGGTGACAACTGGAGTAACGGAAGTAGATTTGTGCTTACCCGGCAGAATGTGACGCTCAGTACCGTAGAGGATATCGAGATGCCGAAAAGTGGGCTGACTTATAAGCCTGCTGAGGCGGAATTGACACCGGAAGAATATGCTGCTTATAAACAGTATTTTGAAGGAGACGACCAAGGTGCGTATATCGATGATATGTTGCAGCTTTGCAGCGAATACCGTTACAAACTTCAGGTAAAACCCAATACGAATACTTACAGCCCTTTAGAGGCAGTTCATACTCCGGAAACGATTATCCCGAGAGAAGATGGGAATCTGAAGCCCGAAATGAGCGCGTCGAAAGGATATTTTACCGATCGGGTAGAGATTGCCTGGTCGACCGAAGGTGCGGCATTCGATAATTTTTCGGTTCGTCGCCGTATATATGATCCTAATGCTCAAGATGACAGCTCGTTCGAACAAATTACTTCTGTTCCGGGTGCTGCTACTCAGTCTTATTATTCGGTAGAAGATAAGAACTGCGTGCCGGGTGTTATCTATGAATATAAGATCGTAGGGTTGTTGAAATGCGCCAATGAAACGGTTGAGAGTATTACCCAGCCGAAAACCATCGGATTCAGGTCTCCGACCGGACAAATTATCGGGCGGATAACTTTCGATGATGGTCAGGCTGTCGAAGGGGTCGATGTACAGGTCAGCAGTCGCGAATCCATCGGTGGACAGAGTATAAAGTTCAAAGGTACAGACGATTCTTATTTAGAAACCGACAAGTCTGTGGCGCAGACAGCACTTCCTTATACGATACAGGCTTATGTAAAACCGGCTTCGGACAATGTGACCGGTATCATTTTAAAAAAGGGAAATTATGAAGTGGGGCTGGAATCGGGAATACCTTATTTTAAGGTCTCGCAAGGTTCACAATCGGCGAAAGTAAGTGCTAATGAAAAATTGAATACCGGGCGTTTCTCTCATATCTCTGCTGTTTATCAAGGAGGAGAAGGAAATGACGAATTGTACCTTTATCTTTGTCGGGAAAATACAGCCGGAGTAGATACGGTATTGGTGTATAAATATGGTATTACTTCATTGAGTATTGCTCCGGAAGAAGGTAAAGTGGAAATCGGAAAAGGTTTTAATGGGTATATCGATGAGGTGCGTGTTTGGGATGCAGCTCTTACTCAAGAGGA
This sequence comes from uncultured Porphyromonadaceae bacterium, assembly GCA_900545915.1. GTDB lineage: Bacteria > Bacteroidota > Bacteroidia > Bacteroidales > Coprobacteraceae > Coprobacter. The sequence continues at coordinate 64,646 of URAV01000013.1, forward strand.
TATAACAGGAAACTATAACCGGTTATTGGCTGGTAATGAGGATAACCTGCAAGCTTACTGGCGTTTTAACGAAAGTGTCGTTACCGAATTTTACGATCTTTCTTATCATGGTACACAGTATAACGAAAATCACGGTAAAATATATAACGCCGATTTAGACTCGGATGTCGTTCCATCGCCCGAGCAGTTGTCTTTCAGGGGCGTTACCGATAAGAGCGGCAATTATCGTATCATAGGTATTCCGTATTCGGGAGACGGTACGGAGTACACGCTGACTCCTTATTACGGTACGCATCAGTTCTCTCCGGGAGAAAAAACCATTGTAATCGGTCATTCATCGATGATGTTCAATATAGATTTTGTCGATCAGTCGTCTTTCGATCTGTCGGGTATCGTATATTATAATAATAGTACGATTCCTGTGGAGGGCGTTATGTTTTATATCGACGGTAAAGTCGCATCGAAGAGTAATGGGGAGATCATTACCAGCAACGAGAAAGGTGAATTCGAGATACAGGTTCCGGTGGGTCAGCACGAGGTAAAAGCTTCGAAGCAGAATCATACGTTCGTAAATGACGGTAAATTACAGAATTCTTTTAACGCCGACCTCGATTATCAGGACAATATGGCTAATGTACGTTTTTGGGATGCCACCCGTGTACGCCTTATCGGACGTATTGCCGGAGGTGCGGTTCAGGATACTATACCGCTCGGACATTCACTTTCGAAAAATAATTTGGGAGAAAAGGTTTCTCTTCAATTGAAATTGAATGATGATAGTAAAGGCAAGATTTATTATTATAAAGATGAGAATACCGGAGATGAACGTACAGAAGAGGAAATTACGGTGACGCATTTCCATCCGGAACATAAAAATACGGTAAAATCGGATGCTTCATTTATTTCGATTGTTCCAGATCCGGAAACGGGAGAATTTGTCGCCGATCTTATTCCCGAACAGTATAAAATCAGCAATATCTCCGTTACCGGATATTCAGGACTTAGTGATGCAAATATATTGGATCTTACTAATGCGTTCAGCGAGGAGAAAGTTATTTATACTTCAGAACCGGAAGATGGAGGAGTCGTTACCGAAGATACGGTGAAGTATAATAAATCATATAAATATATTCATCGCGAAGAACCGACATTAACTATCAGTCAGGTGAACGGCCAAGGTAAAACTCAATTCGGTAGTGCTGATTATAAAATGATGAATCTGGCAGGCGGAACAGACTTGATATCCTTGTATGATGAAAATGAGAAAACTTACCTGATGGGCAAACCTGTATTCGAGAAAGGTAAAACGTATAAAATTAAGATCGACGCTTATGAAGAGTATCCGTTCTATAAAGAACCGCAAGGTGGCGGAGTACCCGAAATATCGGATTATGACCGAGTTCCGGTGAGCGAGGGAAGTGTTTCTGTGACGAATGGTTTCGCCGGAAAGACAAATGAGCTGTACGCTCTCGATGAAAACGGATCGGTTACGATTGCTTATCAGACGGTAGAGCCCAGCTTGTCTAATATTACGAAAAAGATAGAAGCAAGTTTCGACTTTAACAGCAATACTATTGTGGCGACTCCGGTTGAAGGTTACCATATCGGAGGAGTTATGGCCGGTGGTAAAGATTTTGTCACTCAAGGACCTACTGAAGCATTGATGGTGTTGAGAGATCCTCCCGGTTCGTTGAGTTATGCTTATGCTGAAGAGGGCTTGGCGATCTCGAATAGCTCGACTGTTACTTCGGGTACGGCGTCTAATGTGGATATGCAAGATGATGTTTTATTAGGTTTCGAGCTGACGACCAGTGTCGGAGTCGGAGTAGAAACGGAAACCAAAACGGAAAGTGAAAATTCTATGGGAGTTATCGTTTCTTCAAAAGCCGATGATTCGAAATCGAATACTAAGGTAGAGACGACAACGTTGAGTACACGTTTCCAGACCAGCGATGATCCTTTATATGTAGGCCGTAACGGAGATTTGATCGTTGCAAACTCCACTAATATCAGTTACGGAATAGAAAATTTATTAAGTATTCGTCCCGTAGGTCCTAATTCGGGAGACCCTATTGTTGAAGCGGGAAGTTATTGCATTTCGTCTAAACAGGCTCTTTCGGTAGGAAAAAGCTTCGGAACGTTGTTGGTTTATCCGCAAGTTTTTATCGAACAGTCTTTGTTGCCGAGAATTATTAATTTACGTGACAATATCCTGCTTGATAAGGGAACGACGGATGAGTATGCCAAAACGTTGGCTAATCAGAACAACGAACCGGTATATATATCGAAAATAGACCGGGAGAGCGAGGATTTCGGGAAATCGAACAGTGATGTTTCGACATTCGACGGGGACAGTTATCGTGTGATTTTCCCGGATAATTATGATGAGACGACAGCAAGAGATACGATTGCCGCATTGAATACTTCGATTGATTCTTGGATCAAGATATTGGCAGACAATGAGGAAAAGAAAATAAAAGCGGTATCGTATAAAAATTTCTCATTCCAGGCCGGTGCGGGTGTGGAATATTCCGAAGAGTTCGTATTGTCTCAAGAAGAAACGAAGACTACGACGTTTACCGTCGGTTCTGGACTGGCAACCGAACTCGGAATGAAAGTAAACGGATTTGGGTTCAAGATGACGTTGAACGAGACGGTAGAAACATCGTCGGGATCTGAAGAAGGTTCTTCGGAAGAGCAGACGAAGAAAATCGGATTTGTTTTGGCTGAGGAGGGCGACGATGATTATATAAGCGTCGATATTCGCAAAGAACAAGGAGTTTCGTCGGGAACTAATTTCGTATATTATACGCAGGGGGGAGCTACGGCCTGCCCTTATGAAGGGGAAGAAATGACTCAATACTATGAACCGGGACGACATAAATTGAGTGAAGGTACTTTGCGTATTGAAGTTCCTAAGATCGATGCCGAAGTAACTACGATATCTAATGTACCGTCGGATAAAGCTGCCGTATTCAAGTTGTTGTTAAGTAATGATTCTGAGGCGCAGGAAGATGTAATCTATACTTTAAAGATGGATGATGCATCTAACAATACGGGTGCAAAATTTACCATAGACGGTGTCCCTTTGAGCACCGGGCGGGATTTTGTCGTTCCTTATGGCGATATTCTTGAGAAAACACTGGAAGTGCGTATGGGTGATGCGTATGATTATGAGGGCTTGAATTTAATTTTAGCTTCTCAATGTCAGTATGATCCGACCGATTTCCTTGATGATATTGCCGATACGGTTTCATTGTCGGTGCATTTTATACCGGCAAGTACAGAGGTGAATATCAAATCGCCGGGAAGTAATTGGGTTTTGAATTTGAACTCTCCGCAGTTATCTGACGGAACATATTATTTGCCGATAACAGTAGACGGATTTGATGTAAATTTCCGGAATTTCCATCATATTGCCGTACAGTCAAAACCATCTTCTTCATCTGATTCCGATTGGCAGAATATCATGACATTCTATGCCGATGAAACGTTGTATGAAGAGGCTCAGGAATCTGATAAGGCGATGATCGAAGGAGCTTCTATTACTTGTAATTTTGTGGGTACGCTTGATCAGAATTACGACATTCGTGCGGTAAGCTATTGTTCGTTAGGCAATGATTTCGTGACAGCAGAGTCTCAGGTCGTGAGCGGTATAAGAGATTTGGTATTGCCTAAGTTGTTCGGAACTCCAAAACCGGCCAGTGGTATCTTGGGTATCGAAGATGAGATACGGATCGATTTTAACGAAGCGCTTGCCGAAGGATATTTTACTAATGCCAATTTTGAGGTGACTGCCGTGAAGAATGGTTCTAATGGCGATCATGACGTATCTGTCGATTTGAACGGTGAAACGGATTATTTGACGACCGAGTTCGATAAGAATATGACCGGAAAGAGCATGACGATGGAATTATGGGTGAAACCGGATAACCTGAATCGTGCGGGAACGATATTTACTCAGGGCGATACACCGGAAATATTCGAAGTGAGCTTTACGGCAGATAAACGAATCGAAGTTCAATTAGGAACGGAAAAATATCAATCGGATGTGTTGAATATGTCTGCCGGTCAATGGGCGCATATAGCTGTCGTGTATGACAATACGGCAGGTAATCTGAAAGCCTACTATAATTATGAACTGGCTATTAATAAAGATAATGTACCGGCTTATAATGGTATAGGTAAGATAGAATACGGACGAAATGTAAACGGTGCTAATTATTTTGCCGGATGCATGCATGAAGCCCGTTTCTGGGATGAGGCTTATTCGATTGCCGACATTAAATCGAGAAGCCTTTCTATATTGTCGGGAATGGAATCTTCGTTAGTCGCTTACTTCCCGATGGATGAAGGCAAGGGGACTTTGATTACGGATAAAGCTCGAGGGAATAATGCGATTATGTATGGAAACTGGAGTACTCCTGACGGGAAAGCCATTCAGTTGGATGGGGCTACCGGAATGGTCGTGATTAATAGTTCGGAGATTCCTGTTAAGGATGATAAGGATTTTACTTTGGAATTTTGGTTCCGTACAGATGCTTCTACCAAAGCTGATGCTGCATTGGTGAATAATGGCAAGGCTGATGGAAATGAACGTGGAGAAAAAGGAAATAAATTCTTTGTCGGATTTGAAAATAGTCAGCTTATATTCAGAAGCAACGGTTATAAAGAAGTGATAAATGGTTCGTATATGGATCAGAATTGGCATCATTTTGCGGTTTCTGTAAATCGTAGTTCGGGTAATGCCCAGATCTTTATGGACGGAGAGTTGAAAAACTATTTCAGAAGCGATAGCGTCGGGGCTATATCGGGAACTGAAATTTATTTGGGTGGATGCCGCTGGGGTGATGCTCAAATACCCGATATGACTTATAGAGACCGGTTCTTCTCAGGCCAGATCGATGAATTCAGAATGTGGAACAGCGCTTTGCCGCAGTCTATCATAAGCCGTAATACGAATAAAAAGATGGAAGGTTCTGAAATGGGGCTTATCGCTTATTATCCGTTTGAGAAGTATATTGTGAATACTGCGAATATAAAAGAACTTGTTTATACACTTGAAGATTTGGTTGAAGGAAAATCGGCGACAACGGAGGGTATTGTCTCTGAGACGAATGAGAGAGCTCCTTTGAAGTCTAAAGGTCCGGAACAGAGTGTGAAATATAGTTTTGTAACAAGCGGTAGCGCGATTATCATCAATCTGGAAGAAGCTCCCGAAGTATTGGAAAAGACTATTGTCAATGTGGCGTTGAGGGATGTTCGCGACTTGAACGGAAACATCGACTCTACGGTTTATCGCTGGAGTGCTTATATCGACCGTAATCAGTTGAAATGGGGCGAGAGTGAAGTCGCTATCGATAAGAAACAGTATGAAGAATATGAATTTATCGTTCCGTTGAACAATATCGGAGGTAGTGTCAAGAACTTTACTATCGAAGGCTTGCCATCATGGCTTACTGCCGATCCGATGAGCGGGGAAATCGATCCGAAAGGAACTCAAAAGATTACCTTCACGATAAATGAAGGAACTAATGTGGGAACATACGAAGAGGTTGTGTATGCTCGAGGAGAGAATAATGTTACAGAACCTTTGCCTATATCGGTGAAAATAAATGGAGAGAAACCTGCATGGACAGTGAATCCGGCAGACTATAAATATAATATGTCGGTTTTCGCTAAGATGCGTTTCAATACGGTATTCTCCACTGATAAAGAAGATATGTTGGCAGCATTCCAGAACGGTAAATGCATCGGTGTAGCTAACAATAGTTATGATCGCGATCATGATATGTGGTACACATTCTTGACTGTGTACAATAATGAAAAACAATCTGGTAATATTGAATTCCGTATGTGGGATGCAAGTACCGGGAAGGTTTATCTTGCAACACCGACACCAGAGAGAACGATAACGTTTGTGAACGACGGGGTGGTCGGTACGGCTAAAGACCCGATCGTATTCGACGGTAAGGAGATCTTCTTCCAGAATATAAATCTGGTTAAAGGTTGGAACTGGGTTTCGTTCAATCTTTCGAATTCTAATTTGCCGAACGTGTCGGCAACGTTGATGAACGGAACGTGGACGACTTCGGATGTCGTGAAGAGCCGCGACTATTTCGATTCTTATTCGAAAACCAAGGGTTGGACAGGATCTTTGACGAAAAACGGAGGATTCGATAATGTTTCGCTCTTTATGTTACATTCTTCCGATGATCAGATATTGAGTACAGACGGTGCAATGGTTGATCCTAAAACAACACCTATAACGGTACTTGGTGGTCGCTGGAATTATATCGGCTACTTGCCTTCTGCCAATATTATGGTAAAAGAAGCGTTGGCGGGATATGACGCAAAAGAAGGGGATATTATAAAATCTCAAAGCCAGTTTGCAATGTATTCCGGTACGGGTTGGATCGGTAATCTGAAGTATATGGAACAGAACAAGGGGTATATGTTGTTGCGTACGACTTCTGATAATGTTGCTTTTACTTATCCTTCTACATCGGGATCTTTGTCGAACAGGAATATCTTACGTAAAAACAAGCGTTCGGCAGATGAAAATGTACAGGAAACTTATGTGAATAACAATTATGCCGAGAATATGAGTATTGTCGCCGTTTCGGAAGATGTTGAACCGGGAGATAAGATTCTTGCTTATGTCGACGGAGTATTGAGAGGCGTGAGCGATTGTGTCAATGTCAATGACAAGCAACTCAATTTCATCTCCGTATCGGGAGAAAGTCGTGATCGCGACGTGACGTTCGAGCTGGAGAGAAACGGAGACGTAGTGGCTCGTGCCAAAACGATGCTCGCTTACCGGTCGAACTCGGTAGTCGGAACGCTCGATCAACCGGTAGTTATCGACTTCAGCGCACCGGAAGACAATATCTCGGTTTACCCGAATCCGTTTACTGATAAGCTGAATGTCTATGTTAAAGCTAAGGCCGACGATACGGTTGAGGTTGCTGTTTATGATGTCATGGGACGTAAGGTAATGCAGTGGGCGAAAGAAACACTCAAAAGTGATTTCTATCATATAACTTGGGATGGAATTGCGAATAGTGATGCTTGTGCTCCGGGTATTTATCTCGTACGAATTACTCTTAACGGAGAAACCGTCGTGCGTAAAGTAGAAAAACAATAGTTAAAAAGATCTGTTTCTACCTTCCTTTATAGGAGGGTAGGGACAGTTTAATATAGTAAATATGAAAAAAATAGTAAAATATTGCATGCTTTTATTTACTCTTACCATTTGCTTGGGAAGTTGTAAAGAAGAAGAGGTTTATACGACATTTCCCGCTCCGGTTTGGCAGGTAGATGATGCGAAATATTCGGTGAGTATGACAGCCGTTGTTGTGTTGCCGGAGAACTTACAGCCTTATTTTCAGTCGGATGATCAGATTGCGGCTTTTGTAAATGACGAGTGTAGGGGTGTAGGTCAGCTTATAGATAATGCCTTTTTTATTACGATAAAGGGAACTCCGGAAGAGACATCGAAGGTGTCGTTCCGTTATTATAATACGCGAAACCAGTATATGTATGCGACTGACGCGAATTTGTCGTTCGAACCGGATGCTATTTATGGTACGGCAGATGCGCCTGAAATGTTGGTGCTGAACATAATTCAATAATCTGATAAGGTAAAAATAATCATGAAAAAAATGAATAAATATATTATTGTGTGTGCATTATCTTCTCTTTGTTTCTTGAATACTGTTGCTCAAACTAAGGGAAATAGGTCGGATATCCGTTCTAATTGGTATATCGAGATGGGAGTCGGTGCTCAGGTATTGTTTTCTGCAGATGCATCGAAACTCAGTTTCGGAGACCGTATTACACCGTCTATTTCATTGGCGGGTGGTAAATGGTTTTCTCCTTATTGGGGGGCTCGTTTTCAACTGCAGGGTTATAGTTTTAATGGAAATAGCACGACAAACGGGTTGTATTTGGGAAATCCTTTGAATAACGGACTTGTTTACGGCTCTAATGACCCGGTAAGAAATGAAAGCGTAATACGTCCTGATGGTAGTTACCGTCATTATTTACGTTATATGAATATGCATGTCGATTTTCAGGTAAGTCTTGCTAATCTGATAGGAGGGTATAAGCCTGAACGGAAGTGGGACATCATTCCGGCTGCGGGGATCGGATATGCTCATGCTTTTGCTTATAAGGGGACTCCGAAAACGAATGTTATCTCTACCAATTTTTCTTTGATGGGAAAATATAAATTGCCGAAGGGGTTTGATGTGAACCTGGAGGTCCAAAGCGCATTATTCCCCGATCAGTTTGACGGACGTATTACGGGAGGAATGTATGAAAGCAATTGTGCCGTTACGCTTGGGGTAACTTATAATTTCGGAAGCCGGGGTTTTGCAGTGGCGGGAAATGCGGCAAGACGTAAACACCGGGCGGCAAGAGGATCGAGAAAAGTGCGTTATGTGCAGATTCTTAATCCGGAGGCCGCAGAAAGAAAGGTCGAGGTTATAAGGACTGTAAATGACACGGTTTTTATTAATAAAGAGGTTAAAGTGCGAGAAGAAGTTCCGGCAAGATCTAACGAACCTGTCATGTTGGGATCGATTCTTTTCGATATAAATAGAACTGTACCGATGCAAGGGCAGGAGATCACATTTGTCAATATTGCGAAATTTATGAATGATTATCCCGGAGCGAAAATTCGTCTTGCCGGTTATGCCGATCAGCAAACCGGTACGCCTCAATATAATTTGAAACTCTCGACAAAACGTGGAATCTCAGTTAAGGATATTTTAGTAAAGAAATATAACATAGACCGTAAACGGATCGAGGTTCAAGGAGTAGGGACGGATGCCCAGCCTTATGAACAGGATAAGTGGAATCGGGTGGTTATCGTTACTGCTGTTGATTTTTAGTTTCCGTTTAAACAGTGTGGATATACCTATTTATGGGTAATTATTTCTTGTTTTTTCACCGAATGTGGGTATTGTGGCTGTATTATTCCGATATTATTTTTGTATCGAAGAATTTGAATTACAGCAAACATTGTTCTTAGGTCGTACTAATTTATGTGTGAAAAAGCCTTTTCCAGACGGTAAAGGCTTTTTTATTTACCTGTATATATCGCTTTTAGAGAACCTATTGCGAGTTTTCCTTCTACTTGAAGGGGAATTCTCCGTGAGTCATCGCTGATCCATGCCGTAATATTATCACTTACTTTTTCCCCTTTATTGTCAGAAAAGTGTAATTTGATCTTATAAGCTCCGAAGGGTGTTTTTTTCAAATCAAGGACTGTTCTGCCTAAATATTCGGCAGAAAGATGTTCTATATGATTTCCGGTGAAAATATCTACGTTTATACGGTCTCCTATATTTTTTGTTGAAAAATCTATTGTGCGTAGATAATAAAATACACTGAGCATGTCATAAGAGCAATTGCTTGATGTAATGAGATAATCTTCTATCGCGTTTCGTTTGGGTCTGTATAGAGTGATGTTTCCGGTGCAGATGCCGTTAGAATAACTGTATTTTGTTACGTCTTTACGGTAAGTTCGGTCTTCATCTGAAATTTTTGCGTAATAGTGTGGTATAAGCCCGTCTTTATACATGATAGAAACAAGTGTGTCCCGGACTCTGAAAATACGGTCGGCAAAAGCCAAAGTGCGAGCAGTTAATAATGATTTATAGTATTCCGTTCCGTTTTGGGAACGGATGATATCTATATCCAGACTGGCTTCTGCTGCACGTTTCCAGATAAATCCCCATTGATATATGACATCATACGGAAGAGATTCTTTTTTGAAGTCCCATTTGACAGGACATTGAGCTGATCCTTTTGGAATACAAAGTGCAAGAAGTATTATTAACAGGCTAACGGTAAGAGCCTTGACTTCGGGGTGTGATCGCTCCTGAGGGTCGGTTGGAATATACAGGTCCTTCTTCTTTATTATCATTTTGAGAATCATCCTTTTTTTCGTCTTTAGGTTTATTCTTGGTTATATCCAGTGGTTTTTGTTTATCCAGCGGCAGAGCATAAACATCCCATGTCTGTTCTACGTCCCAATTGGCTTTTAGATCGATGGACGTAGGGTAGTAAAAAACTTCTTCGGGCTGTCGTTTTTCTGCAAAGTTGCCGGTGTCGAATTTCCCATTTTCATTCCGATCTTTTATTAAACGAATATAGTATGTCCCTGGATCTACATATATAAATTCTGCACCTCCGTCTTTAACCGGTGATTTGCGTACCGGCTGGTCGCTTGAGTTTAGCAGTTCTACAAATGCAGAGTCTTTTATGCCTAAAGTTTCTATATAAAAATTGGAATATTCTTCAACTGTCTTTACTTTGAATGATTGGGAAAGTCTGTTACTCGGATTTCCGTAGATACTGACAGATGCAAGAGAGTCAAGTGATACCCTGTATTCGCCTCCCGGTTTCCATTTGGTTTTTAGTGAAAATATTCTGTGCTTCAAACTATCTTGGAAAAATGTATAGTCGTTTACGGGAGTCCAGACCGTATCGACTTTTATCTCTAATTTGAGACTTTCTTCTTTTATGGAGTCGACCGGTTGATCGAATGCAAAGTTAAGCTTATCATATATGTTTACGATAGAGGAAAATTGTGGGGATATTTTCATAAACTCGATTTCCGGTGCTTGATCTTCATCTTTTTTATCTTTTTTGCTTTTTCGAACAGGTTTTTTTCTTTCTCGAAATACTAAGTTTAAGGTGTCTTTAAACGGGGTGAGTTGTCGTAAAGAATCGGTCCTTTTATAATCTGCCGTGAATAGTAAAGTGTCCATATTATAAATGAGCGAATCTTTAATCCAGTATAGAAGTGTGTCATTTGTCTGGTTTTTCTCGACGATAGCCCAATCTTCTTGTTGAAAATTCAGAGGAGTCAATACCGGAAGCGAATCGTCAGGCGCTGAAAAAATGAGAGAAAATCTGTTTCTGTTTGCCCGTTCGAACTTTTCTAAATAGCGAGATTTGAATTGTTCGTTAAAAACTTTTAGAATAATATTATTAGGATAGAAGTGGGGGAGAGTTACCATTTTTATCGTGTCGATTGTCATACTGTCTGCCCATATCGTATCTGCATGCATTACCATCTCTACCGTCGGTGTTACGGTACTATCCATGAACGCAATGTCTTCGGATGGATTATCGAATTTGTAATCCCGGTTTGCATCGTTCAGTCCATATATGCGATATGTTCCGGCTCCGATGTTTTTTATGGAAAATCGTCCGTATGCATCGGACTTGGCGATCCTTTGCATCGGAGTTTTGGTAAATGCGGAATCGTTCAAGTTTGAATGTAAGCTGACAAGCATCCCTGTTACCGGTTCTAAATTTTCTGCATTCAGTAATACACCGCCTATTTGCAGTGTGTCTATCGAATTTCCTGTGGCGAAAGAGAAACTGAAATTGTATAGCGGATTTCTTTCGTTATTGTCTGATATGGCATCTGAGAAATCGATTGTATAAGTGGTATTCGGAATCAATGAATCTTGTAATTCTACGATAACTTTGCGTCCCGATGTTTGTATTTGCGGTATGTTTTTTTGTGCAGGAGAGACAATGACTTTTTCGGTCGGTTTATCCACTTGCACTATTTCATCGAACTCGATTTCTATTTTGTTTTTATTGAAATTGAGCTGATTGGGTTTCGGATTGCTTTTGACAAATACGGGAGGGGTTGTGTCTATCGGGCCTCCGGTCGGTCGTGCAATGTTGGCACAAGAGAGTATAAATGCCGCAGCAAAAGCGGTCAATATAAAATTTCTTGCATATAGTAGCCATTTAGTTCTATCCGGCATCATCTGTATCGCTTGTTTTAAAAGGGTAAAGATACAAAAAAGTATCATTCGGCGATTGTTTTTTCTTTGATATGACAGATATTAACGGTGTCAAGTGCAAATTAATCAAACATTTTGCTATCGGAATAGAAAAAAAACATATATTTGCACCTTATTAAAAACAGGAAAAATCAATTAATCTAAAAATCATAAAGTAATTATCACATGCAAAACAAAGGTTTTATAAGAGTTTTTGCGGTATTACTCACGTTGGTATGTCTCTTTTACATTTCTTTTTCATTTGTAACACGGCATTATACGAAAAAGGCCGAAGAGTATGCTAACGGAGATGCAATGAAGTATAAGCAATATATCGATTCTATTGCGACTGAAAAGGTATATTTAGGATATTATACTTTTAAGCAGTGCCGTGAGATGGAGATCGGTCTGGGGTTGGACCTAAAAGGAGGTATGAACGTAACGTTGCAAATCTCTGTGGCTGATGTGTTGAGATCATTATCAAATAACAACACGGATGTTAATTTTAATAAAGCGCTGGCAAATGCTACTGCCAACCAGGCAGATAATAAAGATTTCTTATCCGCTTTTGTAAATGAATACAAAAAGCTGGACCCTAATATTCGATTGGCTGCTATTTTCAGTACTTATCAATTGAAAGATAAGATTACTCCCAATGCGACGAATGATGAAGTGGTAGCTGTTTTACGGGAAGAGTTGAATAGTGCGATAGATAACTCGTTCAATGTACTTCGTACACGTATTGACCGCTTCGGAGTTGTTGCTCCCAATATTCAGCGTCTTGAAAAGGACGGTCGTATTTTGGTTGAACTTCCGGGTGTAAAAGAACCGGAACGTGTTCGTAAACTTCTTCAAGGAAGTGCTAACCTCGAATTTTGGGAAACTTATAATCTGAATGAGTTTTTCAATAAATTGGCAAGTGCAAACGAGTTGCTTGCCCGTTTGGAAAATCAGTCGGAAGATACTTCTTCTAAAGCGGATTCTACAATTGTCGAGTCTCAGGATTCTACTGCTGTAACGGCGACGACTTCATTGAAAGATAGTCTGACTCAGAAAATAAAAGATATGAATAAGAGCGACGAGCAACAAAATATCAATGTGTGGAAAAAACAAAACCCGTTGTTTGCTCGCCTTAATCCTAATGTCTCTCAGGAAGGAGCTATCGGTAATGGACCGGCTGTAGGTATCGCTCATGTAAATGATACGGCTGCCGTAAATAAATATTTGGCAATGCGTCAAGTCCGCGAGCTATTACCTGCCAATATCGTATTTAAATGGACGGTGAAGCCTATTGACGAGAAAGAACAATATTTTCAATTAGTTGCGTTGAAAGCTACGAACGGCGGTCGTCCTCCTTTGGAAGGAGATGTGATTACCGATGCTCGCGAAGATTTCGATCGGATGACGAATTCTGCAGTGGTGAGTATGTCTATGAATGCAGAAGGTTCTAAAATCTGGGAACAGTTGACTCGTGAAAACATCGGACGTTGCGTGGCAATTGTTTTGGATGATCAAGTATATTCGTTCCCGGTAGTAAATACTGAAATTTCAGGAGGAAATTCTCAAATTTCAGGAAACTTTACTCCGGAGGAAGCAAAGGACCTTGCGAATGTATTGAAATCCGGAAAAATGGCGGCAAGTGTAAAGATCGTTCAAGAAGACATTATCGGTCCGTCATTGGGGCAAGAGGCAATTCAGAGCGGTATCATATCGTTTATCTTCGCCTTGGTTCTGTTGATGGTTTATATGATCAGTATGTACGGTGTAACTCCCGGATTGGTTGCTAATCTCGGTTTGGTACTCAATATGTTTTTTACTATGGGTATTCTTGCTTCTTTCCAAGCCGTGCTTACACTCTCGGGTATTGCCGGGTTGGTATTGTCTTTGGGTATTGCGGTAGATGCTAACGTGTTGATCTATGAACGTGCGAAAGAAGAGCTCCGTTTAGGTAAGAATCTTAAAAATGCGATTACCGATGGTTATAAGAATGCGTTCTCCGCAATCTTCGACTCTAACTTGACATCTTTGATTACCGGTTTGATTTTGTTCTTCTTCGGAACAGGTCCTATTAAAGGTTTTGCTACGACTTTGATGATCGGTATTGCCATGTCGTTCTTTACTGCTGTGTTCCTGACTCGTTTGATTTATGAACGCGGATTGGAAAAGAATTGGTTTAAACACCTTACTTTTACGACATCTCTTACAAAGAATTGGTTGACACATCCGAAAATTAACTTCCTCGGAGCTCGTAAAACCGGTTATATCGTTTGTGCCGTATTGGTTGTCATCGGAGTTATCTCTTTTGGTATAAAGGGTCTTAGTAAAGGTATTGATTTCTCGGGAGGTCGTAATTATGTGGTACGTTTCCAAGAACCTGTAAATACTCAAGAAGTCGCTAATTTGTTGAAACCATATTTCGAAGGTAGTTCTTTATCTGTAATTACTATCGGTGGTGAAAACCAAGTGCGTATTTCGACTAACTATCGTATTGCAGAGAATGACGATGCAATCGATAAAGAAATAGAAACCAAGTTATATGACGGATTGAAGGGTATGTTGGGCGATAAGACTCTGGATCAGTTTAAATCGGATAATATAATGAGTATTCAGAAAGTAGGTCCGAGTATTGCAGAGGATATAACAATCGGTGCTATATGGGCTGTGATACTTTCATTGATCGCTATTGCACTTTACATATTGCTTCGATTCCGGGATATTTCTTTCAGTGCCGGAACGTTGGTTTCTTTGGCATTCGATACTGTAATCATTATTTCATTCTATTCTTTATTTTACGGTTTATTGCCGTTCTCTATGGAGATAGACCAATCGTTTATTGCTGCTATTTTGACGGTGATCGGATATTCTGTAAACGATAAAGTGGTGGTATTTGACCGTGTAAGAGAGGTGATCGGTATTTATCCGAAACGAGACAGATATCTTGTGATTAATGAGGCTTTGAATAGTACTTTAGCTCGTACCATCAGTACATCGTTAAGTACGGCAATCGTATTACTTTGTATATTTATTTTGGGTGGCGATACAATTCGAAGCTTTACATTTGCCATGTTGTTGGGTGTTATAGTCGGAACTTTCTCTACTTTATTTGTTGCTGTTCCGGTTGCATACGAGATTATGGGAAGAAAACAGAAAAAGGCTCAACTTGCAGAATCTGCAAAATAGAGATTTTGAGTTTAAATAAAAACGAGGCAGGGATTTTGAATTTTCAAAATCCCTGCCTCGTTTTTATACTT
Source organism: uncultured Porphyromonadaceae bacterium (assembly GCA_900545915.1). Classification (GTDB taxonomy): domain Bacteria; phylum Bacteroidota; class Bacteroidia; order Bacteroidales; family Coprobacteraceae; genus Coprobacter. Next base: position 79,713 of record URAV01000013.1, read on the forward strand.
TTCTTAAAAAATCCGGATATAACTTTCTAAATATGAAAGTCGTATCCGGATTTTGTACCTCCGCCGGGAATCGAACCCGGATCTAAAGTTTAGGAAACTTTTGTTCTATCCATTGAACTACAAAGGCATTAGAGGCTACAAAAGTATAATTATTTCTGCTTTTTGCCAAATGTGTGGCGTAATTAGTCGAATAATGTTCTGAGTACATCAAGAGATTTGAGTTGAGTGAAGCCGGCATGATGTAATTTGAAATATTCGATAATGTGTTCGAGTATTTGCATTCTTTCTTGCCTGGAAAAACGGAATAAGTGCAGATTATAATAATTCATTCTCATGAGTGTCACGAATCCGGATGTTTCATTCGGAGAGAGAATATAGACGTGTCCCGGATGTGTGGAAGAAGAAGTCCCGTTTAAAAGGTCGAAGTAATCTCCGGGACGATAATTTTCAATATTCGGGTAGAATCCTAAAAATCCGGATATTCGGATTAAAAAACAAAGATGAAAATTTGCTTTCCCGTCTTCGATAACATCAAGTAATTTAATTGATTGATATAAAAATTCAAAAAAAACGGGATTTGCTTCCGGTTCTCGAATTGCCCGAGATAAGAATTCGGATAAAAATAACGCGATAGAGTTTTTAATAGGATCATAGTGAATTTGTTGCAGGATTTCTGCCGGTCTTACCTCTTTGATCTTTTGTATGTCACGTCCGGATTTATAATCAGATTCTATATCCAATATTGAAAAAGGAGTGAATAGAGGTCTTTGTAACTTGCTTTTTCGTCCTTGTGTTTGGGGAATGGCATACGACATTCTTCCGTACTTTTCTGTATAGAGATGTGCAATGTGATTTTTATCGTTGTATGCGACTGTGTGTAATACGATTCCTAATGTTTTTTCCAGCATATTTTCAGTTCCGGAATTTTGTATTTACACAAAAATAGCGTATTCTTGCATAAAAACATTGATAATGATTGTAAAAATATTATGGAAGAACTTACTTTGACTACTCCTTCATTGTTGTTTTCTGCGGTTTCGTTGATTATGCTGGCTTATACGAACCGCTTTCTTTCATATGCCCAGGTTGTTCGTACTTTAAAAGGAGATTATGATTTGCATCCTACACGGATTACTGCTGCTCAAATAGATAATTTACGTAAACGTTTGTCTTTAATCCGTACAATGCAGATTTTGGGAATTGTGAGCCTTTTGTTAAGTGTTTTGTGTATGTTCTTGATTTATATCGGTCTTCAGACGGCTGCTGTGGTAGTATTCGCTATATCATTGTTATGTTTGATCTGTTCATTGGGAATTTCTATCGGAGAGATTGTCATTTCGGTTCGTGCTCTTGATTTGCATTTGAGTGAAATGGAACGTCAAAAAGCTAACAAACAGGCTTCCGATTGTCCTCCATATTCATAAAAAGATGTCGAAACGGTTACTTGAAAAGGCTAAAAGTGACATTTTGAGCAATATTTTTTATCAAATATTTTGCCAATTCAAAAAACAGCTCTATATTTGCACTCGCATTTGAGAAACCTTATTTGTTTAAGCAAAAGGTTTTTAGGTAAATGGCCCATTCGTCTATCGGCTAGGACGCAAGATTTTCATTCTTGAAAGAGGGGTT
>URAV01000014.1 GCA_900545915.1 uncultured Porphyromonadaceae bacterium
TGACCGCCAGCACGATAAGGAATCCCACGAGGAAATTCATCAGCGCGCCCGCGCACACGATGAGCATGCGGCGCGGCAGCTTCGCCTTGCCGAAGGCGTGCTCATTTTCACTTTCACCGTCCTCGCCCTCCATAACGCACGCGCCGCCGAACGGCAGCAGCTTGAGACAGTACAGCGTGCCGTGGTACTCGTGCTTGAGGAGGGTCGGACCCATGCCGATCCAGAATTCGTTGACCTGCACACCGCCGCGCTTGGCGGTGATGAAATGTCCGAACTCATGCACGATGACCAGCACACCGAAGGCGAGGATTGCCAGAATGATTTGCAGCAAAGCGTAGCTCCTTTCGGTCAGCCGAGCACGATCTCGCGTGCGGCTTTGTCCGCCGCCAGAACGTCGTCCAGCGTGATGTCCTTCTTATACGGAATGGTATCGAGTGCGTATGCAACGCGCTCTGCGATGTCGGTAAAACCGATCTTACCGTTCAAAAACAGACCGACTGCGGCCTCATTTGCACCGTTGAGCACAGCGCCGCGGTCGCCCTTGAGGGAGGCGGCGTGCTTGGCGAGGTTCAGCGCCGGAAACGCCTCATAGTCGGGTGCATAGAACGTCAGCTTTGCGACCTCCGCGAGCTATCTTGTTCTTGATTTCACCGGAAGTCGAAATATTTGGGATGGTAAAGAGCAACCGCTTGTTCCTTAGACAGGCTCTTAGGCGGATTTACGTTCGCACAAGGATTAAAAATCAGATTGAAAGGTGTGATATAAATATGAGATCGGGTATATTTTTCTTATCTTTTTTACTTGTTTTGGTGTCGTGTAGCGGTCATTCGGAACTCGATAAGGCTTTACGATTGAGCGGAGATAACCGGATTGAATTAGAAAAAGTTATCCGCCATTTTTCTCAAAATACTTCTGATTCGTTGAAGTTGAAAGCAGCTCTTTTTTTAATAGAAAATATGCCCGGACATTGTTCTATCGTTGATTCGTGCATAGTAGACTATTATTTGCAAATTGATTTGAAAAATAAAGCGATACCTTTCTATCTGAAGAATATATTGTATAATTTACCGCAATACTATGTTGATCTGTCCGATGTAAAAAAAGTAGAGGATGTGAAGGTCATTAAATCGGATTTTCTGATAAATCATATAGAGAATATGTTCCATATTTGGGAAAAGGTACCATGGGGTAAAGATATTTCTTTTGAAACATTTTGCGAGTATATTTTGCCGTATAGGTTGGATGGAGAGCCTTTGACAAAACTGATGGAACATTATTATTATTTTCCGATAGATTCGTTCTCGCAGCAATTTGAGGATTACAATATAACCGTCGATGAATTTTTGTATAATTATATCTGGAGATTATTGCCTCAATGTGGCAGAGAGTTTGAATTGACGTCTCCCGTTGGAGAACATTATGTTGCCGATTGTATATGGGACAGCTACAAGGTATTGAGTGAGAGTCGACTATCCGGTGTTCCGGCTGCCATAGATTTTACTCCCTGCTGGCCATCCAGAAATGGAAAGCATTTTTGGAACATAATAGAGGATCCGTGTCTGGTGAAAAAGACTTTTTCTGAAAATTATATTGATCATTATGCAAAAGTTTATAGAAAGACCTACTCTCGGAATCCGTTTCCGGAAAGTAGTAGGGAAGATTCTGTTCCGGCACTTTTTAAAACGCCGTTCATTAAAGATGTGACGGAATTGTATTGCAAGACAGTTGATATCGATTTGATGCTTCAGGCGGATCATAAACCCGAATATGCTTATTTATCCGTTTTTAATATGGGGGTATGGGAGCCTGTGGCATGGAGCAGGGTGGCTGATGATGACGAGGTTTCTTTTAAGAAGATGGGTATGAAATGTGTATATTTACCTGTATTTTATAATGGGAAAGAGGAAGTTTCCGGAGGTTACCCGTTTATTGCTACAACGACGAAAACCATCCATAAGTTGATACCGGATAGACAACGGCCTATAAAAGTGCGCCTTACTCGAAAATATCCGGTCAATCCAATGGCGTACGGCTTGAATAATGCGTTGAAAAATCTGAAGATTGAAAGATCCGATTTTTATGATTTCAGAAAAACGGAAGCGTTTCGAATGGGTCGTATTGAAAATAATTTTTTACAAGAGATAGTTTTGACATCATCCAAAAAATATCGTTATTGGAAAATAACGTCAGATATGATTAAAGAAAAGCCTCAAATTGCTGAAATATACTTTTATGATCAAAATAATAATTTGATATCAAGTTTGGTAGAGTCTGTAATTGGTTTGGATAAATCTGAAGCCGTTAAAATTTTCGATAATAAGCTGTTGACATTTAGTGTTATTGAATCTCCGATTATATTGGATATGGATAAATTGCCGGATGTTTCTAAAATAAAGGTTATGCCGAGAAATGATGATAATTATATCGTTCCGGGTAATTTATATGAACTTTTATATAGAGATAGAGATGGGTGGGTTTCGTTAGGAACGAAAATAAGTAATGATTATTTCCTTAATTATGATAATGTACCTTCCGGTGCATTGTATTGGCTTAAAAATCATACGAGGGGAATAGAAGAAAGAATTTTCACGATTGAAAATGGAAAACAGATTTTTTGGTGAAATATCAGAATCTGTTGTTTAGGAGTCTATCTCAATTTTCCAATAAAAAAACTATCAGGTCATCTTTGCTTTTTTTCGGTCTGTTTTCCCGTTTTCCCTCGTCAGATAGCCTGCTATCCTTCTCATAAAAACAGAAAAACATCTTCGTAAGAAACTCTCAAACCTGACCCGAGTAAAATTTAGGTAGGTTCTAAATGATAAATGAGATAGAGAGGCCGAAAGATTTTGTTGTTATAAAAATAATATAGAAAATAGCTCTTATTCATATAAAATACTTTACCCGTAAGTTTGTACCCATTTTTACAATAAGATATTGTTTTTGTGTTGTCTTGATAAATCAACTATGTGAAATTATATAATTGTTATAAATACAATAAGTATTTTAAGCAGATTACAAATACTTTTTTATAGGCTTTTTATTTCGGTTTTTAACCTTTGAAGAACCCTTTTTTTAATAGAGAATAATCCTTATCTTTGTAAAAAATACATTATCCCATGACAAATACGACTGTACTTAACAAAGCAGCTGATAATATCCGTATCTTGGCTGCATCGATGGTTGAAAAAGCGAAGTCGGGTCATCCCGGTGGAGCGATGGGGGGTGCTGATTTCGTAAACACCCTTTTTGCCGAATTTTTAGTGTATGATCCTTCTGATCCTAAATGGATTAATCGTGACCGCTTTTTTCTTGATCCCGGCCACATGTCTCCGATGCTTTATTCAGTATTGGCATTAACCGGAAAATTTACGCTTGATGAGCTGAAACAATTCCGTCAATGGGGAAGTCCTACACCGGGACATCCCGAAGTCGATGTGATGAGAGGTATCGAGAATACTTCAGGACCTTTGGGACAAGGTCATACGATGGCAGTCGGGGCGGCGATAGCCGAACGTTTTTTGGTTGCTCGTTTCGGTGATTGGATGGCTCATAAAACGTATGCGTTTATTTCGGATGGAGGTATTCAGGAAGAGATTTCTCAAGGGGCTGGACGTATTGCCGGTTATTTAGGCTTGAATAATCTGATCATGTTTTATGACAGTAATGACATACAATTGTCTACCGATACCAATGCCGTAACTAAGGAAGATACTGCCGTCAAATACCGGGCATGGGGATGGAATGTCCTTGAAATAAACGGTAATGATGCAGATGCAATCAGAGGTGCTCTTATCGAGGCCGGGCAGGAGCAGAGCCGTCCGACTTTGATCATCGGTAAAACAATTATGGGTAAAGGTGTTGTGACCGAAGAAGGACAATCTTATGAAGGGAAGTGCTCTACGCATGGGCAACCGCTGAGTGCTGCCGGCGCTTCTTTTGCAAAGACCATTGCTCATTTGGGGGGAAATCCGGATGAACCGTTTTCAATCTTCCCCGAAGTAGAAAAATTGTATGCCGACCGTAAAGCCGAATTGTTGAAAATTGCGGCTGATCGTAAAGCAAAACAAGCAGCTTGGGAGAAAGAAAACCCTGAGCTCGCAGTAAAATTACATCAGTTCTTTTCCGGAAAAGCTCCTGAAATCGATTATAAAGCTATTGCCCAGAAACCGGGAATTGCTACTCGTGCTGCATCGGCAAACGTATTGGCTGTTTTTGCAGAGCAGATCGAGAATATGATTGTTTCATCTGCCGATTTAGCTAATTCAGATAAGACTGACGGATTTTTGAAAAAGACGCATGCCTTCAAGAATGGGGATTTTACGGGAGCTTTTTTACAGGCTGGAGTAAGCGAACTTACTATGGCTGCCATTATGAATGGGATGATGCTGCATGGCGGTGTTATAGGAGCATGCGGAACATTCTTCGTATTTTCCGATTATATGAAACCCGCAGCACGTATGGCAGCGTTGATGGAAGTTCCTGTAAAATATATCTGGACGCACGATGCTTTCCGTGTAGGAGAAGATGGTCCAACACATCAACCGGTAGAACAGGAAGCTCAGATTCGTTTGCTGGAACAGCTTAAAAATCATCATGGTAAAAACAGTATGTTGGTGTTGCGTCCCGCTGATGGTCCGGAAACCAGTGTGGCATGGAAATTGGCAATGGAAAATACCGAAACCCCTACTGCTTTGATTCTTTCCCGTCAGAATATCAAAGACCTGCCTGCTGCTTCGGGAGATCGTTTCGAAGAAGCTTTGCAAGCGGCTAAAGGAGCTTATGTCGTGATTAAGGATGAAAATCCGGATGTCGTGTTGGTTGCTAACGGATCGGAGGTTTCTACTCTTGCAGAAGCTGCTCCGTTGTTGAATGAAGCAGGAATAAAAGTTCAAGTAGTTTCTGCTCCGTCCGAAGGACTTTTCTTCAACCAATCGAGAGAATATCAGGAATCTGTAATTCCTTCAAACCTTCCGGTATTCGGGCTTACGGCCGGTTTGCCTTCGACTTTGTCACGTTTGGTAGGAAAGAACGGAGTTGTTTGGGGACTCGAACATTTCGGACATTCTGCTCCTTATCAGGTACTTGATGAGAAACTCGGATTTACGACCGAAAATGTTTTGAAACAAGTGAAAGCTTTGCTGAAGAAATAATTTATCTTTCATTTATCGGGATACGATAATTGATATAAAACAGAATACCCTCGAATCTTCATATTTCGAGGGTATTCTGTTTTTATTTGGTGGGACGGAATTTTTAAGAAACAAAATGCCGATTATTTTTTTGAAAATGAATAAGAAACATTTGCGAATATCTTTTTATATGTTTTATTGAAACAGGGAATATTGGTAAAATTTGATTATTTTTTTTGTTTCTATTTGGGGAGATGAGTATCCTGTTCGGTCTTTATTTACATATATAAGGCCGAACAGGATACTTATTTTATAGAGATTTTCCTTTTTACATCTATTTTAATAAAAATGTAATAAATATTATCTCTGTTTTTTAATACTGTATCTTCTAAATTTGAGATATGAAACAGTAACCAAACTATCTTATTCGGTCATGAAAAAACTATATTCTTTATGTCTCGTCTGTTGTCTTGCAGGAATTTTACAGGCACAAACTAAAATTCGCTATTCTTATGATGCTTCAGGAAATCGTGTTAAAAGAGAGATTGTATTAAGTCGGGCTCAAAACCGGGCATTGGTCGATCCGGAAGATGAGAAGCCTTTATTTGAAAAATTTGCCGGGCAGACTGTTCGTTTTTACCCTAATCCGACCAAAGGACAAATAACGATTGCCATTTCCGGTAATACGGAAGAACTATCGGGAGATGTGAAAATTTTTGCCATGAACGGAAGATGTATTGCCACCCGAAAAATCGTTTCGTCAAAAGTTTCTTTTGACCTTAGCAATCAGCCGGCCGGAAATTACATCCTGAAAATGACATTAAATGGAAAATCTGCAACCTGGAAAATTATAAAAGAATAACTTATTATTATCACATGCGCACATCGTTAACCTTATTTTTGTTGTGTCTTGCATTCGGAGTTTATGCACAGACTTTAGGAGGATCATATCCTCAACCGATTCGAAATTCGGATACGGCAATAATAAAACGTGTTGATTGGGTACAAGATCCGGAGATTTTGCCGGACTCTACGTTAGAGCAATTGATGCGGGATATTCAGGCTTACAAAGAACCGGAGAAGAAAAGCGCTTCGATGGCCATAGGTCCTTTATATACACCCGGAGAGATCACCGTTCATACTTCGGTTACTCCTTTAGGCTCGACGATCTGTGAGGTTCCGATCGAATTGCCGAAAGGACGAGGTGAATGTATTCCGGAAATTTCATTATGTTATACACAATTCAGCGGTGACGGAGTTTTGGGATGGGGATGGCAATTGCAAGGGTTTTCATCTATAAACAGTGTTGATTTCAATAGATATTACAATGATAAGACCGCTCCTGCCGTGACGGATGCTTCAGCTGCATTTCAACTCGACGGAGCACGGCTTGTCGAACAGTCACCCGGGTGGTATCGTACCGAAAGAGGAAATATCAAGGTAAAATGTCTTACGCAAGGGGACAAAATCGTGTCGTTTACCGTATTTCGTCCTGACGGTTCGCAATCGCTTTATAAACCGGTTGTTAATGACGGATTGGAGTATCCTTTATCGAGAGTGACCGATGTTGCCGGTAATCATATCGATTATACTTATGAGTATAAATACGGGCATCATTACTTGCTTTCCGTTTCGTATGGAGGCAGAGGTGCGGTCGATAGTCCCGGGCATTTTATCCATGTAGATTTTATTTATGGAGAGCATCGGCAAGATATTTCCTTATCCTATACGGCAGGCATTGAAAAGAAAGAACCTCGTTTATTGCAGGGAATTATGATAAAACTCGACACTAATATCGTGAAGATTTATTCAATGTCCTACAAAAATACGACACCCTCTTTGTTAAGCGAAATTAATTGCTTAGCTGGCTCGAGTACTCGCCTTACTCCTTTACGTTTTGCTTATGCTTCCGGGAATCAAGGAGGTATTAGACAATATACATCGAGTATTTTTTCATATTATCCCGATATGGAAGAGTTAGTCGTCCGTTCCGGTAAGTTGTCATACGGTAGTGATGATGACGGGATTATCTCTTATCCCGATCCCGGACTATACCGAAATCCGCAAGATGAATATTATTATGTCGCACTTGATCCGAGTCATAAATTGAACCTTTATCCGGGAATCGGATCGAATTCGGCTTATGCTATCAAACTTCAAGTCGAAACAGGATTCAATTCTGCTTTTTGTGCCAATATCGACTATGTTCCCGGAGACGAGATCATACGTATCAATAATTTTGTCATGGAGGGGAAAGACGTTGTTCGCATCGCCGCTTATACTCCGGCCTATATGAATACCGGGGTGGATATGAAAGAAGATGTTTATTATTTTGCGGGAGATGCAATAAAAAAGAAAGATACCTATTCATTCTGTCCTAAAACCTATTTGAGCGGAAATTTTACAGGTGACGGAAAAGATGAGATATTCGCGGTTTCGATGAATGCTCCGTTAGATATGGCTCAACATAAATCCGTATGTTATCTGTTCGATTTGGGTCAGATATTATCACCTGTGTTTCAAAGACATGTATTTAATTACAATATGGGTACAGATATGGTGACGGTAGTCGATTTCGACGGAGATGGTAAAGCCGATATTTGTCATATTCACCCCGCAGGTTTCGATATATATACGTTTGTTCCCGTAAATGGAGATTGGCAATTAAACAAGATATATTCCGATAACCGGGTGTCGAGTTCTTTTTTGTCGAATAAGCGAATGCTGCTGTCCGATGTAAACGGTGACGCTAAGACCGATTTTATCATTTCCCCGGAATTCGTTCGTACCCGTACCGAATACGTTCCCGTCTATTCTCCGAGAGAATGTCCTGTATGTCATGGACATGATTTCGGATATGAGGGATTTAACTCCATGACCGGTTTGCCGGATGTATGGTGTTATACCTGTGAACAATATATACAACCCGGTTATGCCTGTGTGGAATGCGGGTATGGATTGGCGTCCGATTTTACTTGTCCGGATCATGGCAGTCATGTAAATTATACATGGCGGACAGAGGATATTCAGTGGCAGGTGTTGTTTTCTACCGGTACGGAGTATAAGTTGGAATCCATGCCGGGTTTCCCCGTAGAGAAAAGCGATAATCTGCTTATGCAAGATATGGATAATGACGGAATTCTCGATATTGTGTGTCAAAAAGAGAATAAAGAGGTCAAAATATATCCGGTAAGGAATAATGTCATTGTCTACGAACCGAATAATATCGTCACTGCGATTTTATCCAATCCTGCGGTATTGGTCTCTTCTACCGTGATGCAGGCTACTAATCATTTGTTCTTATACGGGTTGTATAAAAACGAAGTGTATAAGATCAATTACGGAATAGATCAGTCACAATCCCGTTTACTTTCTGCCGCTTATACCAGTACCGGCAACGAGATACGTTTTTCTTATCAGAAACTGAATAGCGGTTACAATTATAAGATCGGGCAAGGAGCGGTTTTCCCTTATATCGATTTCACTGCGCCGATATGGATAACTACGGCTAAAAACGGTTATAGCGGAGGAACGCTTTTCGAATCGTTGCAATTCAGTTATGAAGGCGGAATATCTCATGTGCAGGGACTTGGGTTCAGAGGATTTAAAACAGTCAATACGATCGACGGGCTGCGGTCTTGGTACGGTAAAAAGATTTTCGATCCTACCCGTTACGGTATCTTGCTGAAAGAAGAGACTGAGCAGACCGTATCCGATTTTGAATATGATTTTGAGTTGCGTAACGATAAGACCATAAAATCGTTATTGCTGAAAAAAACGGAAGAGGATCTTTTGAATGATAATACCCGTATTACGACATATACCTATGACGATAAGGAGAATCCGATAAAAGAGGTGGTCAATTATGGGGACGATCTGAAAACCACGATCGAAAATACTTATCAGAATATCGATACGGAGAGTAAATATTATACCGGATTGTTGAAAACTCGTACTACAACATATTCAGCTTCCGGTCAGGCGGATTTACGGACATCGGAAAGTTATGAATATGATGATTATCATAATCTCATGTATAAATCGGTAGTTCAAGGAGAGTCGTCTCCCGTATCGGAAGAAAGCTATGTGTATGATGAGGATCAGAATATGACAGCATACGATATACAGAGTTATGATTCTTTCCTGCAAATAACCTTTTATGAATACGATGCTTATGGAAGACTTGTTAAAAAGACCGATCCTATGAATTTGGTTACACAATGGCAATATGATATTTACGGTAATATGGTTCGGGAAACCGATCCCGAAGGGCTGCATACATATTATGAATATGACGGTTTGGGACGTACCTTAAGAACTGTTTATCCCGACAGTACCGAGACGGTCGTTACTTATGCGTGGGCTTCGGGAACGGAGTCGGCATTGACTGAGATAACGACTACCCACACGGGTAAGCCGACGGAGAAACTGTTTCAGGACGCTTTGGGTCGGGAAGTCCGCAAAGGAGCGCAACGTTTTGACGGACACTATCTCTTTACCGATAAAGTGTATAATCAGCACGGTTTGCTCGAAAAGGAATCGTTGCCTTTTCGTTCCCAGAGTCCCTCGGCATGGAATCGGATGACGTATGACTTTCATGATCGGCTTGTCCGTACCGATTATGCTTCGGGACGTACCGATGTGTATGATTACGGGCAGAATACCGTTACTGAGACCAAAAAGGGAATAACGGTTTCAAAGACGTTCGATGCTGTCGGTAGAGTGATTCGGGTTTCAGATACGGCAGGAGATATACAATATACATTGCGTCCCGATGGTCAGCCCGAGTCGATTACAGCGCCGGGTAATATAACTACCGCATTCACCTATAATGTGTACGGTCAGAAAATCAGGATGGACGATCCGAGTGCCGGTACGATCGAGTGGGGATACGGTCCTTTTGGAAATCAGACTTATAAAAAAGATGCGAATGGGGTCGAGACCCGAACCCTGTATGATCGTTACGGACGAAAAGACTCGATCCATATCTCCAAAGACAATAAAGAGTTGCGTACCGTCAAGTTCGGTTATGACAATTATAACCGTTTATCGCAAGTTGTCGAAAATACCGGTTCGCGTTTTTATAAGTACGACCGGTATGGCCGCTTATCGGAAGATATACAGTATATCGATGATTATTTTAGTTTAGAACGCAAGTATGCTTATAATGAACTGGGGCAGATAAGTTGGATAAACTATTACGGTTATTTACCGTGTACGATAGGGAGAGTGCATTACACGTATGCCAATGGGCATAAGACCGAGATCAAAGTCGATGCTTCTGCTCCGGCATGGAAACTCGTTGCCGAAAATGATATGGGACTGCCTGTATCGATAGAGACAGGTCCGCTGACCCGGACTTTCGAATACGACCGGTACGGATTTCCGTTAAGACGTACCGTAACCTGCGGTGATCGGATTATTCAGGACATGAGTACCCGGTTCGATTCTCATACCGGAAATCTGACCTGGCGGCAAGATAATACGCGGAATATCCGGGAAGATTTTTCTTATGATGCCTTGAACCGTCTCACGGGATTTAACGGCAAGACGGTAACTTATGACGGAAAGGGAAACATTATCGACCATTCCGGAGTCGGTTCTTTTGAGTATGCCGAAGACCGTCCTTATGCGATAGAGTATGTTACGCCTTACGGAGATTATGTTCCGGAGACTGCACAAGAAATTACCTATAATGAATTGTTGCGTCCTCAGAAGATTGTCGAGGGGGATATAGAAACTTCGTTCCAGTATGATTATGACGGAAACTTTAATTATGAGTATGTGAATGGAACAGATTCTCTTGGGAATAGGTTTTTTAGAGAGCATTTTTCATGGGATAATAAATATGAGGAGCTGAACGGTTATCATTTTGGCGGAATGTTGTATCTCGACGGAGATGTCTTTTCGGCGACCACCGCTTGGGGTACATCACCGATAGGGGGAGAAAATGAGTGGGAATACCTCTATATATGTCGTGATTATATGGGTAGCATCACCCATGTGGTAGACAAGTCAGGGAATGTATTGCAAGAATTGAGTTACGATCCGTGGGGACGTTTCCGAGATCCCGATACGCAGGAGCTGTATGCTCCGGGAGAGACGCCCGAACTGCTCTTGTTGCGGGGGTATTGCGGACATAAGCATGTTGAGTATCACGGATTGATACACATGAATGCCCGGTTGTATGATCCGGTAATAGGACGCTTTCTCAGTCCCGATCCCTATGTGCAGATGCCGGATTTCAGTCAAAACTTTAACCGTTACACCTATTGCTTGAATAATCCGTTGGTTTATAAAGATGAGAATGGAGAGTTTGTTATAGCATTTTTTTCTCATTTTATAAAAGGTTTGGTCAAAAAACAGAACCCTTTTAAAACGGGTTGGCAGGGAGTTAAGAATGAATATATGCTTCTAAAGGGTTTGTTTTCCGGAGGAAGCCAACGGACAAAGAGCCGTTTCACTCAGGAACTTCCACAAACAGCTGCCGGTTTTTGGGCATCTTATTTTAGTAATTTATTTGGTTTTACTCGTAAAGTAAGCAGTTGGGGCGGGGCGACTGTTTCGCAATTAGAACCGGCATTCTTGAAAGGAAGCAAAGCGTTTACATTGGGTTCGTATATTATGGGTGGCAGTAGTATTGAAGCTGATCCCAATAACGCCATTTTTCAACATGAGTATGGGCACTATTTGCAGAGCCAGGAGATGGGGTGGAGTTACCTGTTCAAGGCTGCTATTCCGAGTTTGATAAGTGCAGCAGGGGATGGAGAGCATTGCTTTTCTAAGACGGAGCAAGATGCCAATATGCGGGCGTTAATTTATCTGAGTGAAAATGTAGATGGATTTTATCGAGCTAAAAATCAATTAGATAAAGATAAAGGATGGGACTTTTGGAAAAATTCATTAGATCCACATCCCGATCCAAATTCTGAGAGAGTAAGAGGTCGTTATTATGATGTAAGAGATGCTTCCGTCCGTTCTGATTTGATAGAGAGCTTGAGTTTAACGGGCGGTTTATGGTATATAAGATAAATATTAAATATATATGGTTATGAGAAAATTGGTATTTGCATTATTGGGAATTCTTTTTTTGTTATCGTATTCTTCATGTGGAGAGGATTTGACCCGAACGGTAAAGGTCTATAATCATATAGATACAACCCTTGTGCTTGTGATATGCGATTATTTTACAAAGGATATTGATCGTTCTTGTGAATGGAGATATCCGATGTTTCGAATAGAACCGAGAGATTTTGTTGAATATACTTTAGTAATACCTTATGATATCAAAGCATTTGATTTTCTAATATGTCGAGATTTGACGGGAGATAAACGAGACTTGAATACAATGATAGATTGTGATCTGAAGTCAAAGATGTTCAATTTAAGAAAATATATTTATATTTATGATAAAGAGATGCAAGAAAGGGGATATGTCTTGGTTCTGGACAGTCTTATATTAGGTTTAAAGTCGCCTGAATAGAGTTTGTTGTAAATAATTTAGATTCTAATGTAATGGATAATCAGGAAATATTGGAGCATGTAAAACGAGCTAAGATTACGGAACGTTATATATTAGCTGTTCTGCTAAGTATTTGTGTCGGAGGTTTTTTTGCAATCCGATGGATGATCCGGGAAGATGTCTATGATGATGATACACCGTTGGAGTATAGAGGTATGGCTGTGGCAGTAGTTTATAAATCGGTTGAAATTGCGACAGAAGAAGACGAGATAGAAGGATATAAGGGAATCGGAGTTTTTTATGTAGATGATAAAAGATATTTCTGTAATTTGGAGACGCTTCGGGTTGCCCCGTTTATAGGTCTTCGTTTTCAGGTGTATTATGATCGTAGAAATCCGAAGGCGAATAAATTAGCCACGACAGCAGTAATGGATACGATACTTCGTAGTCCGGAGTATGGTTGGTATCGACAGAGTGAGGGTAAGATGGAACTATCTGATACTGTACGGAGGATAGACAAGGATATATATGAAGGGGTATTTGATATTTGTGAACAAGTGGCAAAATGAAAATATTTAAAACTATTTGGGAATATTGGCATTCTTATTGTTTGATGTGTGCACCGTTGGCTTATGGACTGATAAGAATGTTTGCTTTAATAATTTTAGTTGTGATATTGTGCATAATAATAAAACAGGATGATTATGAAAAGCGGTTAGATTGTAATACGTTTGTATTGGCTACGATTATTTCTGTGGATACGATAAGAAATTATGGTGATCAGGAGAATCCGTATGAGTATTATGCCCGATGCGAATATCAGGTAAAAGGGAAGAAATATACGGCCCGTTTCCCGGAATTTGTGGTGTCCCCTCCGATAGGGTTGCGAGTGCCTGTATATTATGATTCCGATTCACCGGGTAGATATAGCTGTTACAGTGAGTTTTCTGATAAATTACGTTCCGATCCCTATTATTTCTATGAGAGACAGTTGAATCGAGAAAAAGAAAATAGTTCTATAAACAAACGTAAAGGGAATGACTAAGATGAAGTGGATTAAAAAAACGATAAATAAATATCCTAAAATAAAGGATATTCTGATTGCGATATTAATTATGTCGGGACTCGGACTTCTTTTTGGTTCTATTTATTGGGGGATTCAACGAGAAGAAGCGGAGTATGATATTATCCGTCACAATAAAGGAGTTGCGGAGGCGATTGTTTATGATTACATATACCGTAAGCATAGGTATTCTGCGAAAACAATATTTTATGTTGATAACAAGCGGTATGTCCCGTATTCGATATCTTTTGGTAAAAAAAGGCCGCCTTTGGGACTCCGTGTACCGGTATGGTATAATCTTGATGATCCGAAAATGAATATGAGAGCCGAAAATGCGAGGATGGATTCTATATTGCAAGATCCGGTAAAATTTTATGAACGTCAGGTACGGGAGGACTCATTGGAGTGGAAACTTATACTTCCGATCGATTAACTTTATAATAACATATCATGTCGAAAAAGAAATTATTGAATTTGTTGTATATCATTTTGGTTATAATTGGGGGATGGTGGTTTACAAAACCGTTACGTACACGAAGTATGATGAGAAAGAATAATACGCTTGCTTGGGCTTTGATTGTGAAAGTGGATACTTGTGAAACGATACATGGTGATACGGAATATGAAGCGGAATGCCGTTACAAAGTCGACGGCAAGGAGTACACGATCACTTATCCGGGTTTTAAACGGAGTCCTTGGGTAGGAATGCCGGTCCCGATATATTACAATGAGGAGTCTCCGGAACGGAATACATATTTGGGGGAAAATACGGAGATTATACAGTATGCACCGGAAGAATTCCACCAACTTTATTTGTATGAATTAAAAAGACAAAAATCGGGACGGGCTCAGGATAAAAATTGAGAATCGGCAATTTTATGTTAGGTTTGAAGTCTTTGGAGTGAAAGATAGTTAGTTATTCTTATAATCGTTATTATGATGTAAGAGATACTTCCGTTCGTTTTGATTTGATAAAGAGTTTGAGCTTGACGGGCGGTTTATGGTATATAAGATAAATGTATGTGGTTATGAGAAAATTGGTATTTTTTGCATTATTGGGAATTCTCCTTTTGTTATCGACTTCTTCATGTGGAGATGTGGTTCGTGCGATAAAAATTTATAATGATATAGATACGACTCTTGTTGTTGTGAGTTGGAACGATCCGACAGAAGATGTAGAATATTCTTGTGACGAAAATTCTCAGATGTATTATCGGTTGGAGTCAGGTGGAACAGTTGAATATACCGTTTGTCTGATTTATAGAGAATTGTTTAGTTTTTGTATATGTCGGGATTTGACGGGAGATAAGCGAGACTTGAATACAATGGAAGATTGCGATTTAAAGAGGAAGATTACATATTCAAAAGAAGGATTCATTGAACATTTTTTAATTCGTGATGAAGTGATGCAGGAAAGGGGATATGTCTTGGTTCTGGACAGCCTTACGTTAGGGTTAAAGTCTCCGGAATAAAGCGGAATATCGGGTTAAAGTTTGAGAATATGAATTACTTCAGTTCTAATCTGTTGACACCTATGGAAGATAATTATAATGTTGAAGACCAATTAGTAAAAAATGTCTGATTAAATGTTTAAATCTGATAAATAGTTTGTAATGTTTAAAATGTTGATTATGGGTAGGATAATCTATTTAGTAATAGTCATTTCCATATTTTTATTTGGATTAGTTGGGTGTAGAGATAGAAATACGGAAACTATGACTATCTATATTACCAGTAATATTGATACAACATTATTACTGGTGAATATGGATATGAAAAAGGGGTTTGATCCCTATTGTTATATAAATTGTATAGAAAGGATTGATCCAGGGAGTACTGTTGTTGTATATAAGGATAGAGATAAATATATGGGTGTTTCGCTTACTATAAATGTATATCGAGATTTGTTTGATAATAGGATTGATAAAGATACTTTGTCTGATTGTACTAAAAGAAAAATCATTATGGAAAAAGGGATTATTAGACAACTCAAAATTCCGGATTGGAAATTGGAAAAAATAAACTATTCTATTGTTTTAGACAGTGTTATGTTAGGTTTAAAAAATTAAAAAAATAGAAAAAAATGAAACACTTAATTTATAGTATTGTCGTATTTATATTATTTTCGGTATATGGCTTTCGTTGCGGCGGAGATGACGGTTTTGATACTCAGATAGCGATATATAATAAGACAGATACGACCCTTTTGATAAGAAATGTAAGTTGGTATTATATTGATAAATATGGACGGGCTCCGATGAAAACGATTCAGGCAAATTCATCTTTCTTGGATGAGGATGAAAAATGGGCTATAGAGGAGCGTTTTTATTATGTATCTGTTTTTTATGATCGATTTAAAAATGATGGAGAACGTTATGGGGAATTTGAATTAATATATGAGGTTTTGAAAGGGGCGTTTATTCGGGAATTTTTTTATACATATGAAGAGTTGGAACGAATGAATTTTACAATTGTTCTGGACAGTCTTACGTTAGGTTTAAAGTCTCCGGAGTGATTGTAGATACTAAGCAGGGTCGTAACACGTTTCACAGCTTTTTATCCTTTCCTAAGAGCAGCATTTGGTATTTGATTCTCCTTTTGAGAGGAGACACAGAGATATTTGAGGCATGAGTAACGGGTACTATTCAGAAATTCCGATATGAATACCGGATTGTTCTTAGTCCGGTATTCATATCGAATAGCAACACGCTATGGAGTCATATCTATAATATATAAAGCTCTTGGAGCAAACTCCATTCGAAGGGAGCATATAAAAGGTTCTCCGCTGATTATATCTATACCTCCCTCACCCGGTTTCAGTATCTCTTTATAGCGACTCATATCGATGCTTTTTGCAGTCTCGTTACCGTTCATAATAACGATGATGCGTTTATCTTTAAATTTTCTTTGGTAAAGGTAAATGCCGTTTGTCGGCATGAAATGTGTCATATTGCCTTTACTGACCACTTCATTACCTTTGCGCCATTTCAAAATTTTTTGAATGAAATCGAAAGCTTCGTTTTGTAAGGGAGTCCGGTCGGCAGTGATAAAATCATTCACTTTGTCTCCCGGAAAGCCACCCGGAAAATCGAGCCGTACCAGTCCGTCGCTTTCCTTTTTGTTTCCGTGCATCAGTATTTCCGTTCCATAATAAATTTGCGGGATGCCCCGTGTCGTCAGTAAAAATGCGATAGCTTGTTTGAAGAAACCCAGATTATCGGGTTCTTCCGATAAAAATCGGTCGGTGTCATGATTATCGAGGAATGTAAGTACAGACATAGGATCGCTATACATGAAATCCAGAGCAAGACGGTCGTATATTTTGTTCAATCCGGTCCAGCTGTCGGTTTGGGACATAAAAGCCTCCCGTACGATTCCCTGAAGCGGGAAGTCCATAACCGTTTTCAGATGCGAATTTCGGGTTTTATCCAATATGCTGTTTTCCTGCCAGTAAGCCGATCCCGCTTCTGTATTGTACCAGCATTCTCCTACGATGTTGAAATCGGGATATTCATTCTGAATCTCTTTACACCACTCCGCCATCGAATCGAAAAATACATACGGATGAGTATCCATTCTTATGCCGTCGATACCGGAGTATTCGATCCACCAGATGCTGTTTTGCGTAAGGTATTTCATCAAGTGCGGATTATGCTGGTTCAGGTCGGGCATCGACTCTACAAACCATCCCATATCCATAATATTTTTATCATAAGTCGAAACGTAAGGATCGAAATGAGGCGTCAATCGATAAGAAGTCTGCACATATCCGTCCGGAAAATTGAACCAATCTTTCGAAGGACGGTCGAGGAACCATATATGTTCACTCCCGCAGTGGTTGAAGATCATGTCCATTACCACTTTCATATTTCGTTCGTGACATTTTTCAATCAGCCTTTTGTAATATTCATTCGTCCCGAAGCGCGGATCTACTTTGTAGTAATCCGTCGTAGCGTATCCGTGATAAGATCCTCCCGGCATATCGTTTTCCAGTACCGGGTTCAGCCAGATAGCTGTCACTCCCAGATTTTGTATATAATCCAGATGTTGCTCTATACCTTGCAGGTCGCCTCCATGACGGGCATTGGGATCATTGCGATTTACAGGAGCAGGAAATCGCATGGACGGTATTACATTCGTTTTCGGGTCTCCATCGGCAAATCGGTCGGGCATGATCAAATACAGCACGTCCGATGCATCGAATCCTGTATAGTCCCGGTCGGGTTCGTTCCGTTGTAGTAATTCGAATGTACGGGATGTGTGTTCTTTTCCCCGATCGAATCGGATGGTCATCTTACCCGGTTTTGCATTATCCGATATATTCAGATATAAAAACAGGTAATTGGGACTGTCGAGGCGTACGGCTTTTTCTAAAGTGACACCCGGATATTTGAGCGATGCTTTCGCGTCACCGATTTTATCGCCGTATACCATGATTTGCAATTCTTTGTTTTTCATACCGCACCACCAGAAAGCCGGGTCTATACGTTTAATATTGATTGCAGCCTGCAACCCGGCTATGTAGAAAAAGAATAAACAAAAGGGAATTAATTTTCTCATATCGTAATTTTAATCAGTGTTTTTTATTCCTTAGGTAACCAGATCGGACGTGCTTCCGGAGTTTTATTTATGTCTCCGATGCGTCTTAATCGAATGAAATCGATCAATGCGCTGTTTATCTCTCCGTTCATGTTTTCATCTTGTGGAGAGATAAACCGGATCGAAATTTTATTCCCGCCTCGATTCAGGTTAACGATTACCGGATTAGAATATCCCCAGTTCGCCCATTCATTTTCTCCCCGTTGAGGCATTACCAATGCTCCTTTAAATTGTCCGTTTGCAAAAAGTGAGCGTATTGCACATTTGTTTTGTGTGTTGATAGGTCCGTTTCCATTTGCGTATCGTACGTCTATTGCATATTGTCCCGGAATGTTTATCGGAATCATTAAATCTATTTTCCGATTTTTCGTCTTGCTGATTTCGATGAATCCCTTACCCGAATATTCCGATCCTTTTATTGGTGATTTGGGAATTACCGACTCTGCTTCTATCCGTATTTCGCTGTGTGGAGGTAACCACGTAAAAGGTTTGCCGGTAAAACCTGCAACTCCGCTCCGGTTTACCGGGACGGCAGCGACCCGGGTGAAACGATCCAACACCGGAAGACCGTAATAACGCTGCATGATAATGCGTTCGCCTTTACCGTTAAGATAAACTATATATCGGTTGTCGGGGCTATAGTTTAATATTTCGAGCGTATTGTTGTCTTTTTGATAACCCAGTCGACTGGTTTCGGGCATGTCGGTTATAGGACGTACCATGATGCTGTCCCGTGTCCGGAAATCCGTTTCCAACTCTATTTTGATCGTGTGCATTCCTGTCAGTGTTGCAGGAAAAAATGCCTCTGCCTGTTCCTCGTTGTCGATCGTAAATTTCTTTATGCGATTTCCTGTCCCCGAAAGGTCTATTTGTAGCACGGCCTTTCGGTAGTTGAAGTTCGATATTCTTTTATTGCCTGCAATACTTTGAGGAACAAAAGGAGTAAAACGTATTCCGTCCGTCTCGAATTTCATTCCGTAAAACAGTCGGTATATCATGGCGATATTGCCTGACAGACTCCATAGCATTTTATCCGAATTCACTGCCGTACCGCTGTAATCACCTGTCGATGCGACGAATAATTCTTTATTCGTGGTAAATAAAGCTGCTGCACGATATAATGCGCCCAAACCTCGAGTTACCGAAGCTTCGTTTTCTGCTTTAGCTGAAGCCAGATTCCAAAACGCTTGTACGAACGGCCACACGGCATTATTATGATACGGCTTTATTTCACCTATTTGCGGGTAAATACTCGTTGCGCCGTATTCAGCGACCGGTATGCGGGCTATCATGCGGCGTGCCTGTTCGTTAGAAGCTATATCGAACAAAATACTTAGCGATTCGCCGAGATTATCGATGCCCGGTGACAGTATGGGATAGATACCTCCGTATAAATATTGTCCGTAATATTCTTTCGGTTCTATCCATAAATGACGGTTTATCGCTGTTTTCAGAGAATCGGCCTGCTGTTGGAATATTGACACATCTTTTCCCAATTCGGCGGCCATTTCAGCCAAAATGCCGTATGTTCGACAATGTACGGCATTTGTTCCCAGACAAAGCGACTGATAAATATCTGCCGGCTGCATCCAACGAGGATAAGATTGTTCTCTCCAATCGAGATAGCTTTGCTCTCCCCTGAATAATCCCGTCGTAGGGTCTTTTAATGTAAATTGATCATCTTGAGCCGAGTTGCGGATTACTTCGAAAGCATATTGCAGCCACTCTTTATCTCCGGTGTATTTATAAAGTTCCCATGCCGCTACGCTCCAGATCATCCGGTCACTCGATACAGGCCATGCACCCCCTGTTCCCGTATCTTGAATGATCCGATTATTGTTGACTTTTGCGATAAGACTTTTTTGTGCGGCATCCGGATAGATGTAGGCGAGTGCCAGATAAATGGAGTAACTGATGTCGCGAGTCCACACTCCATCCCATGCTGCGCCGGCACGGAGAGTTCCGTCCGGACGAATATTGTCTAATAGTTCGTTCAATGACATGCGGTATAAGGCATCTATCAGGAGTTGCTGTGAACCATATTGAGGGAATGCGTCGATGTCGGCAGATAAGCTCCATACAGAATAGTTTTCTTTGCGCGGTTCTTTGGTGTTCATCGTAAGGGAAATTTCGTATATGCCGTTTTTGTCCGGATCGGAAAGTTCCATGCCCTCCCGACTATACAGGTTTTCGAAGTCCCATGTCATCGGTTCGCTGCCACCAGCGATATATACTCCTTTGAAATCGGATTCCGAAATGATATCTCCTGTCGGGGTTTTGTAAAATCCTTGTTTTTTAAAAGCTTCGAACATGGGAGACATATCGACTCTGACTGTCCATACCGTACGATGAGGCAACGGAATAGACTCGGCATTCGTATCGATAGCCGTGTATCTTTCGCCGAACAGAATTACCGGAGAAACACATGTATCGTTCTGGGGTTTTAAAGTGATGATATGTTCTTCACCTGCCGGGAGTTCGTTATCTCGGCTATTGATACTGAATTTGAAATGTATGGTAGGAGAGTAACCTTTGTCCGCAAGGCTTTCATAATCAGATCGTATTTCGTCTTTTGAAATGGCAACCGCTCTGAATTTACCTTGTTCTACCCGGTTGTCGTATACCGTGTAGGTATTTCCTTTGTATATCACGGTGTTTTCCTTTTGAGTGCATGCTGTCGTAAGAAAGACTCCTGAAATTAGAATCGCAGAAAATATTTTCATGACTTTTACTGTTTATCGTTGCCTAAGAGCCTGTTTAAATTTTCCGATAAAAAATACTATCAGGTCATCTTTGCGCTTTCTTCCGGTCTTTTTCCCCGTTTTCACTCGTCAGATAGCCCGCTATCCTCCTCCTGAAAACAGAAAAATATCCTCGTAAGAAACTCTCAAAACTGACCCGAGCAAAATTTAGACAGACTCTAAGAGCCTGTTTAAATTTCCCGATAGAGATTCAATTAGAGCATTCTTTCCATTTTCTTTCGGTCTGTTCCCGGTTATTCTTATAAAAAACAAAAAGCGTTCACAAAGCCGATCCGAGCAAAATTTAAACAAGCTTTTAATTAAACAAACTGTTCCGGTGAATAGTTGAATGTTATTCGTTAATTTTCTTACCGGTACGGGAAAAGTCGATTGTCGAAAGAATAGGAGGTGTATGTCGAGCGGTTCGGAGGCAGGTATCGGATAAATAGATTGGAATGATACAGGAGGTCTCCGGATTACGATCCGATTAAAGACTATCGTTTTTTTGATAGGGTTACTCGGTTACTTCTATTGCTTCTGTAAATTTCAACAGAGAAGTAGCGTCCGGGTCGTGAAATGAAAGTTGATTGAATAGTTTGTGCGTTTTTAGCATTTCTATGGCAGCATTGGCAGTAATTAAGTGAAAAAAGTATGACATTTGTTTGTTCGGTTCGGTTATGCTTGGTTCGGTTCGACTCACGGTTTTATACCTCCTTTAACAGGTGGAATATCTTGTAATTTCCGATGGAGTGGATGTCTTATCGTTTATCGGGACGGATAATATTGGGAATATGGCAGGAATTTGATACTTTTGTTTCATTGTTAAACGAAATACTATGCCCGATCATACTGTATTATTGATTACACCGCCTTTTACGCAGCTAAATACACCTTATCCGGCAACCGCTTGTTTGAAAGGGTATCTTAGTACATTGGGAATAAAGTCCGATCAGATGGATCTCGGTTTGGAAGTAATCTTGCGGCTTTTTTCAAAAGACGGGCTTCGTCAGATGTTCCGTGAAGCGGAATTGTATTATTCGTCACGTATCATTCCGAAATTTCGTAGAACATTTGTCCTTCGGGAAGAATATATTCTGACGGTAGATCGGGCAGTAGCTTATTTGCAAGGAAGAGAGCAAACTTTGGCTCATACGATTTGCGACGGATCTTTTCTTCCTGCAGGTAATCGAAAGCCTGAGGAAGAAGATATGGAGTGGGCATTCGGTACGATGGGATTACAAGATAAGGCTAAGCATCTTGTAACACTTTATCTCGAGGATATTGCCGACTTTATCACGGGAGTTATCGATCCTCGTTTCGGTTTTAGCCGTTATGCCGAGAGATTAGGACGTTCGGCCTCCTCTTTCGATGAGTTGTATGAGGAGTTGCGCAAATCTCCGGCTTATATAGACCGGTTGATGTTTTCTGTTTTGCAAGAGAAAATAGAAAGTTGCAATCCGGATTGGGTAATGCTGTCCGTTCCTTTTCCGGGAAATCTGTACAGCGCATTACGTTGCGGTGAATTTATAAAAGGTAATTATCCAGATATTCGGGTGGAGATGGGAGGAGGATTTGCCTCTACCGAATTGCGGCAATTGTCCGATGCTCGGGTATTTGAATATGTCGATTTTATTACGTTGGATGACGGTGAAACGCCTTTATGTCAATTGTTGACTGGAGATGAAGCGAATTATGTTCGTACATATTTATGTCGGGACGGAGAAGTTCGTTATTTGAATAATCCGGAAATTCCGGATGTTCCGATGCGGGAAAGGGGTGTTCCTGATTATGCGGGACTACCGTTAGACAAATATCTCTCGGTTATCGAAATCGCTAATCCGATGCATGCTTTGTGGAGCAACGGACGATGGAATAAATTGATTTTGGCACATGGCTGTTACTGGGGGAAATGCGCCTTTTGCGATGGCTCTCTTGATTATATCGGGCGATACGAGCCTTTAACGGCTGCCGAGATTGCCGATCGTATGGAGGAGATGATACGCCGTACAGGAGAAAGAGGCTTTCATTTTGTAGATGAGGCAGCACCTCCTATGCTGTTGAAAGAGCTGGCGTTGGAAATATTGAAACGTCGTATGTCTGTTGTGTGGTGGACGAACGTACGGTTTGAAAAGAGTTATACACGAGATCTCTGCCGTTTGTTGAAACAGTCCGGGTGCATAGCCGTCTCGGGAGGTTTGGAAGTTGCCTCCGACCGTTTGTTGAAATTGATCAATAAGGGTGTCTCTTTAGAGCAGGTTTCTCGAGTGACCGATCATTTTACTGCTGCCGGAATTATGGTACATGCTTATCTGATGTACGGGTTCCCTTCTGAAACGGCGCAGGAGACGATTGATTCGTTGGAAGTCGTACGGCAACTTTTTTTAAACGGATTGGTGCAATCTGCTTTTTGGCATCGGTTTGCATTGACGGCTCATAGTCCGGTAGGATGCCATCCCGAGAGATATGCGGTGCGAATTACCGAAAAACCGTTCGGCGGGTTTGCGCGAAATGATATTGATTTTGAAGATACAGCTGGAGCTGATCATGATATTTTCGGAGAAGGGTTGCGGAAATCACTCTATAATTATATGCGAGGAACTGGTTTTGAGTTGCCTTTGCATAAGTGGTTCGATGATCCGGTTCCCAGGACACAAATACCATCGACCTATATCGCTCGTTTTCTTGTCGATGAGCAAGATTGCGTGTCGCGTGATGGGCATAAGAAGGTACATTGTTTGCTAACGGTACTACCGGAAGTGCGTTATTATGACCGGAATAAAAAAGGAAAAAATATTCGTACTGCCGAATTCTTGTTTCATTTTCATGATGAAGATGTCCGCTTTCAGTTAAAGGCAGATTGGGGAAAATGGTTGGAAGATTTATTAGTCCGGTTATCGGATAAAAATGAAAAAACGGTAACTTTAAAAGATTTGGAGTTCGAATTTAAGGCTTGCCATTTCGGAAGCTTTGATCAGTTTATCGCTACTCCGCTTTGGCAGTCGTTAAGAGGACATGGATTGTATCTGTTATAATAAATGAAGTATAAGGTTTTCATATCGCTATTATTGTCGCTTTTATTGTTTTCTTGTGAAAAAGAAGAAGAAATTTATGTTCCTGTGTATCCTCAGAAAATATATGCGGTTTATCATGAAGGAGAAGAACCCTATCCCGATCTACCCGTACTGTATCTCGATCACATGTTTTACCTGAAGAAACGAGCTCCGCTTTTTTTTCAGGCTACCGGTAACGATCGGTTGCCGTTCGGGAGCGGACAATTTGTTCAAAATTCGGATATTCAAGAGACTGATATTTCGGTCGGAATAAATAAATGCGATGTCCCGGTTACGATTACCCGGATTTCGACGAGATCGACGGTAGGTAAAGGTCGGCAGATACGCCTGCTTCCGATAGGAGATAGTGTGGGTGCTGGATATGGAGGACAGTGGAATAGTGTTGATGACCGGGCTTCTGTTTCTTGGTCGATTGCCCGGCAGTTTTTTATGCAAGATAGATATTCCGACGGTACAATGCCGGCAGTGTCGGATTTCATAACTATCGGTACGACGAATAAAAATACTTTTAATGTCCTTACGGACGAGGGAATTGTAACTTGTACCGGATATGGCGAATGTCGGGGCGGTTGGAGACTTTCGGATTATCTCTATTCTCGTGTTGTAGAAAAGGCCGAAAATCCTTTCTATGACGAAGATCAGACAGGGGAGAATAAATTCTCATTAGCAGCTTATTTGAAACGTTTCAGAACACATACCGATAACGGAGAACCTTTGTCGGCAGAATCTGTAACCGATGCGTATGTGTGTACTCCCACACATGTCATCATTCAGTTAGGATTAAATGACCTTTATAATCAGGAGTATAAAGACCAGATCGCTTCTTTGGTCTCCCGTATTAAAGAAGAATTTCCCGATATGATTGTCGGATTGTCACTGACCGATGCGTTCGGTACGGCTTTTTCGAAATATTATCCGGATTATGATTTTTCTTCCAATGCCATGACTTTACTTAAAAATGATTTGCATTATAAATGCTGGTCTTGGAATCCCGTTTTGCAACAGTTGGAAAATCCTGCCGAAAAGATTTTTTATATACCTAATTATTATGTTCAACCGTCGGCAGAGTCAGTACCTTATGAAATTTCAAGTTCCGGGTTAAGGATTCCGGCTTATGACACTTCCCATTATCACCCGAATAGCAATGCCCATTATGCTTGGGGATATCAAATTTATGCGTGGCTGAAATATACATTGACATTAATTTGAATGTTGTTTCCGTTTATTAGAATGTTTTCTTATCGGGAGAAATGGGAATTTCTTTCGAAAATATTTTTCTGTTTTTACGAGGAAGATAGCTGGTTATCTAACGATTGAAAAAGGAAAAACAGACCGAAAGAAAACGTAAAGATGAGCTGATGCTATTTTCTATTGGAAAATTTAGACCCGCTTTTAGATGGCTTATCGTGTGAATTTTGAGTAAAAAAAAATTGATAAATCCTGATGAAATTGTTCGGGAAACGTTTTTATTATATATTTTATCTACTGGGATAGAATGGATTATATATTTTATATTTTAGCATTATTCTTTAATTTTGTGCGGGTTTAATTGCATATTATTTATGAATACGAAGATTCCTGAATATGCCGATATACTGCAAGTATTGCTTACGATGTCTGTTGTGATTTGTGTGGGTGGTGCGGCTTTGCTTTTTCTACGTTCCGGAGGCAATCGTTCGCGTCGTTTGTTATCGTTGGTCATGTTTGCATGGGGGCTTATCTACATGACGCGTGTTATAGGCATGTTGACAGGAATTCTGAATTTTGATTTTACGAGTACAGGAGTTTTAGATATGCTTGTGCTTGTAGCCGGTAATTTTTTCTTGATAGTTTTGTTGCTTTATCCGTTGGAAATAGTACGTCCGGGGTGGCTTAATTTAAGACGTATAGGATTGTTGTTACTTCCTTATATCATGCTCGTGCTGTTTTATTATGCCGTGTTACCTTTGTTGGGACAAAAAATTCTTGTGTTGCGTGATATTGACGATTTTTTTGAACACATTGGAAAGTTTAATGTTTGGTATCGTTTATTATTGCTTATTTCTATCGGGTTTTATCTGCTGTTATTGTTGCGTTTGACTTGGCGGTATCGTGAGGTTTATCAACAGTGGTGTCAGTCTAATTATGCTGCAACTGAGGACATGGAGATCTCATGGCTGCGAAATTATACCATTGGAGTATTTTTAATAGGTTGTGCATATTTTTGGTTATTGTTTGACGGAAATACACGTTGTTTTATTGTGCATAATCTTATGGTACAGGTTTTCTTTTGTTATACCCTTTATAAGGGGCTTTTTCATTATAATCCCTATACAGAAGATTTTTTCAGTCATACGTTAGATGAAATGACTGCACGTAGAGAAGCTGTATGTAAAGAGGAGCAATTGCTGTCGGGAGATATTTTCGAAGATTTCGATCTTTCTGAAGATGACAGTGCGTTTCTTGGAAAATTGCCTGCATATCGGGATGAAGTAGCTCGTTGGATGACGGATAAAAAGCCTTATTTAAATAAGGATTTCAAATTAATGGATGTGTCGGAATTTTTGCCGTTAAATCGCACTTACCTTTCCCGTGTTTTTAATGAAGGTTTCGGAGATAGTTTTAGTGGTGTCGTACGTAGTTACCGTATGCGTGAGGCTGAAATATTGCTGGTCTCTAATCCTGATATTCCTGTGGGACAAATTGGTGAACGTTGCGGTTTTTCTTCTCCGGCTGTCTTTCACCGTAGTTTTGTGCAATGTCATGATGGAGTGACTCCGAGCCGTTATCGTAAGCGATCCGCCAAATAGTAATTTTTCCGTCAAATTGCGATTATAAAAGCATCTTTTTTACGTATTGCAAATTTTATTTTACAAAATGGTAATTCTATTTTTGGCCTTTTGCCATAATTTTGCCGCACAAATTTTTCTACCCAGATGTGAAAAATAACATATCTGCGCAATTGCGTATCAACCAATATGTAGAGAACAAATCTATGATGAAAAAAATGTTCGTTTGATTGGACAAAGATAACACATTTTTCACATGTAAAATAATAATTATATAGTAATTTGGTTTTTAGGCGTTTATACTATTTATTAAAATAATATTTTTAATTAAACTCCTTTGTCCAATTAAACGAACATTTTTTTGTTCTGTTTTTTATTTATATTAAGTTGTTGGATAACAGTTTGGTATATAATATATTCTTATATAAAAATATAACGAAAAAACTTATTTTAGACGATTCAGCATAATAAAAATGCGTGTGAAAAATATAGTATATATATTAATTTTGTTACTTGTTACCGTGCAGGTAAGTCAGGGGCAGAATCGGGAAAAGGGAAAGAATGTTCCTTTTTGTTCGGATACAGCTATTCTATTTCGCTTTGTGCCTAAGCGACTGATGTTTTATTCTCCTTATAATGGTAATGAAAAAGCAATTTCCGAAGCCATGAAATTGCTCAGAATGCACCGTAAAGCGATTGTTAATGGCGATGCGGTTATACGTATTCAAGGATTTTGTCAGTCTTATCCTACCGAAAAAGAAAATTTGGCGGCAGCTAAAAATCGCAGTAATCAGGTAAAATCTTATTTTATTACCCATTTGGGCATGAAAGAGTCATATTATCGTACTTCTAATAAAGCTATGCCTTATAAGGGAATGAGAGATATAGTAGCATTAGTAGATATCGAATATCTGAGTGTATCGGATGCGATCAATGATTCCGTTCTTGAGATAAGAACCCGAAACGAAGCGGTAATATCGCAGAGAATCCCGGTGCGAGTAGACACTATTCCTTTGGAATCGGTTATGGAATTCGATCCGATAGCGGAGCAAGACATTGCAAAAGCTCTTGAGGCAAAGCCTCTTTTCGAGAATGAGCCTATATCGAAGCGCTTTCGTCGCAACATTCCTTTGTCTGTCAAAACCAATCTCCTTTATGACGTGATACTTCTGCCTTCGTTGGAATTTGAATATCGTTTCAACAAACATTGGTCGGTCAATTTAGAAGGTACTATGGCTTGGTGGCATAAAGATACGAAGCACAAATATTACCAATTAGCTCAGATTAGTCCTGAAGTGCGGTATTGGTTCAAATCCGAAGGAGCTCGCAAGGGTCATTATTTCGGGTTGTTCATCGGTGGAGGCTGGTATGATCTGGAGAACGGGAATCGTGGTTATAAAGGTGAAGGCGAGTATGCCGGTATCAGTTACGGATATATGTTCCCTATCGGAAAATATTTTGCTTTAGAAGCCGGTATCGGTGCGGGTTTTCTGCATGCGAATTCTGAAGATTACTTACCTATTGACGAGCATTATGTGTATCAACAGTCGATACGTACCAATTATTTCGGTCCATTAAAACTGAAGTTGGCTTTTGTCTGGAATATCGGTTGTTGGATGGGAAAGAAAGGAGGTAGAAGATGAAATACTTTCTCTCTATGACGGTAAGGTACGGATTGTTTTTGGTATTGCCTTTATTGACTTTCGGATGCCGGAAAGAATTGTGTTATGATCATGAGCTACATAGCGCTTCGGTAAAAACCGTGATTGCAGCCGATTGGGAGCAGGAATGGGAACGTGCCTATGATTTTGATTGGGAACAGAATTGGAATATTTTGTGGGGACGTGAATATGATGAATTACGTCCGGACATTGCTGAGGGGATTCGGGCTCTTGTCTATTCTGCCGATGGAGGTTTCTCCGAAAATAATTTGTCGGCGGAGGGTGGCCGTTTGCCTATGAAAGAGGGTGTCCATTCATTACTGTTTTATAATAATGATACCGAATACATTCTTTTTAATGATCTTACTACTTCGGCATCTGCTTCGGCTACGACCCGTACTCGTACGCGCAGTAGTTTTAAAGAGTTGCATGCCGGAGAACGCACGGTAAGTCCGCCGGATATGCTTTACGGTGCTTATGTGAAGGAGCATTTTGCAGAACGTACGTTAGAGTCGATAGAGTTACCTGTTATTATGCGTCCGTTGACTTATACCTATCTGATACGTTACGAATTTAAAAAAGGTGCGCAATATGTGGCATTGGCACGAGGTGCATTGGCGGGTATGGCAGAAAGCGTTTACCTTGAAGACGGGCATACGGGTGCAGATGCCGTAACGGTAATGTTCGATTGCACGGTAGAAGATTTCGGTGCAGAAGCTCTTGTCTATTCGTTCGGAGTGCCGGATTATCCGGGAGATCATTATGTTACGGATAGACAGGGAAAGCACTATGCCTTGAACTTGGAGGTACGAATGTTGAACGGAAAATTCAAGACTTTTGAGTTTGATGTGACGGATCAAGTTACAGGGCAGCCTCGCGGTGGTGTTATTGTCGTGAAAGATATCGAGATATCGGATGAAGAAGGAACTGAAGGAAGCGGCAGCTTCGACGTAACAGTGGATGGTTGGGGAGAATATATCGATGTAGAACTTCCGTTAAACTAAAAGATATAAAAAAACAACAAGTAATTTATTTAATTTTTAATTGTAGAAGTTATGAAAAAAAGTTTATGGATTCTTGGAGTGGCTGTTATAGCCTTAACCGGTTGTACGAACAATGAAGTGGTAGATATACCTCAGTCTCGTGCAATCAATTTTTCGAATGCTTTTGTAAACAATACCACAAGAGCAGATGTGACGAATGCCGATTTCACGCAGTTTTGGGTGTATGGTGATTATCAAAATGAATCATCATGGGTTGATGTGTTCAACAATGTAAAGGTTTCGGGTGCTTCTGTGGGTAGCGGTGCTGTTTGGACTCCTGATGAGACCGCTTATTGGCAAGTAAATAAAACTTATAATTTCGGTGCTTATGCCGACGGAACATCTCAGCTGACTACCGGTATATCATATGATCCTACATCTAAGACTTTGACGTTTTCAGATTATTCTGCCGGAGCAAATGACTTGATTGCTGCTACTTCAGACAATGTATCATGGGATGGAGCTGGAGATCCTTCAAAGGTGCAACTTTCTTTTAAGCACATGCTTTCTAAAGTTAAATTTACGTTCAAAACCGATGCTGCCGAAACCTATACGATGAAAGTTTCGGAATTGAAGATTTCTCAAGCTATTCAGACAGCAACCGGTACGATGGTAGATAAAGTTGTCGGTCCGTGGTCAGGAGAAAATTCAGGAGAATATTCTTTTGCCGATATCGACGATTATGCGACAGCTGAAGGTCAGGCAGAGTCAGAAGTAAAATATGTGATTCCTCAAGAAAACACGAATTCTATTGCTGTTTCTTTTAAAGTAACAGTAACTGATGGCGGTGGTTATAATAAAGAAGGATCTTTTACGGGAACTATGGCTATTGCCGAATCAAATAAGTGGGATGCCGGGTTAGCATATAATTATACGGTTACGATCAATCCGGATAAAGTGGATGATACATTGAAACCTATATTGTTTGATGTAACGACAGTAGAAGAGTGGGATGAATTTACCGATTCTGATCTTAACCTCAATTAAAATATACTTTTAGTTATAAGGTATATAGGCTATAAGGGGTTGAATGTCCCCTTATAGTCACTCAAAACAACACTTCAGAGGTGTTTTTATCTAAGAAATAAGCTGGTATATATGGGGAGAATCGAAAGAATGGTGAAAAGGTTTTTTTATTTCCCGATGATAACGGTTACGTTACTGTTAACATCATGTACAAACATTCTCGTACATGATACGGAAAAAGGAGGAGTCGATGGTATGGCGATTGATTTCCGTACTCCGGTGTTGACTCGGAGTGCGGTAGAAAGTTTTACTGCAGGTAGCGCTTTTTCCGTTTGGGGATGGTATATACCGGAAGATGCCGCCGGTGAGGTTTTTAATGCTACTACGGTATCGACACCGGACGGTTCTGTTTGGACCTATGAGGGATTACGCTATTGGAAAGCAGACAAAACATATTCATTTTACGCTTTATATCCGTCAGCAATCGATCTGATAGCAAATGCGGCGACTGCTGCCCGTTATAATGAAGACGGAGATCTTTTTGTGACGGCTTTCGACGCTTCTAAAGGATATGATCTCATGGCAGCTTCTGCCTTGAATATTTCCGGCAGTAATACCGGTAAAGTGGCTTTCACGTTCGGGCATTTATTAGCACGTGTGGAGTTTGTGGTAAAGCGCAATGCGGCCTCAGACGGTATCGAAGGTTTTAATCCGGTTATCCATTCCGCTAAGCTTTACGGTATGCATAAGACGGCTGATTTTTCAGTTTCGGCAGCCGATTTGACCGATAAAGAAGCTATATCTGCCGGATGGGCTATTTCTACCGATGAGAGCGACCGTACTACAAAGAACGAACCCTTTGCCGCGTTAAGCGAAGAGATTTCGGTAAATGCAGATGGAACGACCTTGATAGATGCTTTACTGTTTCCGCAAGATATTACTATCGAATATTATTTTGAAGTGACTTATTCTTCGGCGTCGGATAGAGAACCCTGCACATCTACGATTCCGTTGGTGTCTCTGCCGTTGACGACATGGGAAGCGGGTAAGCATTATCGTTACACGTTTACCATTTCGGATGAAGACCGGATCTTGTTCGATACGCCTACTGTAAATGCATGGGGTGAAGCTACGGGTGGAATTATTATTGTCGAGTGATAAAAATAAAAGGATAGTTTGATATGATAAGCTTGAGACATCTGTTATATGGGGGTGCGTTTTTGGTTGCTTGTGTTGCTTGCAGGGAGGAAAATCTTGTCGGTTCCGTTCCGGAAATGTCCGATCTTATTTTGTTCGATACTCCCTCTTTATCGGTAGAAACAGTTTCCCGCAGTACATTGATGAACGCTCTTGTACCGGGTGATGCATTCGGGGTATTGGGGTATTGTGTCCCGTATACCGTAGGAACTGACAAGCCGAATTATCTTTCTGCTTCCAGTGTTTGGTCATTAAAAAGAAACCAATGTCCGCCGGATGTATTCTTTAAACAAAAAGTGGTCGTGGGAGTTAATGGATGCACTTATGACAGAGATGGCGGTACGGATAATAATCCGAAATTTTGGTATCGCGACGGTTATGATACGAATAATAGTCCGGTTGGGGCTATTACGGGAGCAGATCAATACCGTTATTCATTCATAGCTTATTATCCTTATGAAGGAGCGTTTACGGTCGACCAACCTTTAACTGAGACTGCGGCAGGAGCTCCTAAATTGACATTTACTATGCCGCAAAGCGGTTCTGCGCTGACCCATCCGCTTTCCCATTCCGAGACTCCTGATGCGATGCTTGCCGTCTTGTATAATAGTAGAAAATCTGATGGTAATTTACGTTTCAATTTCAGTCATTTGCTGACAGGACTTGGTTTCGAGGTGAATAATTTCAGTGAATTCGATTTGACCGTGCATTCCGTTACTTTGAGCGGATCATTCTATAAAACGGTAAAGATAGACTTGACAAAAGATGTGGTGTCTTACACATTCCCGGAAAACGATCGTTATGTAGGAACTTATACGATATTTGACGAAGACTTGCCGTTGCCGCCTCCTGATGTGGAGAAGAATGAAACCGTGACCTCTTCCGGTTTGTTAGGGGGAGAACATTTGTTGTTGATATCGGGGACGGGAACGAGTTTCGGAGAAGATGTAAAAGTCCGGATCGATTATACTTTCAACGGGAGAACGACTTTTTACGAGACACAGCGTCCCGGTACATTTACTCCTCGTCCCGGTATTAAATATACGGCTCAACTCAATTTTGTAGGAGATGCTTTCATATTGGAGTTTATCGTCGACAATCAAGGGCAGTGGGAAGATGGAGAAGCTGATGATGGTGATGAAACGAATGATGATATAGTATTCGAGTAACAATTCGTAAAGACGAGGGAAAGATGATAAAGGTAAAGATCAATAAAGTTTTAAGTATAGCTTTTCTGTTCCTTATAATGTTTTTTTCAGCTTGTAGGGAAGAAGAATTATTCGATCGGTCAGGTGTTTCGACGGGAAATATAACGACTCTTAGTTTCTCCGGTAATCCGATGGATTTGCTGAAGGTGACGACTCGTGCAAGCGATATAAAGGATGAGAACGAGAAAAAAATAAATCAGCTTTATATATTCTTTTTCGGTTCTGATGGTGAATATCTGAAGGGTGGTTATCTTACCGGATATCGGGATGCTCCCGATGATGGAGGATATTATGCACCCGGGCAAGGAGTGAGTCTTCTTAAGATAGATAATCAGGCATTTGCGAATAAGGAACTTGCCAGTAAAGCCACAGTGTATGCCGTTGCGAACGTAGACCCTGTTATTTTCGGAAGAGACAGGAATGGAGACGGACGGCCTGATAGTATTACGAATCTGTCGGATTTGAAAAATCTTGTTTATGCTCCGGAAAGTGTTTCGCTCGGTCTGCCTTCCGGAGGAATGCCGATGGTAGGATCTAAAGTGATCGATCTTACCCAAACGGAGACTTCGACGGATGATGAGCGACGTATCGATCTGACAGCTTTGATGGCACGTATAGATGTCAATATTCAGCTCGATAGTGAGGTAGAAGAGAATAATTTACCTGCTCTTACTCTTGTAGAATGGACGGCAAAAAATCTTTCTACGAAAGTACCTTTTTCTACTCCCGCAGTAAATACCGAAACAGGAGTCGATTGGGAAGATATTTGGACAAAGAGCATAACGACATCGATGCAACGTACGATTTTTAATAAGAACGGACAAATAGCTTTTACTTTCTATATGTATGAGAATATGCAGAATGCAGAATGGAAAGTAGATGAGGGAGAAAAATGGGCAGATCCTTCTTTGGC
This sequence comes from uncultured Porphyromonadaceae bacterium, assembly GCA_900545915.1. Lineage (GTDB taxonomy): Bacteria > Bacteroidota > Bacteroidia > Bacteroidales > Coprobacteraceae > Coprobacter. The sequence continues at coordinate 33,822 of URAV01000014.1, forward strand.
AGGAGAAGAGGGGCTTTATCCCGATAGTATTAAGGATTACCAGAAACAACGTTATAAACCTTATCTCGCTAATAAAAATGCTGCGGCAGTAGAATTGCACGGTTTTTATACTACCTATAACGGAGCAACTTATGAGGTACGCTATACGCTTTATTTGGGGGCGAATCATACCGATAATTTTCAGGTAAAACGTAATCATCAATATAAAAATAATATTACGATTAAAGGATTGACTTCTCAAAATATAGAAACAGGAGAGTATACTCTTGATGCCCGGGTGAATATCGAGGAGGATGAAAATGAGTTTTATATTGCCATGTTGCGTGAACGCAACCATGACGCTCATTTTTGTGTAACGCCGATGGATGTTTATATGTTTGCCGATAAATCGACAAAAAATCCTACTATGGAGGTGATTTTGGGAGAAGTGCCGGATAATAGTGAGACTCCGGTAACTGTTCCCGATTGGATTCGGATGGAGAAAATCAAGGCTTCCGATATGGAGAAGGGGACAGTAACAGAATCGGGTTTTACTGCTTATGATAAGGATACTAATCCGGGAGGAACTCATTTGGCTACCGGAGCGGCGTGGACAGCCGGTAATGGTAAACGGGCATTTTTTACAAAAGGATTGGTTACAAGAACGTTGAATGAGACGGGTAAAAGAGTTACGATCGATAATTCTCGGGATAGGATTTATTTCTATATTGATGAGAATCTGTCGACAACAGAAAATCGACAAGCAACACTTACTTTAATTTATAAGGAGAACGGAAAGGAAATAAAACGTCGTACGTTAGTGCTGGAACAGGTTCATTTGTTGCCGGTAAATATGCGTGATGGCGGTACTTTATATATGGAGCAATATGAAGAATATTTGGATCATTATGACCCATTGGATGAGTATGCCACTGACCAAATTTATACGGGATTACCTTGGGCCGAACAGAATTCAGACCTTTATGGACTCACAATAGAGAGGCTGTATGGGGATCATGTTAATGTGCTTGGTGTTAATTATCCGACAGATCCGTATGATCCTCCAGGACAAATTTTCAATGATGGATATCCTTATACAAGTTTTATCATTTTTAGGTCGGGACAAGGGCTTATGAACTTGAATGGTAAGCCTCGGTCTGCTTTTGAATATTGTTATAACAGGAATAAACGCAGTGATAATGGAACAATCGTGTCATCATATATACCTCGTAGAACTGGTGGTTTAGTGGGTGATAGGGTTTATGAAGAGGAAAATAATGAAAGCAAATGGTTCTTACCTGGTATTCGTCAGATGGAAGATGCTTTAACACAGTATTATACTGTTTTTGGAGAGTTTCAGGACAATTATTATTGGAGTGCTTCAGCGGGGGAAAGAGAGAATGGTTCAAGTGGACAAAGTAGTATCCGTGCCCGAGCTACGAAAGTGTTGCCAGATGGTAATTATGCAGATAGTGGAGGCGGTGATGGAAAAGGAGAAGATTATTATGCCTATGAATTAGGTAACGGTGGTTATGCTTTACGTACGGCATCTTTGCGTATTCGGGCTTTCCGGGTGGATACTGAGCCTATGGACGATTAACGGAAGTGAATTTTTAATGTATAAGATAAGGATACTACGTATTTATGCGGTATCCTTATTTTTTAATTCTAAATTATAATCAATTTTCTTCGTAATGCTTATATTTGAAATTCTAAAAGGTAATACATGAATATGCGATACGGTGAGATAAAGATTCTTTGTTGGGTTGTTTTGTCTTTTTTTCTCTTTTCCTGTGAGAAAGATGAGCCTGATATAGTGACGACAAGTCGGAAAACTCTATTTATGTATTTGCCGTGGTCTTCTAATCTGACGACGAATTTTTATACGAATATTTCGGATATGGAAGAATGTATAAAAAAGCGGGGATTAAAAGATGAAAAAGTTGTCGTATTTATGTCTTCCAGCAGCACAGAGGCTTCTATGTTCGAAATTGTTTATAAAAATGGTAAATGCGAACGCAAAACGTTGAAGAGTTATACGAATCCGTCATTTACGACGGCAGAAGGCATTACCTCCATATTGAATGATATGAAAACATTTGCTCCGGCGTCTATATATGCCATGACGATCGGGTGTCATGGTATGGGATGGCTTCCGGTAGATCGAATGAAGACGATGTCAGCATCTTCTGTAAAAATGCATTGGGACTATGAGGGAAAACCGTTGACCCGTTATTTCGGAGGTTTGACAAGCGAATATCAGACAGATATAAGTACCCTTGCTAAAGGTATTGCGGATGCAGGCATAAAAATGGAATATATTTTATTTGACGATTGCTATATGTCTTCGATCGAGGTCGCTTATGAGTTGAGAAATGTTACCGATTATTTGATTGCTTCTGCCAGTGAGATAATGGCATACGGGATGCCTTATGCCGTGATCGGCGAATATTTATTGGATGATCCTGATTTTCAGGCTGTCTGTGATGGCTTTTACGACTTTTATTCGGCTTATAGCATGCCTTATGGAACGTTGGCGGTAACGGTTTGTGCCGAACTGGAAGATCTTGCGACGATTATGAAAAAAATTAATACGGAATATATTTTCGATGAATCTTCCGAAAATGCTTTGCAACGAATGGATGGCTATACTCCGATTATATTTTACGATTACGGTGATTATGTAGAAAAGTTATGTAAAGATCCCGTTTTGTTGGAACAGTTTGAGCAGCAACTGTCTCGGACTGTACCGTATAAAGTGCATACGGACTATTTTTATTCTGTGACCAAAGGTAGAGTTCCGATCTATACTTTCTCCGGAATAACGACATCAGATCCGAGCAAACATTCCCTTGCCGTGTCAAAAATCGATACGGAGTGGTATAAGGCTACGCATTAATTGCTAAGAGCCCGTTTAAATTTTCATGGGGCAGGTTTGGCAATTTCTTTCGAGGATATTTTTATTGTTTTTACAAGGATAATAAGTCGGTTATCTGACGTGAAAATGGGAAAAAAGACCGGAAGAAGACGTAAAAATGATCTGATAACATTTTCTTATCGGAGAATTAAAACAGGCTCTGAATATGACTTCGATTTATTTGTGGAAGGAAAAAGCCGACCTACATTTTATGATTTCCTTTAAAAGATATATCTTTGTGAAAGAAAGACCGTGCAAACCGAATGTAAAATAAAAATATATTCGATTATTTTGCTGGGATGCAGTCTGTCTTTGTGAAACAAAAATGACGATATGAATTCTTTCAACGCTTTAAAAAAGATATATTCCAGACGGGCTGAGATCAAAAATTTACCGCATATTAAAGTTGCGGTTGTCGGTGATACGGCTACGCAATTTCTCGCTATGGCAATTTACGGTACTGGCGTGGAGCGAGGTTTTGATATAGAGCTTTTTGAAGCAGAATATAATCAGGTAGAACGGCAGTTTCTGGATAAAGCATCTGATCTATATCGGTTTGATGCAGATTATATCGTTGTTTTCCAGTCAACGCATAAATTACTTACTCGGTATGGGAAATGCGGGGATGCAGACCGGTTACGGTTGGCTGATGAACGTTTGGATTTTGTGAGGACAATTTGTGAGACTACCGATGCGAAAATTATTTATTGTAATTATCCGGAAATAGACGATGCCGTTTTCGGTAATTTTGCCAATCAGGTAGAATTTTCTTTCCTTTATCAATTGCGTAAACTTAATTACAAATTGATGGAGGTAGCTCGGGAATGTCCTAATCTTTATATTTGCGATCTTGCGACGATACAGAATAAACTGGGGCGGGATACCGCATTTCAGCCGTCGATTTATGTCAGTACCGAAATGGTACTGTCTATCGAGGCTTTACCTTGGGTTGCATCCCGAGTACTTGATATTATTTGTGCGCTGAAAGGAAAGATAAAGAAATGTCTTGTATTGGATCTCGATAATACGCTTTGGGGAGGGGTTATCGGAGATGACGGTATAGAAAATATTCAGATCGGTCATGGTTTGGGTATCGGCAAAGCTTTTTCAGAGTTCCAATTATGGATTAAGAAACTGAAAGAGAGAGGGGTAATTCTTGCAGTATGCAGCAAGAATACCGAGTCTGTAGCGAAAGAGCCGTTTGTCGAACATCCCGATATGATATTGAAATTGGATGATATCGCGGTGTTTGTCGCTAATTGGGAAAATAAAGCGGATAATATACGTCGAATACAGCAAATTCTGAATATAGGATTTGATTCTATGGTATTTTTGGATGATAATCCTTTTGAACGAAATATGGTGCGTGCGAATATTCCGGATATAGTCGTTCCTGAATTGCCGGAAGATCCCGGTGAATATCTTGAATATTTGTATGGACTGAATCTTTTTGAAACAGTTTCATATTCTGCTGCAGATTCGGAACGTACCCGACAGTACCAAGTAGAAGCCCGGCGAGTATCGGAGAGAATGAGTTTTGCAAATGAAGATGAATTTCTTGCAAGTCTGGAAATGGTTTCCGATATACAAGCGTTTACGCCCTTTAATATTCCCCGTGTCGCGCAGCTTTCGCAACGTTCTAATCAATTTAATTTGCGTACGGTACGTTATACTGAAGGAGATATCGAGCGCATGGGTAAAGACTCGGAACGTTATGCTCCTTTTACATTTACGCTTGCAGATAAGTTCGGGGATAACGGACTTATTTGTGTGGTTATACTTGAGAAAGACAACCGTGCTAAGACTCTTTTTATCGATACGTGGTTTATGAGTTGCAGGGTATTGAAACGAGGGATGGAACGGTTTACTCTGAATGTCTTGGTGAGATATGCCAGAGACAACGGGTTTAAGAAGATTATCGGAGAGTATATCCCGACCGCTAAAAATAAGATGGTGGAGGATCATTATGCCCAATTAGGGTTTGTAAAGTTACCGGAAATGGAGAAAAACCTTTATATGCTTGATGTAGATTCTTATATAGATAAAACTTGTTATATATTGCCTAAATAATTTATGATATGACTCAAGAGGATATTTTAAGTAAAGTTCAAAATATTTTTAGGGATGTATTGGATGAAGAAAACATTTCATTGACATCTCAGACAACGGCAAATGATATAGAAGAATGGGACTCCTTAACTCATATTCAGCTCGTTGTGGCAATCGAAAAATCGTTTAAGATAAAATTTACTTCAAAAGAAATTTTATCTTGGAAAAATGTCGGAGAAATGGTTGAAACGATTCATGCTAAATTGTAGCGGTGACCTGTCTGAATTTTTCGGTAAGAAAATTATATCAGGTCATTTTTGCGTTTTTTCCGGTCTGTTTCCCTGTTTTTGCACGTCATATAGCTTGTTATGCTCTTTTATCGGAGACAGAGAAACACTCTCAAACGCAACTCTTGAAAAAAGACTGTGCAAAATTAAAAACAGGTTCTGAACGATTTTGTCGAAGTGTTCAGGAGAGAATATCGAAAGAGAAGGGAATATTTGTAAAATAAACCGGTATATAAAGTTATGATTATCAATTCATTTGAATTTTTGTTGTTTTTTATAATTTTCTTCGTTATATATTATATTCCCCGCTTCGATACAAGATATCAGAATCTTTTATTACTTGTCGGAAGTTATTTCTTTTATGGGTATGCAAGTCTGAAAATGTTGCCTTTGCTTATTGCGGCTACGATCATTTTTTATTATTTGGGTTTAGCGATACAAAAAAGCGGAGATACTAAAAAAGCATCGATTCTGACAGCTTTAGGTGTGTGGTCTGGAGTCGGTATTTTATTGTATTTTAAGTATTTCAATTTTTTTATTACTTCTTTTTCTGAATTGTTTGAATCATTCGGTTTACAGACTAATTGGCATACTTTCAATATTATAATGCCTTTGGGCATAAGTTTTTTCACTTTTAAATTAATTAGTTATATTATAGAGATACATCGTGGTCATATAGAAGCAGACCGGGATTTTATCTCTTTTGCAGCTTATGTCTCTTTTTTCCCGTGTATTCTTTCAGGACCGATAGACCGTCCTAATTCGTTTATTCCACAGTTGTCTCAAACTCGTCATTTTGATTATGATATGGCATCGGACGGCTTGCGTCAAATATTGTGGGGAATGTTTAAAAAGATGGTATTGGCTGATAATATTGCGGTTGTCGTAGATCAAGTTTGGAGTAGTTATACTGCATTTCCGAGCAGTACGTTGATATTGGCTGCCGTCTTATATTCATTTCAGATGTATACGGATTTTTCAGGTTATTCCGATATGGCAATCGGAGTCGGCAAAATTTTAGGAATTAAGGTTACTCCCAATTTCAATTATCCGTTTTTTGCGTTGAATATTGCCGATTATTGGCGTCGCTGGCACATGTCTTTGACTTCGTGGTTGACCGATTATATATTTATGCCATTGAATGTCCGGTTTCGTGATTGGGGCAATTGGGGTATGATCGTTGCTATTATCATCAATCTTGTGGCAGTAGGTATGTGGCATGGAGATAATTGGACATTTGCCGCATTCGGTTTGTATCATGGTTTGTTGTTTGTTCCGTTAATTCTTACAGGGGCTTTTTTTAAAAAGAACAAGATGAAAACCACTTATTGGGGATTGCCGACATTTCGCATGGCTTTGAAAATGTTGTTTACATTTATGCTGGTCACAATAGGATTGGTCATTTTTAAGGCGCATGATGTGACGCAAGCTTTTGACTACTTGTTATCTTGTTTTGGTACGGGCATATTGTCTTTGCCGAAAGTTCAGGGCGACACGAACGGAACGCTTTTATTCTCGTTGCTGTTTATTATTATGTTGCTTGTTATAGAATGGAAACAAAGAAGCAAGGAGTATGGATTGTCTATTGACAATTTGAGCCGTGTAAAGAGGTTAGGAGCTTATTCGTTTTTTTTGTTGGTGATTTATTTCTTCGGAACAGATACTTCTTCGTTTATATATTTTCAGTTCTAAATTATTTTTGTGTGATGAGATTATGAAACTTACAAAAAAGCAAATTGAAAATTTGGCGCTATTCGGAGGAGTATTTATCGTGTTGTTGATAATACTTAATGTAACAGCTCCCTATGTATATAAATTGTTTCCGAATGATTATTCCCGGATAGGGATTATATTGAATGCTCTGAAAACTCGTACTGTAACTCCGGAAATCGTCGTTTTCGGAAATAGTAAAGCTATGAGCGGAGTAGATGCCAATATGATACAAGAACAATTGTCCGGAAATCCGGAAACATATAATTTCTCATCGGTAGGGCAATCGATCGGGGAGAGCTTATTGTTCTATCCGATGCTACCTGATGAGACAAAAGCGGTAATACAATGTTTTAAATTAGAAGAGTTCATGCAACCGCTTGTCTTTAATGAACCTGCGATTATCGCTTTGAAGATGGGGAAATATCCGATGAATGAAGATATAAAGCAATTGCTCCCGAAAACGTTTTGGGAAAAGTTAGATAAGCCGGATGTTTATTATAATTTCAAGTCCCGTCAAACCGTGAGTTCGGGGTTGATACGTTTTTTACGTCTTCATTTGGATGAGGATGCTCCTGACAGCGGTATTCTCGATGATTTGAAGTTTCCTTATTTATTCCCGTCCGAGATAGATAAAGCTCCGAATTATCAGACCGTAATACAGATGTTGGAGAAGGAAGATTATTCTTGGGCTGATGATTTTTCTATTTCGGAAGAATGTAAGGATTTGCTTATTAAAGCAAATGATTATTTAGAACGGAAGAATGTGAAGTTGTATATAGCAATTATTTCTCATGCTCCGGATGTGAAAGGTCTGTCATCTGAAAAACAAGAAAAAATTATCGGAAAATTGCAAGAGGAACTGCCGCAATTAAAATTTATAGATTGTCGGAAATCTCTTACTTCAGATGATTTTTATGACCCGTTACATCCTAATAAAAAGGGAGCTGAAAAAATTTCGACTATAATCTCGACAGCGGTGAACGCTGATTTTTAGCTGTTTTAAAATAAAATTAAGAGAAAAATTTCATATTTTTTGATTAACGGTCGTTTTATTTGTATTTGCAGACTTTTTTTCAGGGAATAACTGATCCTGAGGAACTCCCAATTCCTCAGCTATGACTTTTTGAGTCAGAGCATCCGGAGTTTGTACTCCGGCAATCCACATTCGTACAGTTTTTTCCGATTTCAATGTTTTATGTGCGATATATTCCACAAAAGCACTTTTGGGTGCTTTTACTACCCGACGGTCGGGGAGAGATTTGTAATATTCGACAAAGGACGCATTGCCGACAGGAAAATCTTTAAATGTCATTTTTCTGTATCAAAGTTGTTTATTCACTGTAATATTTATATTTTTGTTCCGTAATATATATTATTACGATGCAAATATATAACAATGTTCGTTAAAATCCAAACAAATAATGAATTTTGTTCGTTATATAATTAAAAATACCTGATATGGATTCAGTAAAAGAGAGGCTCAAAGCATTTATAGAATATAAAAAAATTTCGATAAGAAGTTTTGAGAATCGGTGTGGCTTATCATATGGGTATGTAAACAATATGCGGGTTTCTATACAGCCGGCAAAATTGAAAAGCATATCTCTGCAATTTCCTGATTTGAATAAAAGTTGGTTGTTGACAGGAGAGGGGGAGATGCTTGTTCCCACAGAAGGGAAAACCGTAGCAACCGAATCTATCGGTAATTATGGTAGTGTATTTAAGTCTTCGGGAATAGTTTCTATTCCGGCTAAAGTTTGGGATGTTATTGAAAAGCAGGCAGACAGTTTAAAAAGTAAAGATAAACAGATCGATGATCTTATTTCATTATTGAAAGGTTTGATTCAAAAATAGTTTTTGTGGTTGTAAGTATTAGAAGGTGCTTTTATTGAAGAGCACCTTTTTTTATATAATATGTTCATAATTTATTGTTATAATTTGTTTTTATAGATTTGCCCGTCTTTTATAATCAATAGAATATTGTCATCGGGGTTTTCCAGTAATTGAATATTTTCCAGAACATTTCCGTTTATAAGTAACATGTCGGCAAAAGCACCTTCCTTGATTACTCCTAAATCTCCGGGATAGGGGTTTCTCGATCCCGAAAGAGACAATAGCCGAGCATTATCATAGGTGACCATTTTCAGTATTTCGAAATTACTGAACCAGTTTTTAAGTTTCCCTATATCTTTATTTTGGTTTTTCGTATTGGCAGGATTGAATAGTAAATCAGTTCCCCATCCGAGTTTTACCTGATATTTCTTTGCCAATCTGTAAGCATTATCTGTATTTTGAACAATCATCTTATGTTTTTCCTGCTGTTCTTGAGTGGGATATTGATTGTCGTCGAGGGTAAAAGGTTGCATACAGAGCCATACTTCTTTTCGAGCGATCAATTCCATTGTCGCTTCATCGATCAAGTGTCCGTGTTCTATGCTTTTTACACCGGCTTGTATTGCTCGGGGGATTGCTTGCGGTACATAGACATGTACCATTACATAAGTACCTGCATTTTCAGCCGCTTTTACAGCGGCATGAATCTCTTCTTCAAAATATTGGGAATCTTGCAGGCGATCATAAAGTGAGGCAACTCCGCCTCCGGTCATCAATTTTATTTGGCTAGCACCCAACCTCAGATTATTCCGTGCTGCGACGGTAACGGCATCCACTCCGTCTGCGATAATAGCCGCACCTATTTTTTCGGTGTGAGTCAGACAACAACAGCCGAAAGGTCGGGGATCGTCATATACAGCTCTGAAATCACCATGTCCTCCGGTTTGAGAAATGAGAGATCCGCTCGGATAAATTCTGGGACCCGGAATAATTCCTTCATCGATGGCACGTTTTAGTCCGAACACCGGACCTCCGGCATCCCGTATCGTAGTGAAACCGCGCATTAAGGTTTTTCCGGCTTCGACACCGGCTTTTAATTGTGTGTAGGACGTTTCTGCAGTGAGCAAGTCTATCATTGTGTTACAGCACATGTAGGAGTGCCAGTGTGCATCGATGAGTCCGGGCATCAGAAATTTACCTTTTCCGTCGATTACCGTTCCTTCTGCCGATATCGTTCCGGGTTCGGCTATTTTATTTATTCGGTTGTTCAGGATCAGAATATCTCCCATAACCGTTTCTTCGTCTGTTCCGTTGAATATCCGAACGTTTTTTATTAAAATCGTTTGTTCCATATCGATATAGATGCTGTTTTGTCGATAAAACGGAATTACGTGAAAAAAGTTTGTCTTTTTACGGATAATTGGATAACGATCTTTTTTTCTGTCTGACTGTCGTTTTAATTTTTTATATCCGGAGAGGGAAGGGGAGGGGTGGTTGAAAAAACGAATGAGAACCGGCAATCATGGAGTGATTATCTCGAATGTGAAAAGACTCCTAAAAGTCACGTAAAACGACTTTTAGGAGTCTCTTCAGATACGATTTTCAAGAAATATGTCTTTATGTCTGAATTTAGATGATACCTTGAGCCATCATTGCCTTTGCAACTTTCATAAATCCGGCGATATTAGCACCTTTCATATAATTGATATATCCGTCTTTTTCAGTACCGTATTTTACACATTGGTGATGAATATCGCTCATGATCTGATGCAGTTTGGCATCAACCTCTTCGGCAGACCAACTGATATGCATGGCATTTTGGGTCATTTCAAGTCCGGATGTCGCAACACCTCCTGCGTTTACAGCCTTTCCCGGGCCATACATGATACGGTGTTTGATAAACAAATTTATTGCTTCGGGGCGACAGCCCATATTCGAAATTTCTCCTACACAGATAACTCCGTTAGCGATTAGTTGCTTAGCGTCGTTCTCGTCCAGTTCGTTTTGAGTAGCACAAGGAAGAGCGATGTCGACTTTTTGCTCCCAAGGTCGTTTATCCGGAAAAAACTCTACTCCGAATTTTTCGGCATACGGGGCAACGATATCATTCCCTGAGCTGCGGAGTTCGAGCATGTAATCGATTTTTTCACCGGAGACTCCGGCTGGATCATAAATGTAACCGTCAGGTCCTGATAAAGTAACGACTTTAGCACCCAATTCGGTTGCTTTGGTTACTGCTCCCCATGCTACATTTCCAAAACCGCTTACGGCAATAGTTTTTCCTTTAATTTCTATTCCTTTGGTCGATAACATCTGTTTTACGAAATATAATCCTCCGAATCCTGTGGCTTCGGGACGGATTAAAGACCCGCCGAACTCCAGACCTTTACCTGTAAATGTGCCAGTATTTTCTCGTTTCAGTTTTTTATACATTCCGTACATATAACCCACTTCGCGACCGCCTACGCCTATATCGCCGGCAGGAACATCGGTGTCAGGACCTATATGCCGCCATAATTCGAGCATGAAAGCTTGGCAGAAACGCATTATTTCACCATCGGACTTTCCTCGCGGACTGAAGTCCGATCCGCCTTTAGCTCCGCCCATAGGCAGGGTTGTCAATGCATTCTTAAATGTCTGTTCGAATCCTAAAAATTTCAGAATAGACAGGTTTACGGAAGCATGAAATCTTATACCGCCTTTGTACGGGCCTATCGCATTATTAAATTGTATGCGGTATCCGAGATTTACTTGAACATTGCCTTTGTCGTCTACCCAAGGAACTTTAAATGTAAATATCCGGTCAGGTTCGACAAGTCGTTCTATGATTTTAGCTTTTTCAAATTCGGGGTGTTCATTATAGGTTTCCTCGATCGATAGGAGTACCTCGTGGACAGCTTGGAGATACTCCGGTTCACCCGGGTGTTTAGCCTCGAGCGATGCCATGATGTCTTTTATGTTCATAGCGATGTGTTTTTATAAGGTTACTTATTTATTTTTAAGAGCTTTGGATAGTACCTTTAGCCCTTATTGCAAATTTAATCATTTATGCGGATAAAAAAATTATTTTTGCTAAATTTGAACATCGAAGAGCTAAAATAAATTTTAGCATTTTGTAATCTGAATATACCGAAATTGATTATGGAAACTCAAAATATAAAGCAATTATATTTAAAAGACACCTCTTTTGCTAACTTAATGCAAAAACGAATCTTTAATGTGTTGCTTATTGCCAGTCGTTATGACGCTTTTATTCTTGAAGAGGACGGGCGTGTGGACGAACAGATTTTTTTCGAATATACGTCTTTGAACTTGAGTTCGCCTCCTCGAGTTACTCAGGCAAATAGTTTTGACGAAGCTTTTCGGGAACTATCCGGAAAACGTTATGACCTGATAATTGCCATGCCGGGAATTGAAAATAGTGATACGTTCGAGAAAGCGAAGGAGATAAAAAGCATTTATCCCGATATTCCTATCGTGGTGTTAACTCCGTTCTCTCAGGAAGTATCGCGGCGGATCAGTAACGAGGATCTCAGTGGTGTCGATTATGTATTCAGTTGGCTTGGGAATGCTGATCTTTTGCTGGCTATCATCAAATTGATAGAAGACAAAATGAATGCTGAGGAGGATATAAATTCCGTAGGAGTGCAAGTAATTTTGCTGGTAGAAGATTCGATTCGTTTTTATTCTTCTATTTTGCCGCATCTTTATAAATTTGTATTGAAACAGTCGCAAATATTCTCGACCGAAGCTTTGAATCAGCATGAGCAGATGCTCAGGATGCGCGGACGTCCTAAAATAAAGCTTGCCCGTACCTATGAAGAGGCGGTTGCGATCTATAATAAGTATCCTAATAATATGTTGGGAATCGTTACCGATGTCTCTTTTAAGAGAGCTGGAGAAAAAGATAAGAAAGCCGGTTTGAAATTTTGTTCTTATATACGAGAGAAAGATGAATTTCTGCCGATTATAATCGAGTCTTCAGAGGTGGAGAATCAAAAAGACGCGATGTTTCTGAATGCTTGTTTTTTGGATAAGAACTCTAAAAAGTTACCTGTCGATTTGCGTAAAACTATTCTTCGGAATTTTGGTTTCGGAGATTTCGAGTTTATCAATCCTCATACAGGAGAAGTTATTGCGACGGTACGTAATCTGAAAGATTTGCAAAATACGATAATGTCTATTCCCGATGATTCGTTATATTATCATGGTTCTCGTAATCATATTTCTCGCTGGCTTTATTCCCGGGCGATGTTTCCGATAGCCGAATTGCTCCGCCAGAAACAATTTACCGACATTAGCGAATCGCAAGAAATGCGACAGCTTATTTTTGATGCTATCGTACAGTATCGTAAAATGAAAAATCGAGGAGTCGTTGCTATTTTTCAACGAGAGAGATTCGATAAATATTCTAATTTTGCCCGTATAGGACAAGGGTCTTTAGGGGGAAAGGGACGAGGACTTGCGTTTATCGATTCTATGATCAAGCGGCATCCGATACTTGAGAATTATGAGGGCGTGAGTGTCTCGATTCCTAAAACGGTGGTTCTTTGCACCGATATTTTCGATGAGTTTATGGAGACGAATAATCTTTATCAGATTGCATTGTCCGACCTGCCTGATGAGGATATTCTGGAATATTTTTTGAAAGCTAAATTACCGGATAAATTGGTCGATGATTTTATGGCATTTTTCGAAGTGGTAGGGCGTCCTATCGCGATTCGTTCGTCCAGTCTGCTCGAAGATTCTCATTACCAGCCTTTCGCAGGAATATATTCGACTTATATGATTCCCTTTCTTGAAGATAAAGATGAAATGCTCCGGTTGTTGAGCGATGCTATTAAAGGGGTATATGCTTCTGTTTTTTATGCCGACAGCAAAGCATATATGACCGCAACATCTAATGTAATCGATCAGGAAAAGATGGCGATTATTTTGCAGGAAGTGGTGGGCTCGCAATATGGAGATCGTTATTATCCGTCTTTTGCCGGAGTAGGAAGATCTTTGAATTATTATCCGATTAATGATGAGAAAGCGGAAGACGGAGTCGTTGACGTTGCCGTGGGGTTAGGAAAATATATCGTCGATGGGGGGCGGAGTTTACGTTTTTCGCCTAAACATCCGTGTAATGTATTGCAAACCAGTACGCTCGATTTGGCGCTTAGCGATACTCAAACGCGTTTTTATGCTCTTGATTTGAAAAGCATGGGAAAAACTTTTTCGATCGATGATAGTTTTAATTTGTTGAAGTTATCTATCCGAGACGCAGAAAAAGATAATTCGTTACGCGGTATGGTTTCGACTTTTGACCCGTATGATCAGATAATCCGTGACGGATATTATGAAGGAGGAAGAAAAGTCGTTACCTTTGCAAATATCTTGCAACATGGGGTATTTCCTTTAGCTGAATTATTAAAAATGATGCTGGAGTTCGGGTCTCAGGAGATGGGACGTCCTGTAGAGATAGAATTTGCCGCGAATCTGCCCAATCAGGAACACAAACAGGGAACGTTGTATTGGTTGCAGATACGTCCTATCGTAGATACGAAAGAAATGCGAGATGACGAAATCGGAGAGGTGAGGGATGAGGACTTGCTTTTAAAGACCGACTCGGCATTAGGGCATGGCATTATGGATAATATATGTCATGTGGTATATGTAAAAAGCGATAATTTCAGGTCTTCGAATAATTCTTTGATAGCAAGAGAAATAGAGAAGATCAACCGTATGTTTACCGAACGGGGTGAAAATTATATATTGGTAGGACCGGGACGTTGGGGATCGAGTGATACAGCTCTCGGAATACCTGTTAAATGGCCTCATATTTCTAACTCGAAGCTTATTGTCGAGACGGCGTTGGCCGGTTATCATATAGAGCCGAGTCAAGGGACTCATTTTTTTCAGAATCTAACTTCTTTCGGGGTAGGATACTTTACCATAAATCCTTCTTCAAAAGAATGTTTGTTCGATGAGGAATATTTAAACCGTCTGGATGCGGAACAGGAGACCGATTTTCTTCGGGTTGTGCGGTTCGAACATCCGGTAATAGTAAAGATAAACGGGAAAAAAAGCATTGGTATTGTTATAAAACCGGATGCTGGAAATGTAAAAGAAAAGTAAAATAATTTATATAAAACGGGAATGAAGTCAAAATTTATGAAATCGATGCAATTGTTGTGGCAAGCTTCTCCGACTGTGGATGAGGAAGACGAAACACTCCGAGAGAAAGAAAATGCCCGGCAGGATTGTTCTGTTGACCCGAATTTGGCAAAAGAATATGTGCGGGCTCTTACCGAAGAACAGATACCGCAACCGTTATTGGATAAGATGGCGGATCTCATCAACGAGTCTATTCCCGAATTGGTCCGTCAGTCGATAGATAAAGAAGCTGAGAAACGGAATATCTATAATCATTTGTTGTCTCCCTTTACCGATTATATCCGATTTATATACGAGAAAATACAAACAGAAGGCTCTTCGCAGTGGAAACAAGACGAGATTCGGTTGAAGGATCAGGTAAAAGAGTTGAATGACTATATACATGAACTTTCTTCGAAACAGGAAGAGTTCCAAAGCCAGTATTTAAGCGCCGAACGGCAAAAGAGGGCATTGGGTGAGCGGGTTCATGAATTGGAAATGCGTATCGTGACTTTTGAGGCTGAAAAGGAGCAAAGCGATATGGAAAAAAGTGCGTTGAACAATAAGCTTAAAGTTGCGGCTGTGCAGGAAAAAAATAAGGCGGATGAGTTAGCTGCTTTGCAGGAAGAAAAATCTCGTCTTGAACAGGAATTGGTAAAAGCACGACAAATCGATCAGTCTTTTCCCGATAAATTGCGAGAAGCTACCGAAAAGGCGAACAGTTTGCAGAAACAGCTGGATACTATTGTTGCAAAACAACAAGATGCCGATAATGCTTTGGGTATTTTGCAAACTGAAAATACCGGATTGCGGGAGGAAATTGATCGGATAATGATCGAGAATAAAGATTTGCATGAATCTCTGACAAAAGTATTGCATGCTAAGGATGATGCCGTACGGCAGGCTGTGGAGAGAGAAGAAATGTTGAAGCGTAAAGTTGATTCTTTGTTATTGGAGAAACAACAACTTTCCGACTTGTCGGTTTCTAAGGAAAATGAAATAGAATCTGTTCGAAATGAACTGCGTGTATTGACCGAAGAGCTGGAAAAACAGAAAAGTGCCGATGAGATGTTGAATGAAACTCTTGATGCAAAAGCTCGTTTGGAGGCGGCTCTTTCAGAATCGGAAGATCAAATGCGCTCTTTAAAACAGAATATCGAAAATGAAGAGCGTAGGAGTGGAGAATTGCAGTCTTCTGTGAAATTATTGGAAAGTCGGATTGACCTTTTGGAAAAAGAAAAAAACGGTGTATCGGCATTATTAGAAAAAAAATCGGCTGAATTGGAAATTCAGCGGAAACAGTCTGAAGAAATCGGTGCGAGTCTTAAGGATATGGCAGATCTTAAACATCAATTGTTAGTTGCTAACGATATGTTGGCTGCAGTGAAATCGCAACGGCAGGAATTGTTTGCAGAGATAGAAAAAGAGAAGTCGGAACGAACGGAATTGCAACAGAAATTGTTAGTATCTGAAGAGACGGTTCGGCAGTTTGAGAACGATCAGCAGATCGATAGAAAAAATATCCGGGCATTGATGGCAGAGATAGATGCCCTGAAAGACGAACTGAAAAAAAATACTCGGGACAGTCGATTTTTAGATGAACCCGAAGAACTCGATTGGTTAGTTCCTACACGTCCTGATACGCCGGAAGAAATAGCTCGTAAAAAAGCGGAGAAGAAACTGCAGGAGAAAGAACTGATGGCAGAGGAAGAAAAGACAGAGATAAAACCGGATCCGTCGCAAATGAGTTTATGGTAATTTAAATGTAATAAAAATATGCACAAGATTGATATTTCTGTATTGAAAGATAATGTTATAGATCTTATCGGAAAACAATGGATGTTGATCACGGCCGGAAATATAGACCATTATAATACGATGACGGCCAGTTGGGGGACAATCGGTTTCTTATGGGGTAAGCCGGTTGCTTGTGTTGTTATACGCCCTCAGAGATACACTCTTGAATTTGTAGAAAAGGAAGAGTGTTTTACTCTCTCTTTTTTTAATGAGCAGTATCGGAATGCCCTTAAATTGTGCGGTACGAAATCTGGACGGGAAATAGATAAGGCAAAAGTAGCGGGTATAACTCCTTTTGAACTTTCCCAAGGATGCGTTGCATTTAAAGAAGCACGATTAATTTTTAAATGTCGTAAGTTATATTGTGGTCAGTTACAAAAAAATTCTTTTATTGATAAATCTATTTTGGAAACTTGGTATCCTTCCCGAGACCTGCATAAAATATTTATTGGGGAAATAGAAGAGGTCTGGGAAGAATGACCTTAATTTGTTAGTTGTTGAGCGGGTGCTGAAGGGTTCTCGTTTTTTTCTTCAATAACCATAGACAGTACTGTTTGTAGGAATTTTATTTGTTCTACGGGTAAATTTCTGGCTATGGTTTCTATCATTATAGCAATCTCCTCAAGCGTGAAAGTTGCTCCTCCTGTAATCGTATGCGATACTTCACTGAAGAAAATCCCATAATTGACATGTTCTTCTTCGCACTTTTGTTGTAAAGCGATAGCCAGCTTTTTTATCTCATTCATAATGCCGGTTTTTGTGGTTAAAAATCTTTTATCTGTTTATGTCGGGTGATGATAAATCTTCAAAATTTTGTATATTAGTTATTGCAAAACTAACAAAATAGTTCTCTGTTTTTGCACAAATAAGTACAAATTTATCGATTAAATATTATTTTAACATGGCTGTGACGAAAAAAATTGTCTATTCCGGAGATAAATTCAGGGAATATTTAAACCGGCATAAGATAACTTATCAAGAAGCTTCTCTACAATTAGGTATAGATAAGAATACGATCGGAAAAGCAGTCAGAGGTGGAAACCTGAATTTGAATGTTTTATTGACGATTTGTAATTTCTATGGTTTAGATATCTCGGAATTTTTTAAATCAGAAACTCTTTCCGACAAAAATAACGGAGGATATCCCGCTTCGGTATCGTTGTCCGATCTTTCCAAGACTGTTCCTTTTGTTGCGGAAGAGGTTGCCGGATATATTGTCAAGAATGGGGTTTCTCCGGAAATAGAAGAGCTGATTCTTTCGAAAGATAAAGAAATATCGTTGTTGAAAGAAATGAACAATTTGTATAAAGAGAGACTTGATCTCTATCAAAAGAAATTATTTTCTATCTGATCCTATTTTTGTAGTTTAAAAACTCGGATAGACAGACGAGTTTCCTCTTGTTTTTGTTCGGTATATTCTGCGAAATCTAAATATTATATCCTAAATAATAGAAATTATAAGTTAATTATTATTAAATAATTTATTTGCAAGAGGTTCTTTGAAGTCTCGTTGGAAATAGAATAAAAAGGTTTTCAAGATAGTTTTAGGAAGACATTTTATTTTTCTCCTATATAGATAGAACATATTCCGAAAGTCAGTTTTTTGCAGTAGGTTTTTGAAAACCCGGCTTTATGAAATATTTTCAACATTTCTTCTCCTTGCGGAACGGCAGCGATTGATCGGGGTAGGTACGTATAGGCTTGACTGTCTTTGGTAAACAGTTTTCCCATTAATGGGATAATATGGAATGTATATAATCGGTAAAGTTGTTTGAATGGAAAATGTTCGGGGGTCGAGAATTCGATCACTACCAACGTACCTCCGGGTTTCAATACCCGATACATCTCGGAGTATCCTTTTTCCAAATGTTCAAAATTGCGAACGCCGAAAGATACCGTAATCGCATCGAATGTATTGTCTGCAAATGACAATGAGAGACAGTCCTCGCAGAAGAACTTTATTTTGTCATTGAGATGGTATTCATCTATTTTTTTGCGGGCTATATTTAGCATTCCTTCCGACAGGTCTATCCCCGTAATACTTTCGGGAGAAAACATTTTTTCCATGAGCAGAGGCAAGTCTCCCGTGCCGGTAGCAATGTCGAGTATTGTTTTGGGGTGATATGCTGCGAGCCGTTTCATCGCCGCACGTCTCCATTGTTTGTCTATACCGAAAGTCATCATTCTGTTCAGCATGTCGTATGTCGGGGCAATTGTGTCGAACATTTGCCGGACTTGAGAACTTTTTGACTCTTTTTTATTATAGGGAAGTATCGATTCTGCTTTGTATTTATCCATAAAAAGGATTATTTGAAAAAATAATATTGAAAAGCAAAAGCCGAAGAACGTGTTTATCGGCAATTGCTTTTCATTGTATGATTTATTCCGGCATTTATTGTTTGTTTAAAAAATCCGTGACATTACGCTCTATACGGGCGGCGACATTCTCGGTGTCAGCTTTGATAAATTTTTCACCGACGATATGTTCATAAAGTTCTATATACCGTTCTGAGACGCTTTCGCAATATGCAGGAGTCATTTCCGGCACTTTTTGACCTTCTTTCCCTTGAAAACCGTTTTGGATAAGCCATTGACGGACGAATTCTTTAGAAAGCTGCCGTTGTTCTTCGCCTTTGGCAAGACGTTCGGCATAACCATCTGCATAAAAGTAACGAGAAGAGTCCGGTGTATGTATCTCGTCGATCAGGATGATTTTACCGTCTTTTTTCCCGAATTCATATTTTGTATCGACAAGAATCAATCCTTTTTCGGCAGCCATCTCACTCCCTCTCTTAAATAATGCTTGCGTATATTTCTCGAGTTGTTCGTAATCTTCTTTTGAAACGATGCCTTGTGCAATGATCTCTTCTTTCGAAATATTCTCATCATGGCCTTCTTCAGCCTTGGTTGTCGGAGTAATAATCGGAGTTTCGAATTTTTGATTCTCTATCATTCCTTCGGGTAACGTAATACCGCATAATATCCGGTCTCCGGCTTTATAAGCCCGCCATGCACTGCCGGTCAGATAACCGCGAATAACCATTTCTACTTTAAACGGTTCGCAACGTACGCCGACGGTAACCATCGGATCGGGAGTTGCGATTTTCCAGTTTGGGACAATGTCCGAAGTTGCATCGAGAAATTTTGCAGCAATTTGGTTCAATACTTGTCCTTTATAAGGAATCCCTTCAGGAAGTATTACGTCGAAAGCGGAAATTCGGTCACTGGCGACCATTACCAACAGTTCGTCGTTGATATTGTACACATCGCGTACTTTCCCGTGATATACACTTTTTTGACCCGGAAAGTTGAAGTCTGTTTTTACCAAAGCATTTTTCATTTCTGTAATACTTATTATGTTGTTATAGTTCTTTTTTTTCTTTATTTATTTCGGGTATCGTTGTAGATCTCATTTCTTTTTTTCGTTTTTCTTCAAACTTTTCATAAGCCTCGACAATTCGTTGTACCAGTTTATGCCGTACGATATCTTTCTTTCCGAATTCTACTTTTCCGATCCCTGTTACGCCTTTTAATATTTTTATAGCCTGAACCAACCCGGATGTTTGAGAGGAGGGGAGATCGATTTGGCTCATATCTCCGGTAACTATCATTTTTGCATTCATGCCTAATCGTGTAAGGAACATTTTGATCTGGTGCGTCGTCGTATTTTGAGCTTCATCAAGAATAATGACGGCATCGCTCAAAGTTCGTCCCCTCATAAATGCCAGCGGGGCTATTTGTATGACGTTGTTTTCCATCAGGTCTTTCAATTTAGCTGCGGGAATCATATCTTGTAGAGCGTCATAGAGAGGCTGTAGATAAGGGTCGATTTTATCTTTCATATCTCCCGGAAGAAATCCCAGTTTTTCTCCTGCTTCTACTGCGGGACGGCTTAGAATAATTTTTTTTACTTCTTTATTTTTCAGTGCTCGAACCGCCAAGGCTATAGCTACGTATGTTTTTCCCGATCCGGCAGGACCTAAAGCAAATACAAGATCGTTCGTTTCGAAGGCTTTTACCAGTTTTTGTTGGTTTTCGGTACGTCCTATGATCGGTTTTCCGTTTACTCCGTGTATAATGAGATGTTCCTGTTTTACCTCAGTAGGAGTTTGTCCTTTTACAATGTCGATGATAATTTCTTCATTGAGGATATTGTATTCTGCACAATATTTTTCAAGCTGTTTTATTTTACTTTCGAAAATCGCCGTTTCATTTTCATCTCCGATTACCTTGATAACCATTCCTCGTGCGGCAAAACGTAGTTTCGGAAATAAAGTTTTTATCAATTGTATGTTGCAGTTGTTGATTCCGTAGAATACAACCGGGTCGATGTTTTCCAAAATTATTATTCTCTCGATCATCCGGCAAGTTTATCTTCTCTATTAAAATTGTAATTTATTGTATATAAATGGTTTTGTGATATACGACGATAGTTTCGAATAACACGGGCAAAGGTAATAAATAAAGCATATATTTTCTGCATCTGTAAAAATAAAAGATGAGTGATTGAGCTTATTATTATCTTTGTATGATTATAGTAACAATTAATCGAGGAAATATGGCATGGATTTATCTTTTATTAGGAGGTTTATTTGAAATAGGGTGGCCGCTCGGATTTAAATTGGCTCATGGTTCGTCAGGTAAAATCTTATGGATAACATTCTCGGTGTTGTCTATGGCTTTGAGCGGGTTATTTCTTTTTATGGCTCAAAAAACAATACCGATCGGTACGGCTTATGTCGTTTGGACGGGAATCGGTGCTGTCGGAACATTACTTATCGGCGTATTCTTTTTCGGTGATCCGGCTTCGTTTTGGCGGTTATTCTCTGCTTTTCTTGTGGTTGCCGGAATAGTCGGTATAAAAATAGCCTCTTGATAATTGTATTTTATCATGCCTTTTTATTAAGGTGTGTGATGAGACTTTTATATCTGATTCTGTTTCGTTGCGAAACAAAATTGAATTTGCACTTAGGAAAATATTTGTATGTTATGAATGTTGATTTGAATACGGATACCGCTAAAATAAAATTATTCCGGTGGTATCCGTATTTTATTTTTCGTCGAAAAATTTAAAGTAATCTCTTAAAATAAACTCCAAGCGACAGTAAGCCCTGCCATGACAATTGCGACCATACTCATAAGTTTGATCAGAATATTCAAGCTTGGGCCTGAAGTATCTTTAAACGGATCTCCTACGGTGTCGCCTACGACGGTAGCCTTGTGAACCTCACCGCCTTTGCCTCCGAAATTGCCTTCTTCAACATATTTTTTTGCATTATCCCACGCTCCTCCGGCATTTGCCATAAAGATAGCAAGAACAAAACCTGAACTGAGTCCTCCGATTAATAGTCCGATGACTCCCGGAATTCCGAAAATAAGTCCGGTCGCAATGGGGGCGATAATTGCCAATAATGAAGGAAATACCATTTCTCGTTGAGCACCTTTGGTAGAAATTGCCACACAACGGGCATAATCCGGTTCAGCTTCTCCGGTAAGGATACCTTTTATTTCTCTAAATTGTCGGCGAACTTCCTCCACCATGTGTGCTGCAGCTCGCCCCACAGCATTCATTGTAAGCCCACAGAAAAGAAATGCCATCATAGAACCGATAAAGATTCCCGACAATACTTTGGGGTTCATTAAAGTTACGTCATAGTAATACATAAAATCTACGAATGTAGCTTTATGCGTTTCTATCATACTTCCGTCTGCGAATATAAGAATCTCTTCTCCGATGCGAGTCAGACCGATGCGTATTTCCTCGATATAGGAAGCCAGTAACGCTAATCCGGTCAGTGCTGCCGATCCGATGGCAAAACCTTTTCCTGTGGCGGCAGTGGTATTCCCCAATGAGTCGAGAGCATCGGTACGTTTCCGCACTTCTTGACCTAATTCGCTCATCTCTGCATTCCCTCCTGCATTATCGGCGATAGGTCCGTAAGCATCGGTCGCTAAAGTGATACCTAATGTCGAGAGCATTCCTACTGCAGCAATTCCGATTCCGTAAAGTCCCATAGAGATATTTGCAAAGTCGAATCCTGAAGCGAACCAATAGGAAAGAATGATGCCGAGAACTACGGCTAATACCGGTATGGTTGTGGATACCATACCTAAACCTATTCCTGAAATAATTACGGTAGCAGGTCCGGTTTTACCGCTTTCCGAAAGTTTTTGTGTCGGTTTATAAGATTGAGATGTGTAATATTCTGTAGAACGCCCTATTATAACGCCGACTAATAGTCCTATCACTACGGCGCAAGATATGTATATCCAGTTTTCAAGTTGTAAAGCCCATAAAATCAGAAATGTAGCTGCAATGATCAATATTGAACTGAGGTTTGTCCCCAAAGAAAGAGCTTTGAGAAGGTCCTTCATTTTTGCATTTTCTTTTGTTCTTACGGAAAAGATTCCGATAATAGACAGAACGATACCTACTGCGGCGATCAACATCGGCGCAATAACGGCTTTAAATTGCATATCTATATCTCCGCTACCGATAAATGCCGCCGCACCGAGTGCTGAAGTTGCCAGTATCGAACCGCAATAAGATTCGTACAGGTCAGCTCCCATACCGGCAACATCGCCCACATTATCACCTACGTTGTCAGCAATAGTCGCCGGATTACGCGGATCATCTTCAGGAATTCCCGCTTCCACTTTTCCCACGAGATCTGCACCTACGTCAGCAGCCTTAGTATAAATACCTCCACCGACACGAGCAAATAGAGCTTGGGTAGAAGCACCCATTCCGAATGTCAGCATTGTCGTGGTTATGATACATAATTTATTTGCCGGATTTATTGCGTCAGCCGGAATACAATAGTCGAGAAGAATATACCAGAAAGAAATATCGAAAAGACCTAAGCCTACAACGACAAGTCCCATAACAGCTCCGCTACGAAAAGCAACGGTCAATCCTCTGTTCAGAGAAGTGCGTGCTGCATTTGCCGTTCTTGCAGAAGCATAAGTTGCTGTTTTCATGCCTAAAAAGCCTGATAATCCGGAAAAGAAACCTCCGGTCAGAAAAGCTACGGGCACCCAAGGATTTTGCAAATTAAATCCGTATGCCATAATAGAAAAAAGGATTACTAGTCCCAGAAATACCAGTCCTACAACTTTATATTGCTGTTTGAGATAGGACATAGCGCCTTTGCGGACATGTGAAGCAATTTTTTGCATTGTTTCCGTACCTTCGCTTACGTGCATCATTTGTTTGTAGAAATACCACGCTAAAATCAGGGCGAGGATCGAAGAGGCTGGGATCAGCCAGAATAGTGAACTCTCCATTGTGCTTTTAGATTTAAAGATTATTTTCTAAAAATATGAATTTCAGCTAATAAAACAAACTGAAATCTACTAAATTATTTTAAAGGAAAGAATGTTACAATGGAAATGTTGGAATTGTAGTGTTTGTGTTTTCAGAGCCTGCCTAAATTTTTCTATGAGAATACATATCTTCTATCTTCCTGAATCATTCTTCGATCTGTTTTTTTGTTTTCATTCGTCAGATAGCTCGCTATCTGATGAGTGAAAACGGGGAAACAGACCGGAAAAAACGCAAAGATGACCTGATGGTATTTTTTATTGGAAAATTTAAACAGGTTCTTAGTAAAAGATTATTTATTCAATATATCTTTTTTCATTCGAGCAATATCATCCAGATAATCTTGAAGATCTTGTTCATGATCTTCTTCTTCCGCTAAGATAAATTTTGCCATGTTACAGGTGGTAAAGTCTATTCCTTCGGTAAACGAAGCTATATCTTCGTAACGTTTTATGGCACATCGTTCGGCAATTACGTTTTGAAATAGAATTTTCTGAACATCGAAATCGTCCGGAGCACTGTATTGACAACGTGCCAGTTCAAACCATTTTTTTGGATTTAGTACCGGTATACCTTCCAGTTCTATGATTCGGTCTGCTACGAGTTTAGCGTGTTTATATTCTGCTTCGGCATGTTTTTGCAGCTCTTTTTGAATTTCGGCTCGCATAGCGCCTTCTGCCACAAGAGCTCCGATCCAGTATTGATAAAAAGATAGCCATTCTTCAGATAGCGCAGCATTCAGTTGTTCCAATATTTTGGAAACATCGATTTTATTCTTTAAAATTTCAAGACTTCCTTTTGCCATAATTTTTTTACATTAAGTTTGTTTGTCTGCTACGTAAAACAATCGATAGCAAGCATCGTTTATAGAATAAGGAATTCTTAACAGTAAAAAATAGCTCTCCTGAGTATCTGAAGTTCGGGAGAGCTATTTGGTGGACTTTATCCTATTGAGATCTTATTTCTTCTTTTTCCCGAATAGACGGAAAATTTCACCGATCCATAAGACTAATGATGTAGAGCCGATGATCAGTAACCAATCTTGCCATGAGAGAGGAACTGTACGAAATACGTCCCCTCCAAATGTGACGATAAAAAACTGTCCTATGATAATCAATAATGCAACAGTAATAAATCCTGTATCATGCAGTAATCTGTTAAAGGCCGATTTCCCGGTTGCAAAGGCTTTAGCATTAAATAGATTCCAGAATTGTAACATTACAAAAATAGTGAAGAAGCAAGCGAGGTCGTGACGGTTTATTTCTCCTTCTGCATTGGTGAAATAGTAGAGTAGTCCCATTAAAAATGCCACGAATGCCAATCCTATCCATAATATTTGATTTCTCATAGGAGGGGTAACGATAAATGCCTCGTTTTTGCGGGGTTTGTCTTTCATTACTTCTTTATTCGGCGGTAATGAAGCCAGGGCTCCGGCGGCAAAAGTGTCCATAATGAGGTTGACCCATAGCATCTGAGTCACCGTGAGAGGCAATTCGTGACCGAAGATCGAACCTAAAAATACGATTACTAGTGCAACGACATTAATTGTAAGCTGGAATAAAAGAAAACGCTGGATATTTTGATATAAAGAACGTCCCCACATAACTGCTGTCGCAATACTTTTGAATGAGTCGTCCAGTAAAGTTATATCACTGGCTTCTTTTGCAACAGAAGTACCAGTTCCCATAGATAACCCTACATTGGCATGGTTCAGAGCTGGAGCATCATTCGTTCCGTCTCCGGTTACGGCGACAATTTGTCCGTCTTTTTGAAGCAGTTCTACCAATCGTTGTTTGTCCGTCGGACGTGCACGGCACATGACTTTTAATTTTTTTACTCGTTCGAAAGCTTCATTATCCGGCAATGCTTCGAAATCTGTACCGGTAATGATATTCTCATCCGTATCTTCCGGTTTCCAGATTCCGATCTGGCGGGCAATCTCCCGAGCTGTCGCAGTTGTATCTCCTGTAACGATTTTTACTTGAATACCTGCATTCAAACACTCGGCTACGGCAGCCGGAACATCTTCCCGAACAGGATCTGAGATTGCAACGAATCCGAGAAATATGAGTCCGGTATCGGCTAATTCAGGAATAGGTAGCTTATTGTCCTCATTTATAATTTTATATGCAAACCCGAGAGTTCGCATAGCTTGATTTTGGTAAGCGAGCAGTTGTTCTTCTATTTGTCGTGTATATTCCGATACGGGTTTTTCTCCTTCCGAAGTTTCTACGGTCTTACATTTTGAAAGCACGATTTCCGGTGCGCCTTTCATATATAGCACTTTTTTCCCGATAAGAGGAGAATTTACGAGAGTTGCCATATATTTGCGTTCGGTAGAGAATGTCAGTTGTTTGTCGACATGGGCATTTTCGCGCAAGGGGGCATACTCTATACCTTTATTGTGCAGCCAGAGCAGCAGGGCGGCTTCGGTCGGGTTACCTATAGTCGATACTTTTTGAGGATCTGAGTAATCTAAAAATGCTGTAGAGTTTGCGGCGATACCTTCTTTAATAAGATTGCTGGCAGTGTTGTCTGTCAGTTCCTGATTTTTCAAGGGAAAAAAGTTGCTTTGAAAAACCCGCATTTGGTTTTGGGTAAGAGTTCCGGTTTTGTCGGTACAAATAACGGTTGTTGCTCCCATTGTTTCGCAAGCGTGCATTTTGCGTACCAAATTATTGGTTTGCAACATTCGTCTCATACTGAGAGCCAGACTCAGTGTTACACTCATTGGTAAACCTTCAGGAACAGCTACGACAATTAATGTTACTGCAATCATAAAATATTGTAGTATTCTATTGGCTTCTTCAATATTGATCCATGAAGATGAGTTCAACGGATTTACACCGAATAATACCCCTATACCACAGATTATAACAAAGATTATTGTACCGAATATAAACCATGTTAACCATCCGAAACGGTTAATACAACGGGGTAGGGACTTTTCTTTTCCTGCGAGGGAAAATGCATCGTATAGGATCGGAACCCAGACTTTGGATAAAGCTATGCCTCCCCCTGCCATAACAGCACCTAATAATCCGAATTGTCCCCATGTAATCGGGTGAGTTATCAGGTCTTTGATAAATAGAGTTCCAAAAGTAAGAATAGCTAAAGCAAAACCAGCAACACCGATAAATTTTGCCAGCCCGTTTAATTGACGGTTCAGTGGTGTTTCTTCTCCGCTGATTTCAGTCGCTTTTTCGGCTACTTGTCCGTATTGAGTGGCGTCTCCTACTTGCTTTACTTCCATAATTCCATGTCCGTCAAGCACTTTTGTTCCCCTCATCACCCAGTTAGAGGGATAGGTTGCTTCTGAATCGAAATCTTCAGGATTCGTGGTTTTGTCGATCATTAATTCTCCGGTAAGGCAAGATTCATCTATCTGGAGAGAAATGGCTTCGAGTAATTCTCCGTCTGCAGGAATTTCTTCTCCTGTTTCGAGTAAAACTATATCTCCGACGACAATATCTTTTTTAGGAACTTCTTGAAGATTTCCGTTCCTGATTACTTTTATCATGACATCGTCGTTTACTTGATTCAGAATGTCGAATTTTTTGTTTGCATCCATTTCGAACCAAAACGCAACGCCGGTTGCTAAAAATATGGCACAAAATATTCCGATTGTTTCAGCATATTCGTTATGAATGAACGAAATGCATAATGACAATAATGCTGCGATGAGTAAAATACGGATAATCGGATCTTGAAATTTTTCGAAAAAAAGTTTCCAAAGAGGAGTTTTTTGAGGTGGAGTAAGCAGATTGCTTCCGAATTTTTCCCTACTTTCCTTCACTTGTGCATCGGTAAGTCCGGAATAGTGTTGTTTAACGTCCATTGTTTGATAGTTTAATATAAATAATTTATCGGGTACGAATATAACATTTTAAAATGGAATAGAGTTAGAGTCAGTTTAAATTTTACTCGGGGCAGATTTGAGAGTTTCTTTCGGAGATGTTTCGTCGCTTTTAACGAGGATGATAGCGAGTATCTGACAAGTGAAAACGGGGAAACAGACTGGAAGAAATTACAAAAATAACCTGATAATATATTTTTATCGGAAAATTTAAAACGGCCTCTTATCGTATTGTTTTCAGTCGTCTGTTTCGGCTGCAATGAAAAGTTTCTACTTCTTTTATTTCTTTTAAGATTTTGGATAAACCTACTATTACGGCATTCTTAAACGATTCGGAAGATTTTTTTATTCTGTTTCGAATGAAATTTCAAATAAATTCTATATCGAAAGGTTCACATTATGACGGTGTATAATAATGAAAGTTGAGAAGGTAACATAATTATTAATTTAGATCAAATGTAATAGCGTATTAATAGCAAATTAAATATTAAACAGGTTGATTACTATACTATTATAAATAAAAAAAGAGGCTTTTTCTCAAAAGTCCCTTTTTAAAGGTTTTCAATAGGTATTAATTTTTTAAGGTAAAAAAGATTGTTCTAGGTTAATGCATGCAAAGATGTACTTTTTCCTGAATCTCGCAAAAAAAATATATATGTTATATAACCTATTTTTAAGTGTCTTTTGTACAATTATATATAATTAATTTTCTGTATTTTAGTGTTATATATATAAAAATTTATATCCTTATAGCGATTAAAATTTTGCTTAAAAACGAATTATTTTTTCTTTTGAAGCTTTAAAACTTGTGCAGATCGGGCTGGTAGATACAATTTCAGCCACTCTTTCTTTTCCTTTTTATATAAAGGATCGGGAATAGAAAAATGCTCGATTGATTCGTCAATCAATCCATATCCTCCGAATGTATAAGAATCGGTATTCAATATGGTTTTATAGCTGCCTTTGGGTGCTAAGATACCGTAATCGGTAAAGGATTTGAACGGATGGAAATTGAATATAAATAATAGATCTTTTCGTATGAATGCTAAAATCTGATCTCCTCCGTTGTCCCATAATTTGGTTATGGGACTTTGTTCAAAATGTTTTACATCTTTTACCAATTTGATCATTGCCTCGTCGAAGTTTCCTAAATATTCGTATTTAAGATCTTTTCTATCGACAAGACTCCATTGTCTGCGGGCATATTTGTAAGACCAACCGTTACCTTCTCTCGGAAAATCGATCCATTCGGGATGACCGAATTCGTTACCCATAAAATTCAGATAGCCTCCATTGATAGTCGATAAAGTGACCAGCCGTATCATTTTGTGCAGAGACATTCCTCGATCAACGGTCATGTTGTCATCATTTTTCATCATGTGCCAATACATTTGATCATCGATAAGTCTGAAAATAATTGTTTTATCTCCGACAAGAGCTTGATCGTGACTTTCAGCATAATTAATGGTTTTTTCATCAGACCGTCGATTGGTCAATTCCCAAAAAATTGCAGAAGGATTCCATTCTTCATCTTTCTTTTCTTTGATTATTTTAATCCAGAAATCGGGAATCCCCATAGCCATACGATAATCGAATCCGATACCGCCATCTTCTGTTTTAGCGGCAAGCCCCGGCATTCCACTCATCTCTTCGGCAATCGTTATTGCATGAGGATTGACTTCATGAATTAATTTATTTGCCAAAGTAAGATACGTGATTGCATTTTCGTCTTGTCCTCCGTCGTAATAATCATTATAACTGCCAAAAGCTTTTCCTAATCCGTGATCATAATAAAGCATCGAGGTGACGCCGTCGAAACGGAAACCGTCGAATTTGAATTCTTCAAGCCAATATTTGCAGTTGGATAATAAAAAGTGAATTACTTCATTTTTTCCATAGTCAAAACAAAGAGAATCCCATGCAGGGTGTTCTCTTCTGTGATCTCCGTAGAAAAATTGGTTGTAAGAACCATCGAAACGTCCTAATCCTTCGACTTCATTTTTTACCGCATGAGAATGTACTATATCCATGATTACGGCTATGCCCAAAGCATGAGCTTCGTCGATTAACTGTTTCAGTTCGTCAGGTGTCCCGAAACGGGAAGAGGGAGCGAAAAAACTTGAAACGTGATACCCGAAAGATCCGTAATAAGGATGTTCCTGAATAGCCATAATTTGTATGGCATTGTATCCGTCTTTTGCGATGCGGGGGAGAATTTTTTCTCTGAATTCGTTGTAATTACCTATCCGCTCCTCTTCTTGGGCCATACCTATATGGCACTCATAAATCAGTAAAGGAGAGATTTGGGGTTTGAATTTTTTTTTCTTGAATTTATAAGGTATCTGAGGTGCCCATACTTGAGCAGAAAATATGTAAGTCTTTTCATCTTGGACGACCCGAGTTGCCCATGCAGGTATGCGTTCACCATGACCGCCATTCCAGTGCATCGATAATTTATATAAGTCGAGGTGTTTTATTTCTCCGGTTTTTAGTTTAAGCTCCCATACGCCGTTTTTCAGTTTTGAAAAGCGATATTTAGTATTCTCTTTCCATTCCGAAAAATTTCCGATCAAGAAAATATCTGTTGCATTAGGAGCCCATTCTCGTATGACCCAACCTTGCTCTGTTTTGTGAAGCCCGAAATATAAGTATCCGTCTGCGAAATCAGATAAAGATTTGCCTTTTCCGGTCAGTTCTTTTTCTTTGGAAACCGAGAGTTGAAATCGATGTTCGATAGCCGTTTTATAAGGTTCGAGCCAAGGATCGTTTTTTATTAAATTGAGAGAATCCATAATATCTTGTATCTTAAAGTGGTAGATAGAATAAAGTCGCTGGGGAATCGGTAAAATATCGGTATTACGAAGGGTAGATAAAACGTAATGTCGATTTTTGGTAATTAACTCAGAGCCTGTTTTTAATTTCCTGTTAAAATCTATTCGGTTATCTTTAAATTTTCTTTCGGTCTGTTTTTCTGTTTTTATTTATCAGATAGTCTGCTATCCTCCTCATAAAAACAAGAAAACATTTTCAAAAGCGATACTCAAAGCCGATCCGGATAAAATTTAAACAGGCTTAATACCTGTAATCCGGACGTCGTTAATTCGGGATATTGTCTTGCGTTTCGGTATTTATACACGTACTTTAACGATAACTTTTTTGAAGTTTCCTTCGGCGATACCGGGAGCATGCCCGTCTTCAGGAAAGAATATGGCAAATTCTCCGGGCTGCACCTGTATATAAGTAGTCGGAGTGTCAGCGAAGAATGTTATGTCTTTTTCCTCATTATAAGGTTGTGTTATCTTTTTCAATTCTTTTGTCGCTTTCCAGCCCATTGTTTCAGTTGCGGTCAAAGGCATCTGTATGTCGATATATTTATTGTGAGTTTCCATTTTAGCAGCATCTTTGCTTTTTCCCGCAGGTTCTGCTATGGAAACATATAAATCATCTCCGTTGAGAACTATTTTCCCGGCTTCTTTGGTAGAAAAATCGGTCGATTTTAGAAAATCGAATGCTTTTTTAAATAACGGGTGCAACTGTTCGATCGAAGCGGAGTTGCTAAGAGAATCTAAGATCATGATGTTTGTTTTTTTAATGTCTTAATTTAGTAACCGGACATCTTGTTTTTAGAGTTTGTTTCAATTTTCCCAGAATACATTTTCAGCCTTTTGAGTTTCCTCCCGGTTTTTCTCCATTCCCGTACACCATATTCTGTTATGTCTTATTCGGAACAGAGAAGTATCTTTGGAAACAACTCTCAAAGAATGTCTGTACAAAATTTGAACAGGCTCTTGAATGTCCGTAGTTATGCAAATTTATAAAAATATTTGAGATAAGCATTATCTTTTCAAATCTTTTATTATCCGTGTATCAAGGAAATCGTTTAAGAGCCTGTTTAAATTTTCCGAGAAAGTAATTTAAACAGATTTTGAAATGGATAAATAAGGTCGATACTTTATTGTCATTTAAAATGTTTTATTAATTTTGTAATGAATAAAATTACTAATACTATGAAAAATAAATTGTTATGCTTTTGCCTCGTTTTATTAGTCTCTTCTGTTTATGCACAAATGGACTATCAACCTTCTTCAGGAAATCTTGAGGCTCGAGAAGAATTTCGAGATAATAAATTCGGTATTTTTGTTCATTATGGTATTTACAGTATGTTGGCCAATGGAGAGTGGGTTTTGGAAAACGAAAAGTTGAGACAGTCGGAGTATGCCAAGTTGGCGGGGGGATTCTGCCCTTCTCGTTTTGACGCAGCTCAATGGGTTTCTGCATTTAAGGCATCAGGTGCGAAGTATGTTTGTTTTACAACTCGACATCATGACGGATTTTCGATGTTCGATACCAAGTTCAGCGATTATAATATTGTAAAAGCAACTCCCTTTAAACGGGATATTGTTAAAGAGTTGGCCGATGAGTGTCATAAGCAGGGGCTGAAGATACATTTTTATTATTCTCATGCCGATTGGGGACGTGAGGATTATCCAGTAGGGAGTACCGGCAAAAATACAGGACGTCGGATGAAAGAAAATTGGGATTCGTATTATAAATTTATGAATAACCAATTGACGGAATTGCTTACAAATTATGGACAGGTAGGGGCGATTTGGTTTGATGGGCATTGGGATCAGGATAAAGATTTTGATTGGCGTCTCCCCGAACAATATAATTTGATTCATCGCTTGCAACCGGACTGTCTGATCGGGAATAATCACCATCTTGCTCCGATAAAAGGTGAGGATATTCAGATTTTTGAAAGAGATTTACCGGGTGAAAACAAAGCTGGATTCTCGTCCGGTCAGCCTGTCGCTTCATTGCCTCTTGAAACTTGTGAAACGATGAATTCCACTTGGGGTTACAATATAAAGGATGATAATTACAAATCTGTTGAGACGCTTATACACCTTTTAGTTAAGGCTGCCGGGAAAAATGCGAATTTGCTTTTGAATGTCGGTCCGCAACCGGATGGAAAACTTCCGGTTGCTACGGTAGAGCGATTGAAAGGGATCGGAGATTGGATGCGAATATACGGAGAGACGTTATACGGTACACGAGGAGGAATTGTGAGAGATTGGGGTGTTACGACGAAAAAGAAAGATAAATTATACGTGCATATTCTGGATTGGAAGGATAAGGTGCTTTTTCTTCCGGTTACGGATGTGGCAATAAAGAAGGCGTTTGTGTTTAAAGACAAGTCTAAATTGTCATTTATTCAGAATAAACAGGGAGTGATTTTGCAGTTACCTGAGTTGCCTTCGGAAATTGATTATATTGTAGAGCTTCAGCTGAAGGATTGATGTATTATTTTTTAGGACTTGTCTGAATTTACTCATCAGGAAATTCAGACGAACTATATAAATATGTACTTAAAAAGAGGACAAAAAAGATGACAAGTGAGCTTTCAGGTTCTTGCTTGCCGTGAGCTGTTTCTTCAGCTGTCTGATGATCGTCTTCTACTGTTTCAAGAGCATGACGGTTTCAGAAGTCATCTTGTAAACGGGAGGATTGTGGCTATCTTAAAGTTTCGGTTTTTTTTGATATGCATATACTTTTACCGGGATTTCGGTTTTTATTCCTGATTTTAGAACAATATCTTTAGATCCGTATACGTTTTGATCTTCGGATGATAAGTATATTGTTCCTTCGAAATCCAGTGAAGAATGTAGACTTACTGTTACATAAATATCCGTATCAGTAGCCGGTTCTATGGATACGTCGAGATTTTGGTATCCCGGGTTTTCAGGATGATATTCTCATTGCGAACCTCTCTGATATATTGTGTGTATGCATTTAAGTATTCTTGCAATGCTTCGGGTATTTTTTCTGTATCGAAAGATTGCTCAAAGGAATATCCTATGATGGATGAAATTTTATCGTCACCGGCAATAATTACAAATCCGTTTTGATATCGAGGGGTGAATATATAAAATTCCGGATCGTTTTCTACCGATCGTACACGGTTGTTGGTAATTGTTTGTTGAGGGGTATAGACCAAATCTATTAAAATAGCTTCATTTTTATTTGTTGTTCGGTTTTTCTTATAGAAAGAGTTATTTTGAAAAAAATCGGATGCAATGTTTTGTGCTTGTTTTAAAGTGACAGGAGCAGAATATGAGTAAAGTATTGTAAGTGAGAAAAAAAGAAAAAAAATGAAGTGTCTCATACGAAAAAGTTATTAGTTTAAAAATTCTATTTTCACAAAAATAAAATAGTTTTTAAAATTTATTTTGTTATTATATATAGATGAGTCATATATTATTTATATAAATCTTTTTATCGATTATTTTTCAACATAATAAACCATTTTATTCTTTTTTAGTCTGTATTTAATGTGAATGTAATTCGTTGATTAAGCTGTTCCATATTATTTTGAAACAATTATTTTATTCTGTGAAAATATAGGATAGTGTAACATCTCATTTCTATAAAATGCAATATTTCTTTGTCAGCGGCTATTATTTTGTCTAACTATTAAATATAAATTTATGGGTTCATCAAATCTTTCTCCGGAAACGGAGCGAATTGTTTTTCTCGATTATTTACGAGTATTTGCTATGTTTTTAGTATTTGGCGTGCATGCGTCGGAAAGTGTTTATTCTGACGGTACGTTAAATTTTTTATTTAAAAATGAAACAGACAGACTTAGTGTTTCATTTATGAGTAGTTTTTCTCGCTATGGAGTCGATTTGTATGTAATGGCGTCTGCATTTCTTTTGTTACCGCTTAGAACTGACAGTAAGACCTTTTTTAGACGGCGTTTTACTCGAGTTGTCATTCCTTTTGTTTTTTGGTTATTGATGTATGCATTTTTGCCATGTTTATGGGGTGCATGCGATGTTGCGCAATTGAAAGATTATCTCGTACAATTATGTGTAAATACAATTCCGCCAGCTAACCATTTGTGGTTTATATATATGCTTATCGGACTTTATATGTTGATGCCAATCTTGTCTCCGTGGCTTAAGCAGGTGAGTCGTAGAGGAGAAGAATGTTTTTTGCTGGTATGGTTGTTGACAACGGTGATCTCTTTTGTTCATGACCGTTTTGGCTATATGTATGGAGAGATGCCCGGGTATCCTTATGGAATGTTTTATTATTTTTCCGGATTTATCGGATTTTTGGTATTGGCCCATTATATTCGCAATTATGTAAACTGGTCGATGAAAAAAACTCTGATTATTTCTATCCCGTTATTTTTAGTCGGTTATGCTATGTGTGTGTATTCATTTTATGATCGTTCGTTTTATGTCGATTGTGTCGAAGATTTGGAGCACGGCTGGGATAATACCGGTATGGCAACGGTTATGATGGCTATCGGAGCATTTATGCTGATCAAAAAGATTACATATTCTAAAGGGTTTCTTTATAAATTGGTAAAAGATATTTCTCTTAAAAGTTATGGTATGTATTTGGTACATATGATGTTTCTTCCATTTATATATGCTTATTTGAGTTCTGTTGTATCAACTCCGTGGACTATATTTCTGTCGGTTTTAATTACTTATGTTGTAAGTTATTTAGCTGTAAAATTAATTTCATTTATTCCGAATAGTAAATATATCATTGGATAAAGAAAAAAGAGAGGGGCTCGAAGTCCTTCTCTTTTTTTCTTGTGATAATCGGCTTTACTTTTTTTAGTATAAAAAGTAGTGTTTTTTGTAATCATGAGTATAATAAATAATTCGGGTATGGATAAAAGAAAGGAGAATAAAAGAATCACGTAGTTTGCTAAAACCTGAGCACGAGTAAATTAATTACGGAAAAAATTCTTTATATTATATATGTTTTATAACAGAATTATTATCTTTGCACACAAATTAAAAAATCTATTTATTACAACATGGCGAATGTGATAAAGTTAAAAAAAGGCTTGGATATACCTTTAGAAGGAAAACCGGTCAAGGAGGTTGTTGATGCTCCGAAAAGTGAGTATTATGCTCTTATACCGGATGACTTTCACGGGGTAATTCCTAAGGTAATTGTAAAAGCCGGAGATCATGTAGATGCGGGAACACCGTTGATGTATGATAAAAATCGCCCGGAAGTGAAGTTCGTTTCTCCGGTTAGCGGAGAAGTCGTAGCAGTAAACCGGGGAGAACGACGTAAAGTGTTGGATATAACGATAAAGTCTGATAATGAACAGACTTATGTCGATTTTGGGAAAGTCGATTTGGCGAAACTCTCGGGAGAGCAAGTGAAAGAGCTTGTTCTCGATGCAGGATTATTTCCATTCATTAAACAGCGTCCTTATGATATAATCGCCAATCCGGAAGTATCTCCTCGTGATATTTTTATTTCAGCTTGGGATTCAGCTCCTTTAGCTCCTGATTTTGCTTTTGTATTGAAGGGAGAAGAGAAAAATTTTCAGGCAGGATTGGATGCATTAAAGAAGATGACGACAGGAAAGGTTTATGTCGGTATGTCAGCTCAAAATACGGTTGATATATCTGGGGCGGAAACTGTCCTCTTTGAAGGACCGCATCCTGCCGGAAATGTCGGAGTTCAGATACAGCATATTGCGCCGATTTGTAAAGGTGAAGTTGTTTGGACACTAAGTGCTTTTGACGTGCTGTTGATAGGTCGGTTTTTTAATACCGGGAAAGTCGATTTTTCTCGAATCGTTGCCGTAACAGGATCGGAGATCGTTAAGCCGATGTATGTGCGTACTGTTGCAGGGGCTCGGTTAGACAGTATATTGGAAAACAACGTCAAGAAGAGTAGTTATAACCAACGTTTTATAAGTGGAAATGTTCTTACAGGAACGAAAGTCGATCCGATGGGATATTTACGGATGCCTCACAGCCAGTTGACTGTTATACCTGAAGGTGATGATTGTAATGAGTTTTTCGGATGGGCGACTCCCGGATTTGATAAGTATAGTGTAAGTCACAGTTATTTTACGTGGTTGTTGGGACGGAAAAAAGAGTATGTTTTGGATGCTCGTTTGCATGGAGGTGAACGGGCTATTATTATGTCAGGGGAGTATGATAAAGTATTCCCGATGGATATTTTACCGGAGTTTCTGATTAAGGCAGTTATTGCTTTTGATATTGATAAAATGGAAAATCTCGGCATCTATGAAGTTGCTCCGGAAGATTTTGCATTATGTGAATTTGTTGACACATCGAAACTTGAAATTCAGAAGA
Source organism: uncultured Porphyromonadaceae bacterium (assembly GCA_900545915.1). Classification (GTDB taxonomy): domain Bacteria; phylum Bacteroidota; class Bacteroidia; order Bacteroidales; family Coprobacteraceae; genus Coprobacter. The sequence goes on from URAV01000014.1 coordinate 70,864, forward strand.
TTATCCGTAATGGACTCGATCAGTTGATGAAAGAGATGAATTAAGCAGACATAAACCTATTTAAATAAAACTCACATTGAAAGCTTTAAGAAATTATATCAATAGAATTAAGCCTAATTTTGAACCGGGCGGGAAGTTCTCGATGTTTCAATCTGTATTTGAAGGATTTGAAACATTCCTTTTTGTCCCGAATACTACATCAAAATCAGGTGTGCATATTCATGACAGCATTGATACGAAACGTACTATGACTGTAGTGATTATTGCTTTGCTTCCGGCTTTGTTGTTCGGAATGTATAATGTCGGTTATCAGCATTATTTGGCGATAGGAGAGTTGACCCGGACCGGATTTTGGATGACTTTCCTTTTCGGATTTTTAGCCGTACTTCCTAAGATTATCGTTTCTTATGTCGTCGGATTAGGAATCGAATTTGCTGTGGCACAAATGCGGGGACATGAAATTCAGGAAGGTTTTTTGGTTTCGGGGATTCTTATTCCTATGATTGTTCCTATCGATACTCCGTTATGGATGATTGCGGTAGCTACGGCTTTTGCAGTTATTTTTGCTAAGGAAGTGTTCGGCGGAACTGGAATGAACGTGTTTAATGTTGCCTTGATTACTCGGGCGTTCCTTTTCTTCGCTTATCCGTCTAAGATGTCCGGCGACTCTGTTTTTGTTCGTACTTCCGATACATTCGGTTTAGGAGCTGGTCAAGTTGTAGAAGGTTTTTCCGGAGCAACTCCGTTGGGGCAGGTTGCAACATATACGGCAGCCAATGGTGATCTTACTTTAGTGAATATTTTGGGAGAAAAAATTTCTACTTTAGATTCATTTTTAGGCCTTATTCCCGGTTCTATCGGGGAGACTTCTACGTTGGCTATTTTGATTGGTGCGGCAATTCTTCTTTTTACAGGAATAGCGAATTGGCGGATCATGCTTTCTGTTTTTGTAGGAGGCTTGTTTATGGGATATATTGCGAATCTTTTTGCTTCACCGACATATCCCGGTTCATTCCTTTCTCCATTGGATCAGATTTGTCTCGGCGGATTTGCTTTTGCTGCCGTGTTTATGGCTACTGATCCGGTAACGGGGGCGCGTACGACATTAGGGAAATATATATATGGGTTCTTGATCGGAGTTATTGCCATAATTATCCGTGTATATAATAATGGTTATCCTGAAGGAGCTATGTTAGCGGTATTGCTGATGAATGTTTTCGCTCCTCTGATCGATTATTTCGTTGTAGAAGCGAATATGAAAAAGAGATTGAAGAGAGCTAAAACTAACGCATAAAAAGAGAGAATCATGAACAAGCAGAGTAATGTATATACAGTAATATATGCTTCGGTGATGGTGATCGTTGTTGCCGCCGTATTAGCTTATACAGCTTTATTGCTGAAAGAACCGCAAACTAAAAATGTGGAAATCGATAAAATGAAACAGATCTTGAGTTCGGTGAATATTGCATCCGATGCGACAAATGCTCAGGAACTGTATAAAAAGTATATAGTAAACACTTATGTGATTAATGCTGCCGGAGAAAAAATCGATGGGGTAAATGCGTTTGACGTAAATACGGCTAATCAGGTGAAAAAAGCCTCATCAGATAGAGAGTTGCCGGTCTTTGTCTGTAGATTGGAAGATGGTTCTGAAAAGTATATTATTCCGATGAATGGCGCTGGATTGTGGGGACCTATCTGGGGATATGTTTCTGTCGATAAAGATGGAAATACCATTTATGGAGCTTATTTTGCACATCAGGGCGAAACTCCGGGATTGGGTGCTGAGATCGAGAAACCTATGTTTTCAGATCAGTATAAAGGTAAGCATTTATTTATTGACGGTGAATTTAAATCGATTGCTGTAGAGAAAAAAGGACAGAAACCTGTCGATGGAGCTGAATATGTAGATGCTATTTCAGGGGGAACAATTACGAGTAAAGGTGTACAAGATATGATGAAAAACAGTCTTGAACCGTATCAGAATTTTTTTAAGTCATTAAAATAAGCGGAGAAATAGATATGTTATCCAAGAAAAATAAAGAAGTCCTTTTAGGTCCGCTCTCTAAAAATAATCCGGTCATAGTACAGATACTGGGTATCTGTTCGGCTTTGGCTGTGACGGCAAAATTGGAGCCGGCTTTTGTTATGGCAATTTCTGTAACGGCTGTTGTCGCTTTTGCCAATGTGATAATCTCGTTGTTACGCAATACGATTCCTAACAGTATTCGTATTATCGTTCAATTGGTTGTTGTCGCTGCGTTGGTGATCATTGTCGATCAGGTGTTAAAAGCTTATGCTTATGATGTAAGCAAGCAGCTTTCGGTGTTTGTAGGATTAATTATAACCAACTGTATATTAATGGGACGTCTTGAGGCATTTGCGTTGGGGCATGGCCCATGGGAATCTTTTCTTGACGGAATAGGTAATGGTATCGGTTACGGACTGATTCTTGTTATTGTGGCTTTTTTCCGTGAGTTGTTAGGTTCTGGTACTCTTTGGGGCTATCAAGTCGTTCCTGACATATTCTATAAATGGGGTTATGAAAATAACGGGTTGATGATATTGCCTCCGATGGCATTGATTACGGTAGCGTGTATTATTTGGATACATCGTTCCCGGAATAAAGATTTGCAGGAGAAATAACACATAATTAAATACGGTAGAAAATGGAAAATTTGAATCTGTTTATTCGGTCTATATTTATAGACAATATGATATTCGCCTACTTTTTAGGTATGTGTTCTTATCTGGCAGTTTCTAAAAATGTGAAAACGGCGATAGGTTTGGGTATTGCGGTGACATTTGTTTTGACAATTACCCTTCCTGTGAATTATTTGCTTGAGAACTATATATTGAAATCGGGAGCTCTTTCTTGGTTAGGAGAGGAGTATAAAGATGTCGATTTGAGTTTCTTAAGCCTTATTTTGTTTATTGCCGTTATTGCCTCTATGGTACAGTTGGTAGAAATGGTAGTTGAGAAATACTCACCTTCCCTATATGCTTCGTTAGGAATATTTTTGCCACTGATTGCAGTGAATTGCGCGATTTTGGGAGGATCGTTATTTATGCAACAGCGTGAATTTCCGAATGTAGGTACGGCTACCGTGTATGGCATCGGTTCCGGTATCGGTTGGATGCTTGCAATTGTAGGTATTGCTGCAATTCGTGAAAAACTGGCATATTCGAATGTTCCGGCTCCTCTTCGGGGTATTGGTATTACTTTTATTATAACCGGACTGATGGGGATTGCTTTCATGAGTTTTCTGGGGATTAAACTTTAATTGTATTCTAAAATTATAAACGATGATCGAATTAATGATGAGTAATCTCACTATATTGGCGGCAGTCGTAATCTTTTTGATATTGACTCTTTTGCTGGTCGCAATATTATTGCTTGCCAAAGCTAAGTTGACTCCTTCCGGAGAATTGAAGATACGTATCAATGGAGAGCGGGAGGTGACTACTCCTGCCGGTTCTACGTTGTTATCTTCTTTGGCGGCGAATAAGATATTTTTACCTTCTGCTTGCGGTGGCGGCGGAAGTTGTGGTATGTGTCGCTGTCAGGTAGAAGAAGGCGGTGGCGAAATTCTCCCTACAGAAGTAGGCTTTTTTACCCGAAAACAGATTAAAGATCATTATCGTTTGGCTTGTCAGGTAAAAGTAAAGAATGATTTAGAAATAAAAATACCACAGTCTGTATTGGGTATTAAGAAATGGGAATGTGAAGTCGTTTCGAATAACAATGTAGCATCCTTTATTAAGGAGTTTGTCGTTCGTTTGCCTGAAGGAGAAACGTTAAATTTTCAACCCGGTAGTTATATTCAGATTGATGTCCCTAAATATGATATTAAATTTACAGATATGGATATCGATGAAAAATATCGTGATGAATGGGATAAATATAAAATGTGGGGATTAGTTTGTAAAAACGATGAAGAAACTTATCGGGCTTATTCCATGGCGAATCATCCGGCAGAAGGAAATATCGTTATGCTGAATATTCGTATTGCGACACCGCCGTTTGATCGAAATACCGGAACATGGGCGGCTGGTATTAAACCGGGTATTTGTTCTTCCTATATTTTTTCACGTAAACCCGGAGATAAAGTTACCGTTTCAGGGCCTTATGGTGAATTCCATATTTTGAATACAAAAAGAGAAATGTTATATATTGGTGGAGGGGCAGGTATGGCACCGTTGCGCTCGCATTTGCTGCATCTGTTTAAAACATTGAAAACCACGGATCGTAAGATTTCATACTGGTATGGAGCTCGTTCTCGCCGAGAGATTTTCTATGAAGAAGATTTTAGAGCTATCGAACGTGATTTCCCGAATTTCTCTTTCCATATCGCTTTGTCCGATCCTCAACCTGAGGACGATTGGACGGGTTATACAGGATTCATCCATCAGGTTATTTATGATCATTATTTGAAAGATCATGATGCTCCGGAAGATATTGAATATTATATGTGTGGTCCTGGTCCTATGGCTAATGCCGTAAAGAAAATGTTATGGGATTTGGGAGTTCCCCGTGAAATGCTGATGTATGATGATTTTGGTGCATAATTGACTGTATGAAATATATTGAATACCCGAAGCAAAACTTCGGGTATTTTTTATCACCGATTTTACAAGTTATTTTTGGATATATGTTTCTATCGAAAAATTTAGACAGACTGTTATCTTTTCTTACATTTGTGTGCTTATTTAAAGAATTGGTAAATAAAAAAATTCATGAACCGAAAAATCTTTTTTTCTTTATTAGTCGGTGTTTCGGTAATGGCCGAGACTACATTTGCTCAGACTTTTGGCGGCATAGATGATGCAATGATGCAGGAAATAAAAACTGCTTATAAAAATACATCTGCAGATAAGGCTATACGTAATGCTTTAAATGCTAATAGTGTACAAAAACTGGCTGTAAGTGCAAATCAATCGGATGTTGTAGATGGATATTTTTCTGATCGAGTATATTCCCGAGGTGTTACAGACCAAAAAGCTTCAGGTCGGTGTTGGTTATTTACTGGCTTGAATGTATTTCGGGCAAAAATAATAGATAAATATAAATTACCCGAATTTGAATTTTCCCAGAATTATAATTTCTTTTACGATCAGTTGGAGAAAGCAAATTTATTTCTTCAAGGAATTATCGATACACGTCAGAAGCCGATGTCTGATCAAATGGTTGAGTGGTTATTTAAGAATCCGTTGAGCGATGGAGGACAGTTTACCGGAATATCTGATATTATCGGAAAATATGGAGTCGTTCCGAAAGAGGCTATGAATGAGACATTTGCCAGCAATAACACTTCGCAGATGGCTTTTCTATTAAAACTTAAATTACGGGAGTATGGTCTACAACTTCGAGAGTTACCTGCCCAGACAGATATGGAGGATATAAAAAGAAAAAAAATAGAGATGTTGGGTACTGTGTATCGAATGTTAGTGTTAAATCTCGGAGAACCGCCGCTTGAATTTACTTGGACAAGAAAAGACATGAATGGGAAACCTGTGGAGACTAAACAATATACACCGAAATCGTTTTATAATGAATATATAGGAAAAGATTTGACAAACGGATATGTTATGTTGATGAATGATCCGACGAGGGAGTATTATAAGTTGTATGAAATAGACTATGATCGTCATATGTATGATGGTTATAATTGGAAGTATGTAAATCTTCCCGTAGAAGATATAAAAAAAATGGCGATCGCATCTATAAAGGATAGCACGGCAATGTATTTTTCTTGTGATGTAACAAAATACCTAAATCGGGATAAAGGAACTTTAGATTTGAATAATTATGATTATGAATCATTGATGGGTACTACTTTCGGAATGAATAAAAAACAGCGTGTGCAATCTTTTGCGAGCGGCTCTTCACATGCGATGACTTTAGTTGCCGTAGATCTGGATGATTCGGGAAACCCGGTAAAATGGTTATTGGAAAATAGTTGGGGGGCAACTAATGGATATAAAGGACATTTGATAATGACTGATCGTTGGTTTGATGAGTATATGTTCCGTCTTGTTGTAGAGAAAAAATATGTTCCTAAAAAAATATTGAATATTCTGAGTCAGACTCCGGTACGTTTACCGGCTTGGGATCCGATGTTTGCTCCGGAAGAATAATAAATTGTGGATATGGATACGATTCGTTGGGGGATTATAGGTTGTGGAGATGTCTGTGAAAAGAAAAGCGGACCGGCATTTTATAAAATAGAGCATTCTGAGCTGAACGCTGTAATGAGGCGGGATGCTGTAAAGGTCAAGGATTTTGCTCGCAGGCATCATGTTCAGAAATATTATACCGATGTTCAGGATATAATTTCTGATCCGGATATAGATGCGATATATGTCGCTACGCCGCCGAATACGCATAAAGAGTATTCTATAAAAGCAATGCGTGCAGGTAAGCCTGTATATGTGGAGAAGCCGATGGCGATGAATTATGAGGAATGTTGTGAAATGATCATGGTTGCTCGTAAGACCGGACAAAAACTTTTTCCTGCGTTTTATCGTCGTGCATTACCGTATTTTGTGCAAATTAAGTCTTTATTGGAGGAACAGGTTATTGGGAAAATTCTTTTGGTTACAGCTTCTCTTGATAAGACTCCGTTAGATTCAGATCTTATCCCGGATAAGCAATCTTGGCGGTTGGATCGGCAGATTGCAGGTGAGGGTTATTTTTATGATCTTGCTCCGCATACATTCGATATTCTTGATTTCCTTTTGGGAGAAATTGTAGATGCGAAAGGTTTTTCTGCTAATCTTGCAGGTCTTTATGATGCGAAGGATACATTTTCTGCCTCTTTTTATTTTAAATCGGGAATAATAGGTTCGGGACATTGGAGCTTTGCTGTTGCCCCGAATATAGAACGAGATATAGTAGAAATCATCGGTACGAAAGGAAAAATTGTTTTTAGTATGTTTTCTTTTGCTCCTATACGGTTGGAGACAGATTTTGGTGTCAAATCTTTTGAATTTATTCTTCCGGAACATATCGAACAGCCTTTGATTCAGAAAGTCGTAGACGAATTAAGAGGAGTTGGAAACTCTCCTTCGACAGATGAAAGCGGAGCACGTACTGCCAGAGTGATGGATTGGATTTTAAAGGGAAAATGAAGTTCTGATTAAAAGAGTGGGTACTACTGTTTTTTATGGATTATTTTTGTTTGGCAATAATTATAAATACGGTTAAGAAGTTGCTGGAAGATATACGCAATTAAAATACTTGTCAACAAATATAAGATTCCGACTGGTACTTCGAGATTTTGTTCTACGATTTTTTCTTCTCCGATGAGACCGAAAAAAGCTCCTCGTATAAATGAATGAATAGCAAACAGGTAAAAAGATATTTTACCCATAAATTCCCAAAATGATTTGATCGGGAAGTTTCGGAAAAGAGGAATGAATGCTAAAGGGAACAAAAGAGATGAAAATAACCAAAAATAAGCATTGACATTACTGCATAAAAATAGGATCATTAATATGACAGGAATTAATGGTTTACATGTAATAGAGGATTTTTTGGCGTAATAAATGCCTAAACAGAATATCGGTAACCACCCTATGCAATTGTATCGTAAACGGAATAAAATATTTTCCCAGCCGCAAAATATGGTTGTAGCTTGTATAAGCAATACAGATAAACTCACTATAAATAGAAATCGGTTACTTTTTTTATGTAATAAAAAAATGTAGATAATATATAATTGCAATATAGCGCCGAAAAACCACCATGGACCGCTAACAACAAATTCTTTACCGGGAATTAACGTTTGTGTAAATGTTATGATCGATAAATATTCTCCGATATGATCGGTCAATGTTTCCCATAAACCATTTCCGTATTTTATCATCTTGACGAACAAAGAGAGAGGAATTAATGGTATTATAACTTTCCAGAAACGTAATATTCTTTTCCAAATGAAATGTATTTTCTCTGTATTGGAAAATTCTTTAGACGAATATTTTATTGTTAACCCATATCCGCTGAGAAATATAAATAAAGCGACTCCGTAATGTCCGAAAAAAGAAAAAAAGTCGGTAAAAAGGGAAGTGATGCTTATCGGGGAAAAGGAATCTATAACGGATTTAAGGTAATAATTGGTGTTTTCGATGTTGAAAGAAAATTCATTTTCGATAGAAGCTCCGGGTAATACATGGTAAAAATTGTGCAGAACAATCAAAAGAATAGCCATTCCTTTGAATCGATTTGTATCGTTGTATGATATGGGAGAAATAAGCATTATAATGTGTTTATCGGTTAAGAATAGAAAAGCATGAAAAATTTTTTTTTCATGCTTTGAATAGGAGTGACCCCGACAGGACTCAAACCTGTGACCTTCAGAACCGGAATCTGACGTTCTATTCACTAAACTACGGGGCCAAATGCGTGGCAAAAGTAAGAAATATTTGTAGCTTTGCAAAAAGTTTTCACGAAAAGTTTTTAATGCCTATGGATGTTCGTATAGAGAAAAGTTGGAAAGATCGGTTACAGAATGAGTTTGATAAACCGTACTTTGAGCAGCTTACTGATTTTGTTCGTCACGAGTATAGAACGTCAACTGTATATCCTCCTGGAAATCAAATGTTCAGAGCTTTTGACATCTGTCCTTTTGATAAGGTAAAAGTTGTTATTTTAGGGCAAGATCCTTATCATGAACCGCGTCAGGCACACGGTTTATGTTTTTCAGTGAATGATGGGATTCCGTTTCCGCCTTCTCTTCTCAATATTTTTAAAGAGATTGAGTCAGATCTTGGTATTCCTATGCCAAAAAGCGGAGATTTGACTCGTTGGGCTGATCAAGGTGTTTTGCTTTTAAATGCTACGTTAACAGTGAGAGCTCATCAAGCTGGGTCTCATCAGAATAAGGGGTGGGAACAGTTTACGGATGCCGTTATTCATCGATTGGCAGAAGAGCGAGAACACCTTGTCTTTATTCTGTGGGGATCATATGCACAACGTAAAGGAGATTTTATTGATCGTTCAAAGCATTTGGTTTTAAAATCTCCTCACCCGTCTCCTTTGTCTGCACATAGAGGCTTTTTCGGTAATGGGCATTTTAGTAAAGCAAATGCATATTTAAAGGAACATGGAATAGAGCCTATTCAATGGTAATAGAAATAGAGGAGAGATGGATATAAATGTAGAAGAAAGGGTGCAGAAAGCCGTAGATCTTTTTAAAAGTGGATATAACTGTTCTCAATCGGTTTTTCTCGCTTATAATGACCTTTTTGCTATTGAAGATACTTTAGCGGCTACGTTGTTAGCTCCGTTGGGCGGAGGTATGGGACGGCTGAGGGAGGTCTGTGGAGCTGTTTCGGCGTCTTTTATGATAATGGGTCTTAAATATCCGGCAAATAATCCGAATGATAAGCCGGCAAAAATTCGTAATTATACCGCAGTTCAGGAGCTTGCTGCTGAATTTAGGAAAAAAAACGGATCTATTGTCTGTCGGGAATTGTTAGGATTAGTTCAAAAACAGGATGATCCTGTACCCTCAGATCGCACGGAAGCATATTATAAGCGTCGTCCTTGTGCCGATTATGTGGCAGTTGCAGCGCGTATAGTCGGGGAGAAATTGAAGAGTGAATAGCGGATATATAATCAAGAAAATAAATAGGATATAAGAGAGTTTGTCGAAATTTTCCGGTAACTTCGACTTTTTTTGAATCTCTTTTTTGTTTTCGGGTGTCGTGGAGCTCGCTGTGCTCCTTATCGGAGCTGAGGGACACTCTCGAAAAAAGTTTTCAAAAAATATCTGGGCAAAATTTCGACAAGCTCTTAGTTTATTCTTATTATTATAAATGATTGCGATGCCTATGATCTTGTATCGTTTTTTGGTGCTCTTTCCATGTGTTGTATTGCTCTTCAGTTAGAATCTTTTTAAGTTTTTTTTCTCTTTTCTGAGCCTCTTTTTTCAATTTTGCGGGGTCTAATGGTTCAGGATGATGTCTCATCGGATCTTTTCCGTTAAAAGAATCTCTCATAGGAGGACGATCGGGAAATTTTTCCTGATTTCTGTCATGCATAGGGGGAGGCATTATCCCTTGTCTGCTCTTTCGTTGGGCATCGATCGATTTAGCCTCTTTCAAATTTAGTTTGAATATTTTTTTGAATTGTTTTTCCGACAGTTGTAGAAGTTTGTCCATCTGTTCTGTCTTTTTCCTGGCTGTTAATTCCGGTGATAGTTGTTCCTGTGGAAAGTCTCTTTTTTCAAATGTTTGGGCTGTG
>URAV01000015.1 GCA_900545915.1 uncultured Porphyromonadaceae bacterium
CGCCGACCCTCTGCTTGTAAGGCAGATGCTCTGAACCAGCTGAGCTAAACGCCCGGAGAATTGCTTATCAAAAGCGAGGCAAAGGTAAGATATTTTTTTTAACCTCAAAACAAAATCTTCCTTTTTCTGCAAAAAAACGTTTTTTTTTGGGGAAATCAGACAGATAAGTTACTTTTGCAAAAGAAAACGAAAAACCTTCTTATGGAACTGACAACCCTTACTGCAATCTCGCCTGTTGACGGGCGTTATCGGGGTAAAACCGCCCCTCTTTCCGAATATTTTTCAGAATTTGCTCTTATCCGTTATAGGGTACGTGTAGAAATCGAGTATTTCATTGCTTTATGTGAACTCCCTTTACCGCAACTGGCAAACATAAACTCCGATACTTTTCCGAAATTAAGAGCTATATATAATGATTTTACAGTAGCCGACGCCGAACGAATCAAAGCAATCGAATCGGTCACAAATCATGACGTAAAAGCCGTAGAATATTTTATCAAAGAAAAGTTCGATGCGTTAGGAGGACTTGAAGCATACAAAGAATTCATACATTTCGGACTGACATCTCAAGACATCAATAATACCTCTGTTCCTCTGTCTTTAAAAGAAGCATTGGAACAAATTTATTACCCGACACTGGAACAAATGATCGGTATGGCAAAAGACTATGCCGAAGCATGGAAAGAGATTCCTATGCTGGCAAAAACTCACGGACAACCGGCATCACCTACTCGTTTGGGAAAAGAAATGATGGTTTTCGTTTACCGTCTCGAACAACAACTGAACTCCTTAAAACAGATTCCTATCAGCGGAAAATTCGGAGGGGCTACCGGCAACTTCAACGCCCACCATTTAGCTTATCCGGAATATGACTGGAAAATTTTCGGAGCTCGGTTTCTTAAAGAGAAGTTAGGCATTGAACGCGAAGCATGGACTACACAGATATCCAATTACGACAATTTAGCTGCTTTATTTGACGGAATGCGTCGAATAAACACAATATTGATCGACCTTGACCGGGATTTCTGGCAATATATATCTATGGAATATTTCAAACAAAAGATCAAGGAAGGGGAAGTCGGCTCTTCTGCCATGCCCCATAAAGTCAACCCGATCGATTTCGAGAACTCTGAAGGAAATCTCGGAATAGCAAATGCCATACTCGAACATCTTGCTTCAAAATTACCGATCTCACGATTACAAAGAGACCTGACCGATTCTACCGTACTCCGGAATATCGGTGTACCCCTCGCTCACATGCTCATCGCATTGCAAAGTACAATGAAAGGACTCGGGAAACTGCTTCTCAATGAAAAAGCGATTTACAACGATCTCGATAACATGTGGAGTGTCGTAGCAGAAGGTATTCAAACAGTGCTCCGTCGTGAAGGATATCCTAAACCTTATGAGGCATTAAAGGCTTTGACCCGTACCAACGGCATAATAAATGAAGAGGCCATACATGCGTTTATCGATACATTGAATGTTTCGGACAACATCAAGGCCGAATTGAGAACCATCACACCACATTCCTACACAGGAATGTAATATACTTATAAAATATAACAAAAGCCACAGGAACTTTTTCGGAGATTTCTCGTGGCTTTTGTTATCATTCAAGACTGAACCGGTAAAAAATAAAGGAAAACCGCCTGTATAAAGTTTTACAATAAAAAATCACAAATCAGCCTCATCCGATTCATTGTGACTGAAAACATCGATTTTCGCCAATTCATTCCGTATTCCACAAAGTTCTTCGCGAACACTTTTCAAACGCGATATGATCTCATTACTCCGGATAACCCCAGACCGGTTTTCCTTTAACTGTTTCTTTGCGCCGGCAAGGGTCAGACCTTTCTCCTTCAACAGATAATAGACCAACCGGACATTATCAATATCTTCCTGATTATAAAAACGTACACCCCTTGAAGAACGACGAGGTGTAATAATATCAAATTCATCTTCCCAATACCGGAGAGTAGATTCGTTTACCCCGAAATATTCAGCGACATCCCCGATTGTATAATAAATCCGTTTCTGTTTCTTCTCCGTATTCATTCCTCAAAAATTAATCCATTACCCGTCCTTGATTTTCGGCAATCTGTATCATACGGTCATAGTCTGCAGGACTCAGATCAAAGAAATAATAATTGATCGGATTGTCGTGTTTACCCTTATAAATTACTTCATAGTGAAGATGCGGTCCTGTCGATTTACCGGTATTTCCCACCAAACCGATCTCCTCTCCACGAACGACTTTCTGACCGTTACGCACGGAAATACGGCTCAAATGAGCATAACGGGTTTTATATCCGTATCCATGATTAACGACGATAGTATTCCCATATCCCTGTTTCCAACCGGTCTCAACGACCGTACCATTTCCCGTAACATACACTGGAGTCCCGATGTCTGCAGCAAAATCCATCCCCTCATGAAATTTACGAGTTTTATAAATAGGATCTATGCGTAACCCATATCCCGAAGCCGTTCGTTTCAAATCTTTGTTCGACACAGGCTGAATTGCCGGTAAACAATTTATCCGATCTTCATTTTGCTGCCCCAACTTCACCAATTCATTAATCGAATTAGTCTGCACATATAACTGTCGGTTAAGCTGTTCGACCTTCTGTGTCGTAGCAACAACCAAATCTGCATCCGAAAGGTTCATCAAATCTTGATAACGTGACATATTATCTGTCCCGGCATTCCAAACTGCCGCACTAATAGGATCTGCCTGTAAAATAACCCGATACAGATTCGCATCTCTTTCTCTTACATCGGCCATGACATCCAAAGCCTCGTCTAAACGATGAGAAAGCAACTTATATTGAGACCTCATCTGCTGATTCTCCCGTTTCAGCATTTTTTCACGGGGAGAATCCACAAAATAGTTCAATACCGAAAATAAAATTCCCCCCAATATAATTCCGCTCAACAAATGGCGAAAAACCGTAGCCATACGCTTTCTGAACGACGGATACACCCGTTCATAACTCAGCGTATTGGGATTATATACATAAAAGACTTTTTTTCTCATAACATTTTGCTCAAAACATTCGGATCATAACCTCCGGCAAAACATATCGCCCCGTTTTATGAAACGCAATAATACCGCATTCCGATACATATAAAATCATCTGTTTTACCTGAAAAACATATTTTTAACAGTTAAACTAAAGAACAGGGAAACAGACCGAAAACAAACCCGAAAAAAAACGGCAAAACCACTTTGTCGGAAAATTTAAACAGGTTCTTAGTAATTTTTTGCGCAACAATAGCCACAAAAATAATATTTTAGGCTATTTTTGCAAACTGTTTTTCAGAATATTAAATAACGACAGATTTATTTATTGACTCTACTGAAAACAACTGCTTAATAAACGTAAACTATAAATCATTAAATATGCTCACAGCTAAGGAAATTCGCGAATCGTTCAAGAGCTTTTTCAACTCTAAGGGACACCAGATCGTTCCTTCCGCTCCTATGGTAATAAAAGATGATCCCACATTGATGTTCACCAATGCAGGGATGAATCAGTTTAAAGATATTATTCTCGGAAATGTTCCGGCACGTTACAAACGGGTCGCCGACTCTCAAAAATGTCTTCGGGTCAGCGGAAAACACAATGATCTCGAAGAAGTCGGATTGGATACTTATCACCACACCATGTTCGAAATGCTGGGAAACTGGTCGTTCGGAGATTACTTTAAAAAAGAAGCCATAAACTGGGCATGGGAATACCTCGTAGATATTCTTAAAATAGACCCGGACAGATTATATGCTACCGTGTTCGAAGGTTATGCCCCCGAAGGTCTGGAACGTGACAACGAAGCAGCAGCATATTGGGAAAAACATCTCCCCGCTTCTCATATTATAAACGGAAACCGTAAAGATAATTTCTGGGAAATGGGCGATACCGGACCATGCGGACCTTGTTCTGAAATACACATCGATTTGCGGAGCGATGCAGAGCGAGCCGAAATAGACGGTGTCACATTAGTAAATGAAAGCCACCCTCAAGTAATAGAGATATGGAATCTCGTATTCATGCAATACAATCGCAAAGCCGACGGATCTCTCGAACCTCTGCCGGCCAAAGTTATCGATACCGGAATGGGATTTGAGCGCCTTTGTATGGCATTGCAAGGAAAAACATCGAATTATGACACAGATGTGTTCCAGCCGATAATCAAAGCAATAGGCCAGCTATGCGGCAAAAAATACGGAGAAGACCGCCAAGCCGACATTGCTATGCGGGTTATCGCCGATCATGTGCGCACCATAGCATTTTCTATCACTGACGGACAATTACCGTCGAATGCCAAAGCCGGATACGTAATCCGTCGTATTCTTCGCCGTGCCGTACGTTACGGTTATACATTTCTCGGCCAACATCAAGCATTTATCTATACGCTCATACCGACCCTTATCGATACGATGGGAGATGCTTATCCAGAATTGATTTCGCAAAAAACATTGATCGAGAAAGTTATCAAAGAAGAAGAAGAATCTTTCTTACGCACCCTTGCCACCGGTATGAAACTGTTGGATAAGGTAATGGCCGACACGAAAGACGCCGGGATGGATTGCATCAACGGAAAAGATGCTTTTACACTATATGACACTTATGGATTCCCGCTCGATCTCACCGAATTGATCCTTAAAGAAAACGGTTTATCGGTAGATATAAAAGAATTTGATACCCAAATGCAACAGCAAAAGGAACGGGCTCGGAATGCCGCCGCTATCGAAACCGGAGACTGGGTAATTGTAAAAGAAGGAGAACCTCGCTTTATCGGATATGATTTCACCGAGTGCGATGCAGAAATACTCCGTTATCGTAAAATCAAACAAAAAAATAAAGAACTATATCAAATTGTTCTCGATCAAACCCCGTTCTACGCAGAAAGCGGAGGACAAATCGGTGATACCGGAACTTTAACAGCCGAAGGGGAAACGATAAAAATAATCAATACAAAAAAAGAAAACAACCTGAGTATTCATATCAGTGAAAAGCTTCCGAAAGACATCACCTCGACACTCCGGGCAGTTATAGATAAAGAGGCCAGACTGGCAACAGCTTGCAATCACTCGGCGACTCATCTGCTGCATGAAGCTCTTCGCACGGTACTCGGAACACATGTAGAACAAAAAGGCTCATTGGTAACGCCCGATATACTGCGTTTCGATTTTTCTCATTTCCAAAAAGTAACTGATGAAGAATTGCGATTGGTAGAACAACTTGCTAATCGGAAAGTTCGTCAAGCTATCCCATTGAACGAGCACCGCAACGTTCCTATTGCAGAAGCAAAACAAATGGGAGCAATGGCGCTATTCGGAGAAAAATACGGAGATGAGGTTCGAGTTATCCAGTACGGTTCTTCTATCGAACTCTGTGGAGGTACTCACGTTGCAAATACCGGAAATATCGGTATGATTCGTATCATTTCCGAAAGTTCTATCGCTGCCGGCGTACGTCGTATTGAGGCTGTCTCTGCTGCAAAAGCCGAAGAACTGGTCGATTTCCAACAAGACACATTAAAAACAATCCGACAAATTTTCAACAATGTTCCGGATATTACCGCTGCTATCAGAAAAGCGATAGACGAAAATGCGGATTTGAAAAAACGGACAGAAGAATTTATCAAAGAAAAAGTCGCTTTGATGAAAGAATCTCTACTGAAAAATATGAAAGAACGTTCGGGAATGAAAATCATACTCCTCAAAGCCGCAACTCCGGCAGAGGTAGTAAAAGATATTGCTTTCCAAATACGAGGTGAAGTTCCCGAACACCTTTTATTCGTTGCAGGAACAGTAGATGAGAAAAACAAGCCGTTACTTACCGTAATGTTAAGCGATGACCTTGTTTCTGCAGGACTTAATGCATCGGCTCTCGTCCGTGAAGGTGCTAAATATATACAAGGAGGAGGAGGAGGACAGCCTCATTTCGCTCAAGCCGGAGGGAAAAATCCGGAAGGAATATCCGTAGCCATAGATAAAATTGTCGAACTGGCAGAGAAATAAATTTTAACAGCAAAAAGCCGTCATTTTACGATTAAAATGGCGGCTTTTAGTTTATTTCACCGAAAAATTTAAACAGGCCCTTTATAGATAACCTCGTTTCATAGCACAATACAGCTTTATTACTTTTTCTCTTTCTTAGTTTCTTTCACGAATTCTGCTTCATAATTGAATTTTTTGAATCCTTCTTTCAACTTTTCAACAGTCGTTTTATCAGCATCATAAGTAATAGAAGCGGTCTTCTCTTCCAAATCGGTAGAAATCTCTTTTACCCCTTTCTCAAAACGAATATTGTCTTTTACTTTCCGTTCACAATTTTCACAATACATCTGAGGAACTTTAAACACGACTATCCGAAGATCTTTCGCCACAATCACCGTTACACTCAATAATGCCATTACCAAAACGGCTGTAAATCTTTTCATTTTCATAATTTTATTCCTTTTTTTATTAAACATATTGATTTCTCTAATTTCGAGCCCAATTAAAACGAATTCCTATATAAGCTTTCGCCCCGTGTACAGGTCCCCATATCATCGTAGAGTCAAAATTTTCTCCCCACGGATTAGCCGCATCGATAATCGGATTTTTCTGTTTAAAATTCGTCAGATTCTCCCCACCCACATAAATAGACCAACGACGAAAATAACGTGTAATTTGCACACTAAGCTGTTCAAAAGTTCCATAACGGGCACTCCATGAAGGACTTCCATTCTCCATAATATACGAATTCGGCATCCGCCCACCTCCGTTCAACTGAAGGGTAGCATCAAATTGCCATATTTCAAGAGGTGTCTTATAAGATGCGGTCACCAGACCTTTATATCTACTTGTCAAAGGTTTTTCTTTAAGCTCTCCGTTATAAGTAGTCTTTGCATCTGTAAAACGATAAGCCGCCGTAAGAGTAAAACCTTTGAAAAGAGGATAATTCGCCTCTACCTGAAAAACATGAGAATAAGAACGTCCGTTCAGATTATAAAATGCTATTTCATGCGGATCTGTATCCATATCTACAACTACCTGTTTCAAAAAATCCGTATAATAATATTCTGCATTAAGGTTCAAGGTCTTTCCGAACAAAGGGATATACGACGAAATACTTGCTCCATAATTCCAAGCCTCCTCTTGATCCAAATCTCCAGCGATTTTCACTTTTCGACTGCTGGCAAGCAAATAATTATTTTCTGCCAACACATGATTGGTTCGATACCCTTTCCCCGCTGAAAGACGGAAATTTATAAACTCATTCGGATTATATTTGACATGTGCGCGAGGGGTAACGAAAAACCCGTGCATACTACTGTAATCTCCCCGTATTCCACCCATAAGCATCAATTTATCTTCTAAATTATAGGTATATTGCACATAAGCCCCCGGAACAGATTCCTTTTCAAAAGATTTAAGACGAGACAGTTCTGCATCGTTCGTCAAGCGGTATCGCTGATCATACCCGTCATAATTAAAACTCAAACCGGTAGAAAGACTATGCCGTTTACTAAATTCAGTCTCGAACAACAATGAAGCATACACATTGGTCTGATCCACATCATAAAGTTTATGCCCATAAACGGCATCCTGATTATGAAAAGTTCCTTGGAGAATAAGAGCCAGATTCGTATTCTTTTCTTTATTAAAGATATAAGCGTTTTTGGTAAAAGCTTCATAGCGTCGAGTATCGATTCCGATTTTATACAACTCCTGTCCCGGATTTCCGCCATGATTTACCTGACCGCTATTCCGCCATTCAGAAAGAGCTTTAATACCGGCTTGAAAAACATAATGATCCCCCATATACGCCCAACGATTCCAAAGATTATATTGCTCTACTCGAGGAATATCCGCAAAACCGTCATGATTGGCATCATGAGCCATCGTTTCATTTTCATAATGAGCTAAAAGCGAAGTACTCCAACGCTTAGACAGCTTTAATGTAGCATCGGCATTGGCCTCATAACGCCCCGTACTGCTGGCAAACAGATTGGCAGAAACCCAGTCAGCCTCCGGCAACTGAGGTTTTTTAAATTCGACATTAATCTGTCCTGTAATAGACTCGTATCCGTTTTTGACAGATGAGCTTCCTTTACTTACTTGAATACTCTGCATCCACGGACCGGGAACATATCCCAGCCCATAAGGAGCTGCAGCACCTCTGTAATTAGGGATATTCTCGGTCATCATCTGCACGTATGTACCGGATAACCCCAATAACTTAATTTGCTTCGCACCCGTAGCAGCATCTGAATAACTCACATCGACAGATGGGTTTGTTACAAAACTTTCACCCAAATTGCAACATGCCGCCCGACTTAATTCTGCACTGCTAATAATATCGATATTCATAGCACTACTCCTTAATTTCGTAGTTCCGAACCTGCGCCTTACGACATTAACCTCACCTAAAGACAATCCCTCACGTAAAACTATTTCCAGCGTTGCATTTTCACTATCGACATGAACTGTATCATTTTCGAATCCTATATAACTAATAACCAAAATCTCACTATCTTTTGGCTTCACAATAGAAAAACTTCCATCTTCGGCAGTAACCGCAAAAACCTTCGTATTGATCCATGCCACATTAGCCCCGGGTAACGGTTCTCCTGCACTATCTTTAACAACACCCTTTACCTTGGCCTGTACCGGATACAAAAGCAAACAGAAAAATATTAAAAATATATATTTCATATATGACAATTCGTTTATTACTAAAAAATATAACACCCTTAATCACAAAGTCTTTTCCGTTCACTGAAACATGTCTGGCTTGACTTGCAATAAAGAAATACAAAATCACGCATCTTAAATATCCCAAGATACGTCACACAGGAACACGCAAACTTTTCCACAAGAAACATTTGCTTATTCCCCACAATAAATTCTAAATAAGGAAAATAGAATAAAGAGTAAGATAATAACGTGGTGTACGTAAAAAATTGGGAGGAATATCTTTTATCTCGGTACGTACGGATTCGACAAATGAAAAATTCCTTTCCCTGTCAGGTAACAGATAACAAAAGAACTGCATAAACGGAATAAAACTCGCACACTCACAAGAATGTTTCATCAGATCTACTTTATAAACAGTAGCTTCACATCCGTCATCTCCACAAAAATTATCTGATAAAAAGTTCGTATCGCGGCATTTTTCACAACCGGTAACACAACATTTCTGTTCAGTCTCACACCCCGAACAGCAATAGTGCATAACAGAGATCCCTACTCCCGCAAAAACGATCAGCAGAGATAATGAAATAGCCAATATGTAACGAAAACTTCTCATAGTACGTTGCAAAAATAAAAAGATTCGTCCATTACGACCATTTAATTTTCCCTTTTTATCTATTACATTTATTAAATACAATAGATAAACATCTAATATACAAGTATTTAAACACTTAAAAAATTTACTATTCTACTTCCTTGAAATAACAATCATTCTGCAGTTTCGGACAAAAAATGCTCCAAGTCCTTACCAGAAAGGCGCAAATGCAGTTTACCATTACGTGCAACCGAAATATTTCCGGTTTCTTCTGATACGATAACCGCCGTAGCATCCGACTCTTGAGTAATACCCAATGCCGAACGATGCCTTAGTCCCAAAGATTTAGGAATATCGTTATTATGAGACACAGGCAATATACAAGCAGCCGCCACAATACGGTTATCCGCTATAATCATAGCTCCGTCATGCAAAGGACTGTTCTTAAAGAAAATATTTTCTATAAGACGAGAATTGACATCGGCATTTATAATATCTCCCGTTTGCTCATAAGCAGTAAGTGCCATATCTTTTTGTATCACAATAAGAGCTCCGGTTTTGGTTTTAGACATATTCATACACGCATACACCAATGGCATAATATAAGACTGCTGATCTGCATTTTTCTCTTTACTGGGAAGAAACAACCTGAAAAAGAAACGCCATCGTTTATGAGATCCCAATTCGACAAGAAAACGACGGATTTCATCCTGAAACAAAATAACTAAAATCAAGACCCCGACACTTACCAGCTTATCCATTATCGCCCCGAGCAAACGCATATCCAAAATCCGAGTAACAACGACCCAAACTCCGATAAAGGCCATAACACCGGCAAAAATATTGATCGTGCCGGAATCTTTCATCATCTTGTAGATATTATAAAGCAACAAACCGACAAGTAAAATATCTAAAGCATCTTTTATCCCGAAATGAACAAACATAAATTATCTTGCTGTTAAAGTTTTTGTAACGATCTTTACTGTTTCCACAGCTTCTCTGACATCATGCACACGCAATATATCCGCACCGCCCAACAATGCAAGGGTATTCAGAACAGTCGTACCGTTCAGACTCTCTTCCGGAGATGTTCCTAACAATTTATAGATCATAGATTTCCTGGATATTCCCGCCAAAACAGGTAATCCCAATGTCCGAAACTCAGACAATCCATTCATCAATGAATAATTATCGTCTAATGTTTTACTAAATCCGAAACCGGGATCTATGATAATATCATTCACACCCATCAACCGGAGTTTCTCTGTCTTCTTAGAAAAATACATCAACAAATCGGCAACAATATCATCATAATTCGTATAATCCTGCATAGTTTGAGGAGTTCCGCGCATGTGCATCAAAATATATGGAACTCTGAGAACAGCAACAGTTTCAAACATCTTATCATCTAATTCTCCCCCCGATATATCATTAATCATCGACACCCCGAATTCTTCTACGCAACGACGGGCTATCCCTGCACGAAAAGTATCTACCGAAATATAAACATCCGGATATATTGCCCGAATTGCTGAAAGCGCATGAGATAAACGATTCATCTCTTCCTCTTCCGGTATATTCTCTGCCTGAGAACGAGAAGAGTAAGCCCCTATATCGATAATCGCGCCACCTTGCTCAACAATCTCTCTCGCCCGCGATATTACGGCAGCTTCGGTCTTACAACGACTTTCGGCATAAAAAGAATCGGGAGTAACATTTAATATACCCATTACCAAAGGCGGAGTCAAAGCCACCATATCTCCGTTCAGGTTTATAGTAAATGCAGGTTTATTGCAGGCAACATTCATAAACGGTCTTTTTATTTACAACAAACGAAGATAGACCTTTTTATTTAAAAAGCCTATCCGATATAATGTATATTTTCATACAAATTACAAAAAAGGCTTCCTTCATAATCCGAAATTCTAACTATTTGCATATTTACGTAAACCCCAAAACATCACCGTTCAATTCCCGGAATCCCGATTTTGTCCGGTACTTTCTAAAGATTCCCGCTCAACCGGAGCAAACGATTGTTCTCGAGGACGATATATAGGAGTCGATTTCTTTCTACCGGAATTTTTCTTACGCCGAACAGTATCCTTCTTAATTGAAATTTGCTTTTCAAAATCAGAGATTTCGGTTTCAAACTGCTTGAAATCAGAAACCTCCGGCTCAGCTTGTCTCGTTGTACCATAAAAACGCACGACAAGAAGTATCACAATGCAACATAGTAATAAAATTACTGCAAAGCGTTCTCCACGACTGAAATTCCAAAAACGATATTTTTCAGATTCTTTCATCTAAAATAATCCGAGTCCGGACAGAAAAATTAAAAATATAGCTACAGGTGCGACAAAACGCATACAAAACATTAAGATACTAAAATACCAGACACGAGAAACCCCATGATTACTCAATTCTTCTTTTATAAATTGCCGATCGAGCTTCCATCCGACAAATATAGAAATAAGCATTCCTCCTGCAGGCAACAATATATTCGAAGCTAAAAAGTCGCAAAAATCAAATATGGAAAAACCGAAAATGTGAAAATCACTCAATGGACCGAATGATAATGAACAAAGAGTACTCATCACCAAACAGATGAAAATAAGAATTTGTGATGCCCGACGACGTGTAAAATGAAATTCTTCATGCAAAAAAGCAATAGCGACTTCACACAACGAAATGGTAGAAGTCAAAGCTGCAACCGTAATAAGCACGAAGAACAATATAGACCAGATATAAGCACCCGGTATTTGCTGAAATACATTCGGCAGTGTAATGAAAATCAACTCCGGACCTTGTGAAGGACTTATTCCAAAAGAAAAAACCGCCGGAAAAATAATAACTCCGGCCAATACAGCGACAAAAGTATCCAAAGAAGCCACCGTAATCGCCGTTTTAGGTAGCGAAGTTTTATCGGAAAAATATGAAGCATACGTTATCAGTGTACCCATTCCTAAACTCAATGAAAAAAACGCCTGCCCCATAGCCCGCAACACCACGCCTGAATCTATTTTAGAAAAATCAGGATGAAACAAAAAAGAAAGCCCTTCCTTTGCACCGGACAAGAAAAGCGACCGTATGCAAAAAGCTATCAATATTACAAACAGTAAAGGCATCAAAACATTAGATGCACGCTCTATTCCGTCACTAACACCCCTTGAAACAATAAAATAATTCATCCCGAGAAACAGAAATATCCAAAATAACGGACGAATAGGCGATGCCGTAAATTCAGTAAAAGCAGTAGCAAAATATTCGGGATTTTTCTGACTCATTCCGAAAGTAGCCGCCTGATAAACATAATCTAATGTCCATCCGGCAATCACAGAATAAAATCCCATAATAAACACCGGAGCAAATACTCCCATATATCCGATAATATTCCAATGTGTTCCGGGAGCTAATTTCAAAAACGAACGATTTACATTTGCCTTGGCACTACGTCCTACGACAAACTCGGCAAGCATGACGGGTAATCCCAAAAACAATACACAAAGAATATATACCAGCAGAAATGCCGCCCCTCCGTTTTGTCCGGTTTCATAAGGAAACCTCCAAATATTTCCCAATCCGACAGAAGATCCCACAGTAGCGGCAATAACCCCCAGTTTCGTCACAAATGTTGCCCGTTTTGCCATAAACTCCAAGTTTAAATTACATTTAATACAAAAATAACATTTATATATCTTTTTATCACATTTAACCCCACAAAAATTAATTCTTGCAACAAATCAGAATAAATAAGAAGCAAAAAAGAATCTAAAGTGCGTAAAAAATAAAATCCTACATACAAAATATAGTATCTTTGTATAATTAGAATTTGTCTAAATTTTACATAGACATTTTTTAAGAATCATTTTCGAGAATGTTTTCTTGTTTTTATAAAGAAAATATCGAGCTATTCAAATGAAAACAGGAAAAACAGATCGAAAAAAAACGCAAAGATGCCCAGACTGAATTTCCTTATCGGGAAATTTAAAATGGCTTTTAATCAATATAACAATTATGAAAGTAATACGGTTTTTATCGAAGTTCATTCCTACAATACTGGTAGGTATCACTATATTATATCTTTCTCTTTCTCATGTTACCTCTCCATATAATGTTCCCAACATACAGAATTTAGACAAAATTGTTCATTTTACAATGTATATGGGATTAGTTTCCGTTTTTTGTTTCGATGTGTATCGTTCCAGTTGGCTTTCACGCCACGACGGATCTATACTGCTATCGGGATGGATACTTGCCGTTTTATGGGGTGGTTTGATGGAATTATTCCAAAAATACTTTACCGAATACAGAACAGCCGACTGGTTCGATTTTTTAGCAAACACGGTGGGAGCTTTCGCTGGAATCTTAGTAGGGGTTTTTATTATACGCCCCCTTATTCAACGATACAAAAAGACAAATCAAAAACAAAAAACCTCTGTTCGATAATCAAACTCTCAATCATCCAAAAATATTCTCTACATAATTAATTCTTTGAAGCCTGCCCAAGAGCCTGTCTGAATTTTACTCGGGTCAGGTTTGAGAGTTTCTTTCGAGTATGTTTTTCTGTTTTTACAAGGAGGATAGCGGGCTATCTGACGAGGGAAAACGGGAAAATAGACCGGAAGAAAACACAAAATTTCCCGATTATTTTCAAAATCTTATCGAATTGGTTTCTTCAAAATACTTTTTCAAAACAAATAAAGAAACAAGTTTTTCTCTTTCCGGATCTTTAAACTGTTCTACATATTCGTGCGCGTGGGCAATGATCTCCTCTGCCTTTTGAGGATGTGTAATATAATAATTAAGCCGCTCTTCCAAATCCGAAAAATCAGGCTTAATCTCTACATAATGATAATCCGGAATAAGCCTCCCCTCCATAAACCAGGTCTCACATGTGGGTCGGGGCATAACAGCCAATGAATTAGACGACATTACCCATTTCAAATTACTTGCAACATCATTTCCCTCCAAAGACAAGATAAATTTATAATCGAGGTGTTGACGTAATGTCATTTTCTCTACTATCCACTGCTTATTCGGATGCCGACCTTTGATTTCCCCCAAATTGCACATAGGATGTCCCCAATATTTTTCAAGAAACCGATAACGATTCTCTTTAAACCCATTTGTTCCGGGTAATCCGATCTTTCCACGAAAGACTATCATATCTTTCTTTTCTGCAAAGCTTTTTTCATCTTTGACAAAAATAAAATGGCGGACTTTATCTAATTTCATAATAACCGAATTCTCATTACCTGCTACAAGAGGCCGGCTTTTAACAATAGACGGAACTTTCGGAACAGAAACCAAATCTCCCGGACATAACTTCCATTTCAAGTATTGAGGAAACCAACGAGTATATTCGAAAGTATCGAAAAAATAGACTTTTTGTTTACACATCGGTTGCTTCTTCAAAGGAATAAGTTCATTCTCCCAATCATTATAAATAGTTGATAAATAGCCTTTGTCAAGCTGATTATAATAATTCACGCGCCGCATAATATATTCCTTATCTGTAAACTCATCTAATTTAGTAAACTCTTTCTTTAAACGAATCCGGAAAAAAAATTTCGGAATTACCAATCTCAAATAATTAATCCCATAATACACAAATTTGGGATTCTTTCCATTTCGCCATAAATAAGAAAATTTAGAATTTATCATAAAACTCGATTTGGCCTTCAAAAAATATGAATGTGACTCTATCTCCAATTAATAATATCAATATGATTCAACAATACGACAGTATCCATTACTCCTCATGACCAGCTGAAACCGTAAAAAATAACTCGGATTTTGGCAAGATAGACCTGCATCCCATCTTTTTACAACAAAGATAGAAATTATTTCTACCTTAACAAACATTTATATGCATTAGGTTAATATTGTGTTATTTTGCTATACTAAAGTCCTCTCAAATTCTGTAAAAGCATTTTTTGAGAATTGTTCCTGAAAGTATTTTTCATTCTGACAAAAAGCGAACAGGTCATGTGATATGCAGAAATGGGGAAATGATAGAAATTATATGGCACAAATATTCCAATAATAAAATAAATGCCCAAAATATCTTTTTAATGCTTAACCGACACCCTCGTTATCCCGAACTAACTAAAAAACAAAAGCCTGCAGAAAATTCTCTACAGGCTTCGTGCGGATGAAGGGACTCGAACCCCCACGGCTTTCGCCACTAGATCCTAAGTCTAGCGCGGCTACCAATTACGCCACATCCGCGTTTTGCTTTGCAAAGGTAATCGAAGTTTACGAATTTGCAAATATTATTCGCTTTTTTTCCTCATTCACCCCCTGACATAATCCATTCTTTCGCACGTTCTATGATAGCATCTCGATCCGGAGTATCTGCCATATTCACAAAAATATCGGGTGCAATTCCAAATTCAGTATGTTCCTTATTAACATTATAAATAGGAGAAGCAGAAAAACGCACCGACCAGCCGTTCGGCAATTCAGAAGACACAGGAAGGCCGCTTCCGCCTCCGGTATAATCCCCTATAATCTTTACTTGCGGCAATTCTTTCATTACCGATACAAAATTATTCGTCGCACTATAACAACGGCGGTTTGTCAATACAGCAACAGGTTTCAGATAGTGTATCCTATCAGAAGGGGCAGTTTCTAACCTGATTTCATGAAAATCGGAGAAAGCATCATGAGCCGGACCGGTCTTATGCCGAATATAGCCGCAAATCCGATCTTCTGTAATAAAACGAGAAGCTATGCGATTTACTGTCGTCAGTATTCCTCCGCTATTGTCTCTCACATCGATAATAATCCCGTCACAAGATGAAAATGCAGCAAGTATCTGATCCAAATTACTCTCTCCCACTCCTGAAGAAAAACTCGCATAATATATGTACCCAATATTCGTATTTGCCAGAATACGGTATTTCATACCTCCGGCTATTTGATAATCGGGCTGCTGCAAATAATATTTATTGACAATCTCTTCATTAAAATTTACCGGATAGTCTTCGAACCATTTCCAATACCGGGCCATATCGAACGAAGAGGATAGATTCACATGCCCGTCTTGCAACTCCGCCAACATATCAGCCAATACACCGAACAACTCCTCATCAGTCATATTCTGAGCAATTCGTGATCGATAACGCTGATGAACTTCATTCCAGTCTATATTTTTATAATCGAAAAAACAATATCTTTCGTCCATAATAGACCACAAGGCCTCAAAATTACCTTCCGGATTATCTGTAAAATCCGATTCGGGAATACAAGAAGAAAAAAGAAGTGATACCCCGAACAAACAAACCATAAAAATCCGACTAAGCATTTTATAAATTTTGTCTTGTAAAAATACATTAGAGAAAAAATATTCCGCCATATCCCGACATCCGAGAATATATTTACATAAAAGTGTCCTTCCTTTAATTATCATACTACAATATTAATAAAATGCAGAAATCGAAGAAGCAGCCGACATCACTTTTCTACGCTGACTACGTGTTACAAACTCCGTTGCGATTCCGACAGTAAATACATGTGTGTACATTTTATAAACCAAATGGTTCTGGTGCATAGAACGCAGCCGGTTCTTGTATCCGATGCGCACAGCACTTCTTCCTACCGGAAAATCGACGGTAAACATATTACTCATATCGAACTGATTATGAAAAGAGCCGAAATGGACAATACCCTTCGCATTCCCGAGACTGAACATCTCATAATATGTTTGTCCGTATCCGGGACAAAAAAATGTCCCTATAAAAGGTAAAGACATTGAATAACGGAACGTAATCGGATAACCGGACACTCGCCATGTATAAATAGCCATACCGGAAACTCCTGCATTGACCGAGGCTTTTGCCGCTGCCGGATTATTAGAATTTCTGAGATTATATATTCCACCGACATTTGTACTCAACTCCCCGCCTCCCAATAATTTTAACTTACAAGGCAAACGGAAGATCCGATACAATCCAAAAGAATAATCAAACATACCGGTAATCATTATGCCGTTTCCGGGACGATTCCGAGTAGTTGAAAAATCAACTTCGAAAAGATGCCGTGCAGCCAATCGCCCAGCACCGAAAGGAGCTACTCTCATTCTTTCGTGCCCGATGCCCACATCAAGACCGCTATATCGATTGATCGACAAATAAGTGTCGTAAACCTGATTATTTCCGACAGAGAAATAAGTTGAAGCGACAACCGGACGAACAACTTTCACCGAATCGTTATCTCTTTCAACAGCCTGTATGATATTTTTCCCGAATAGGAAAAACATCATTAAAATAAACATGCTTCGGTACTGCCGGATTCCCATTCTTAAAATAATTTCATTTGACCGGTAATTTCATCTAATATATCGCTATTGCCTTCGCTCTGAGAGTCTGTATCCGTATCATCCGGTAATTCGGCTTCCGGAACTTCCTGCTGCGGAATCTCTTTACGCAAAGGTTCTAATTCATTGATCGTCTCTATCGTATAAGTAGATATACGCTTACCTTTCGCCTTAAAACTTTTTACACCGATAAACTCCTCCGCATCAATTATCAACGGGTCTCGGAACGCGTCATTTCCTCCGAACACCACTTCAAAACGGGGGAACGATTCATCGGTAAGCAAGATCAAAGATGATTTAGAATTCTCACCCAAAAAATTTTGTTTCTTTTGAGTCGGCTCTAACTTGAAGCGTTTCAAATAAGGATATCCTTGATCTGCATCATTTAAAGCCGCAGTCCATGTCTTACCGGAATCATATTTTTCTATAATCATAATATCCGGCTCATAATGGTTGGTTGCATCAAAAGAAGTGGTACAAAAATCTCCGTTCTTCATAATAACAAGAATCTGGTCGTTCCCGTGAAATTCTCCCAAATACTCTCCTCGCCCATCATAATTAAGACGCAAAATATCCCGATCGAACCAAACCTGCCGTCCTCCTAACGTAGAACCGCCTTTTTCTTTCAAGGAGATTTTATGTATCTCATTTTTAGTCACGATATTCCCCATAGACTGCCGTCCCTTAATTGCAATGTCGCTAAAATCCTTGTCGACGAACAAACACTTAAGCCGAGGTTTGGGTTTAAATGTAATTTTCAATATTTCAGCCTCCCCATTCGGATTTGCAGTAAACCAAACGACTCGAGATCCCGGTTTTCCTTGTGTCAAATCATACTCTTTGTCACGAGTCACACCGGTCACGGCAAAACGCTTGATATAATGAAGACCGTCTTTCCCGTCACGATATATGACATTATAGATGGTTCGGGTATCGTTCTTCTTGAACACATTGATATACAATACATTTTTCCCGATAAACATTTTCTCGCTTACCCGAACGACTTTATACTTGCCGTCTTTATAAAAGATAATTATATCATCTATATCCGAACAATTACAAATAAACTCGTCTTTCTTAAGGCCGGTTCCCATAAAACCTTCCTCGCGGTTGATATACAATTTTTCATTTGCTTCGACCACCTTAGTAGCCTCGATCGTATCGAAACTCCGAATTACCGTTCGTCGAGGATAATTCTTTCCATATTTACTTTTCAATGCTTCATACCAACGGATCGTATAATCCACGATATGAGCCAAATGATTCTCTATCTCTTCGATATCCGTCTTTATCGCAGCAATCTGCTCTTCAGCTTTCTCGGAGTTAAATTTAAGGATACGTCCCATTTTTATCTCCATAAGCTTTAGAATATCTTCTCGGGTAACCTCTCTGACGAACGAAGATTTAAAAGGCTCTATTCTTTTATCGATATGCGCCACGGCAATATCCATAGAAGTGCTGTCCTCAAAAGCTTTATCTTTATAAATCCGTTCTTCGATAAATATCTTTTCCAACGAAGCAAAATGAAGAGTCTCCTCCAACTCGTGTTTTTGAATACTCAACTCTTCTCCCAGCAACCGCACCGTATTATCGACACTGCGCCGAAGGACATCGCTCACTGTCAAAAAATGAGGCTTACTGTCGCAAATCACACAACAATTCGGAGAAATACTTACTTCACAATCGGTAAACGCATACAGTGCATCAATCGCCTTATCCGAAGATGTGCCCGGTATTAAATGCACCAATATTTCAGCATGCTGAGCCGTATTATCATCTACTTTACGGATTTTTATTTTACCTTTTTCCAAAGCCTTCAAGATAGAATCGATCAATGTCGATGTCGTCTTCCCGTAAGGAATTTCGGTAATTGCCAAAGTCCGGTTATCCCGTTTCTCCACTTTAGCCCGAACTTTTACAGAACCGCCGCGCTCCCCGTCATTATAACGGGTCACATCGATAAATCCACCCGTCTGAAAATCCGGAAACAACTCGAAAGGTTCATTTCTCAGATAAGCGATTGCAGCATCCAATATCTCATTAAAATTATGAGGCAATATTTTTGAAGACAGACCAACCGCAATCCCTTCGACTCCTTGAGCCAATAACAACGGAAATTTAACCGGAAGCGTTATAGGTTCTTTATTCCGCCCGTCATACGAGGGCTTCCACTGCGTAGTTTTAGGATTAAACACGACATCGAGAGCAAATTTCGATAACCGCGCCTCGATATAACGAGGAGCTGCAGCACTATCTCCGGTCAATATATTCCCCCAATTTCCCTGACAGTCGATCAACAGGTCCTTCTGTCCCAATTGCACCAAAGCATCTCCAATAGAAGCATCTCCGTGAGGATGAAACTGCATTGTATGTCCGACAATATTCGCGACTTTATTATAACGCCCGTCATCCAAACGTTTCATCGAGTGAAGAATACGCCTCTGTACCGGTTTCAAACCATCCTCCAAATGAGGAACTGCCCGTTCGAGGATTACATACGAAGCATAATCCAGAAACCAGCTTTGGTACATTCCCGTCAATTGATATTTAAAATCCGGCTTATCGCCTCCCGGCACTTTATAAGACGAATGGCTATTCTCTTCCGCCACATCGTTGCTTGATGCATCAAACTGATCATCAGCAGGAATCAGCTCTTTATCTTCTTCACTCATGAATCAAAAATATCTGTGTTTTAAACGCTCGAATCATATCGTCAAGTTTTCTGAAGTTTCAAAATATGCGGTTTTAACATTTTTATCAGCTTAATAACGACATGCTCATGCAAAAATACAAATTAAATCGAAAAAAATCATTTACTTTGCGCTTTATTAGCCTCAGAATCGAGGTTATAAACGATCTTTTTTTAAATAAACCGACATTAAAGATATAAAACATAACAAAAGATATGGCACAGCAAGAAGACGTTTTTAAAAAACTGGTATCGCATTGTAAAGAATACGGTTTTGTTTTCCCTTCCAGCGAAATTTATGATGGACTCGCAGCAGTCTATGATTACGGACAAATGGGTGTAGAACTGAAAAACAATATAAAAAAATACTGGTGGGACAGCATGGTGTTGCTTCACGAAAATATCGTCGGCATCGACTCTGCTATTTTCATGCATCCGACAATCTGGAAAGCATCAGGACACGTAGATGCGTTCAATGATCCTCTGATAGACAATAAAGACTCGAAAAAACGTTATCGTGCAGACGTTCTGATCGAAGACCAGTTGGCAAAAATGGACGAAAAGATCGAAAAAGAGGTTGAAAAAGCGGCAAAACGGTTCGGCGAATCATTTGATGAAGCGTTGTTCAGACAGACTAATCCCCGTGTACAAGAACATGCAGCAAAACGAGAAGAATTACACAGCCGTTTCGCCAAAGCAATGAATGACAACAACCTCGAAGAGTTGCGTCAGATCATCCTCGATTATGAAATTGTCTGCCCGATCAGCGGAACAAAAAACTGGACGGATGTCCGTCAATTCAACCTGATGTTCTCCACAGAAATGGGATCTACTTCCGACGGAGCAATGAAGGTATATTTGCGTCCTGAAACCGCTCAAGGGATATTTGTAAACTATTTGAACGTACAAAAGACAGGCCGCATGCGCATTCCTTTCGGAATCGCTCAAATAGGGAAAGCTTTCCGTAACGAAATAGTAGCCCGACAGTTTATATTCCGCATGCGTGAATTCGAACAGATGGAAATGCAATTTTTCGTACGTCCGGGACAAGAACTCGAATGGTTTAAAACATGGAAAGAAATACGGCTCAAATGGCACAAAGCGCTGGGATTAGGAGACCATAAATATCGATTCCATGATCATGATAAGCTGGCACACTATGCAAATGCCGCTACCGATATCGAATTCGAAATGCCTTTCGGATTCAAGGAAGTCGAAGGTATCCATTCTCGTACCAATTTCGATTTGGGAAGTCATGAAAAATATTCAGGAAAAAAACTTCAATATTTCGATCCTGAACTGAACGAATCCTATACTCCTTATGTCATCGAAACATCCATCGGTGTAGATCGCATGTTCCTCAGTATTATGGCAGCTGCCTATTGCGAAGAAAAACTCGAAAACGGAGAATCGCGTGTTGTACTAAAATTACCTGCACCTTTAGCACCGGTAAAACTCGCAGTCCTACCTTTAGTAAAAAAAGACGGGTTGCCTGAAAAAGCTCGGGAAATCATCGATACGCTGAAATTCGATTTCAAATGCCAATACGACGAAAAAGATTCTATCGGAAAAAGATATCGACGTCAAGATGCGATCGGAACTCCGTTTTGCGTCACTGTCGACCATGATTCTCTCCATGACAATATGGTTACGATCCGCCACCGCGATACAATGGAACAGCAACGTGTCCCTATCGACCAATTGGCACAAATCATCGGAGAACAGGTAAGTCTAAAATCTCTGTTAAAGAAAATCGTTGAAAAGTAAATAACGAATATATGAAAAAATCTCTTATCATCTTAATAAGTATTTTTGTCTTACTGGTGATTATTATCGGTTACGGAATATCGATAAATAATAAAATGGTTAATGCCGATGAGGCTGTAATGTCTCAATGGGCAAAAGTAGAAAACCAATACCAACGCCGGGCAGACCTGATCCCGAATCTCGTAAACACAGTCAAAGGATATGCTTCTCATGAGAAAGAAACTCTCGACGCTGTGGTAAACGCCCGGGCCAAAGCCACACAAGTTACAATCAGTCCTGAGAACCTAAACGAAGCATCTTTACAAAAATATCAGGCTGTTCAAGGTGAACTAAGCCAGGCATTAGGACGCCTGTTAATGGTAACGGAGAATTATCCCGACCTGAAAGCAAACCAGAACTTTCTGGAATTGCAAGCACAACTTGAAGGAACAGAAAACCGAATCTCTACCGAAAGGACAAGATATACGGATATGGTACGAGATTACAACGCCATGATACGTCGTTTTCCTGCAAGTATTATAGCCGGAATAGGTGGATTTGACAAAAAACCTCAATTTACAGCCGAAACCGGAGCTGAAAAAGCACCGGAAGTAAAATTTTAATTGATGAATAAAAAGGAATAAAAACGATGAAAAAATTTCCGGGAATTATAGTATTACTGACTATCGTTTTCATAATGTCTTGTAAAGACGATAAAGAAGACACATGGACACAATATCAGAAATGGAGAAATGAAAATGCGGCCTACTTCAATCAGAAAAGGGCAGAAACGGATGAAAACGGGTTTCCGGTCTATACAGAAATCTATCCGGTTTGGGATCCGGGAAGTTTCATTCTGATGAAAACATACAAGAAAGGAGATGGAACAAAACCCGCTCCACTAAACAACAGCACTGTAAAATTCATGTATAAAGGTACGTTATATAACGGCACGGCTTTCGACTCGACTTATCTTTATACCGACAGTGCAACCACCGGAAGAGTAGATCAATTCATACAAGGATTCCAGATAGCTCTCACAAGTATGCAACCCGGTGACAGTTGTCAGGCAATTATTCCTCAAAACTTAGGATATGGAGCAGAAATGTCTTCTTCAGTCATATTGCCTTACTCCACCTTGATTTTCGATCTCAAGTTGATAGACGTTCTCGGTTATGAACATCAAGTTCCCTAAAAAATCACTCCTCTAACAAATAAAAAAAGCCTTATTCCAAAGGCTTTTTTATTTATCGGTAAAGACGTCAATATTCAGATAATCGCTTGATCGTCCCGAACGAATTTTATTATTATTCTAATCAACAAAATTCTTACAAAAAAATAGAGCAGCTCTTCTCAGAACCACTCTATTACACCTTTTTTGTTCTTATCGCTAAATTATTCAGCAACAACTGCAGCTGAATCAACGATAGCAGCTGAGTCAGCAGCTACAGAATCAACGATTACAGTTTCTTCTACTACAGAAATAGAATCAACCATAGTTGAATCAGCACTAGTAGCGTCGCTAGCAGTTTTAGAAGAACAAGATGCAAATGACATTGCAAATGCAACAGCGAAGAACAAGACTAACTTTTTCATTTTCTTTAAATTAAATATAAAACAATAAATTATTGCTTCAAAAACGGTTCAAAGGTATAGATTATTTTTTAATGTTGTATCACCAGAACTCATTTTTTTTCAAAAAAGTCAACTTTTTTCTTCAAAAATACTATATCGGAGAAAAATTTGTATAAAGATACCGTTTTATACTCCGTTTTGGCGTCTTTTCAAATTCAGTCGGATAAAGATGTATTTTAGCGATTTGTTCATACGGAGCAACCTCCTTATTTAAATTTTTCCGAATTTCCTCCATTGCCACCGGTAAATCTTCATTCGCAATTCCATAATCATCAACAGCTTCATAGTCAGGATATACCAAAGCGACCAAACGTCCATCCTTTTCAATAACAAGGCTCTCCATTATAAACGGCATATTATTCAATTTCGACTCGATCTCCTCCGGATAAATATTCTGTCCGTTCGCCCCTAAAATCATCGTTTTGTAACGCCCCTTTATAAATATGGTATCATCATTATTCACCGTACCCATATCACCGGTATGCAACCAACCATCCTTATCGATCACCTTTTCAGTCGCTTCCCGGTTCTTATAGTAACCGGCCATTACGTTCTCGCCTCGTACACAAATTTCTCCCGGAATCAACTCAGGATCAGAAGAGTCGATCTTCACTTGCATATACCCTTCAAGAATTCGCCCGGAAGAACGTGGTATAAATTCAGAATGATGAGTATAACTGATCAAAGGACCGCATTCTGTCATTCCATAACCGACAGTAAACGGAAATTTAATACGATGCAGAAAAGCCTCGACTTCGGCATTTAAAGGAGCGCCTCCGACAATTACCTGCTCAAAACGTCCACCGAAAGCATCTACCAATTTTTTTCGTACCTGCCCATAAATACGGGAGTCGAGCAACGGAACATTAAGAGCCCATTTCAACGGACGTTTATTCAGCATCGGCAATATCTGTTTCCGATATATCTTTTCTAATATCAAAGGTACGCAAATAATCAAATTAGGTTTCACCTCCTCCAATGCTTTCAACAATATTTTAGGCGAAGGAATTTTCCCCAATAATGTAATATGTGTCCCGACAGCCAAAGGTACTAACAAGTCGAAAGCGCACCCGTAAGCATGTGCCAAAGGTAAAAATGAAAGACATTTACTTCCTGAAAAATGAAGTTTAGAAGATATTCCGAAACACACATTTCCTCCGAGACTGTTCCCCGTAAGCATTACCCCTTTACTAAAACCGGTCGTTCCTGAAGTATAATTAATCAAGATTACTTTGTCATTAGCCAACTCGGCAAAACGAATATCTCCTCTTGTAAAGCCGTTAGGATATGCTTTTTTAAACAATTTATCCATATCTCCCAAACATTGAGTAATACACTCTCCGTCCCGCTGATCAAGACAAGTATAATCCACCAAAGAAATAGTCGCACGCAATTGGCTCAGTTTATCCACTTCGAGATTTTCCCAAATCAAATCTCCGGCAAAAAGCAAAACTGAATCCGAATGATTAACAATATGCTGAACATCATTTGCATTAAAATCCTGCAATATCGGAACAATAATCGCTCCATAAGAAACCGCAGCCATAAAAGCTATACACCATCGGGGAGTATTACGACCGACAAGAGCAATCTTGTCCCCACGTCTAATCTGACAATATTTAAATAACAGATGCAAACGTGCTATCTGCTCTGCAACTTCTCCATAAGTAAAAGTCTCTCTCGTATTATAATCGGTCAATGCAGGAAGATCCCAATTTTCCCTAAAACTTTTCTCATAGATCTTAATAAAATTTTCCTCGATCATGGCAAATTAAGTTATATCGAATTGCAAATTTATAATGAATAGTTGGTTTTCACTTCATAATATAGCTAAGGAATGTTACAGTACCGACGCTTTTTACCTTAAAATGACTAACTTTGTCCTGTTTTAATATGAATACAACTCATTAATGATCGATCATACAATTTTTGAAAACAAAATAGCTGCCTATTATACTTTAGGATGCAAACTCAACTTTGCAGAGACTTCTACAATCGGAAAGATTCTGGAAGAACGAGGAATCCGCAAAGCCAGAAATGGAGAAAAAGCAGACATCTGTATTATCAACACCTGTTCGGTAACAGAATTAGCCGACAAAAAATGCCGGCAAACCATTCGAAAAATCTCCCGACAAAACCCAGGAGCATTTATAGTAGTGACCGGATGTTATGCCCAACTGAAGCCCGAAGAAATAGCACATATTCCCAATGTAGATCTGGTTCTCGGTGCAGAACAAAAACTGAATATATTAGATTATCTGGATGATCTGCATAAACAAAAGGGAAACGGAACGATCATTACCACGCAAAGTCAAAATATCCGGACTTTCAGTCCTTCTTGTTCTCGAGGAGACCGAACCCGCTATTTTTTGAAAGTACAGGATGGTTGCGACTATTACTGTACCTATTGCACCATTCCTTTTGCAAGAGGCAGAAGCAGAAACGGATCGATTGCAGAAATGGTAAAACAGGCTGAAAACGTCGCTGCATCGGGAGGGAAAGAGATTGTTCTCACCGGAGTCAATATCGGGGATTTTGGTAAATCGACCGGAGAATCGTTTTTCGATCTGGTAAAAGCCTTAGACCGTGTGGAAGGAATAGAACGTTATCGGATTTCTTCCATAGAACCCAATTTACTTACCGACGAAATCATCAATTATGTCGCAACGTCCCGCCGTTTTGCACCCCACTTCCATATACCGTTGCAATCGGGAAGCGACGAAGTACTAAAACTGATGCACCGCCGATACGATACCGCACTATTCAAGTCTAAAATACAAAAAATCAAATCCGTAATGCCCGACGCATTTATAGGTGTCGATCTTATTGTCGGAGTAAGAGGCGAAACCGAACAATTTTTTAATGATGCCGCTCGGTTTGTCTCCGGACTCGACATTTCGCAATTACACGTATTTACCTATTCGGAACGCCCCAATACACAAGCTCTTAAGATCGATCATGTAGTAAATCCTCAAGAGAAACACGAACGATGCAAAAAGATGCTC
Source organism: uncultured Porphyromonadaceae bacterium (assembly GCA_900545915.1). GTDB lineage: Bacteria > Bacteroidota > Bacteroidia > Bacteroidales > Coprobacteraceae > Coprobacter. The sequence continues at coordinate 26,680 of URAV01000015.1, forward strand.
GATATCTCCGAAAAAAAGACTCACGAGTTCTATTCATCCCAAATTGGACAAACAAGATCCGTCCTGTTCGAACATCCGAAGAAGGGTGCTCCCATGCACGGATTTACAGATAACTATATCCGTGTCGAGATGCCTTACGAGAAAAACAGAGTAAATACGACATGCAAGATATTATTAGGAGACTTTAATGAAGCAGGAGATGCTCTTACCGTAACACGAATTATCGAATAAACCCGTAAATATGAAAAAAGAAACATCCGAAAATATCCTCTATTTTCCGCTTTATTTCTATTTCTGGCTACATGCTCTGCTGCCGCTGAAAGTGCTGTACATATTATCCGATATCCTATTCTTTCCGATGTTCTACATAGTACGTTACCGGAGAAAATTGGTATATCAAAACATGAAAGATTCATTTCCTGAAAAAAGCGAAAAAGAAATCCGTCGGATGGAAAAAGCTTTTTATCATCATTTTTGCGATTATATCGTAGAAACAATCAAATTACTCCATATCTCCGACAAAGAGACCCGACAAAGAGTTAAGTTCTATAACACAGAAGCTTTACAAGATATTGTCGACAACGGAGGTTCATGCCTGATGCTGCTCGGACATTACGGCAATTGGGAATTTGTCCCGTCCGTCACTCTTTGGATGCGTAAAGAGAGCGTAATTTTCGCTCAGATATATCGACCTCTGAAAAATAAGTGGTTCGACCGTTTCTTTCTCAAACTTCGAGGAAGATACCATTCCGAATGTATTGCCAAACAAGACACCCTAAGAAGTATCTTGCGCTACAAATCTTCAGGGAAACCGTCCATCACCGGATTTATGGCAGACCAGACTCCTTCTCCGGCAAATATACACCATTGGGTATATTTTTTGAACCATGATACCCCCGTATTTACCGGAGTCGAGAAAATAGCCCATAAAGTCGGATTTTCTGTTTTTTATTTCGATGTCGAAAAAATAAAAAGAGGATATTATTCCGTAACAATCCGGGAAATAACCCAAAATCCAAAAGAGACCGAAGAGTTCGAAATCACGGACAAATACATAAGAATGATGGAAACAACGATTCTTCGTGCACCGGAATATTGGTTATGGACTCATAACCGTTGGAAACATAAACACTCCTGATAATCGATTTATCAAACTTATAAAAATTTCTCTTTTGAAAAAAGTTGCAGTTATCATATTGAATTGGAACGGGTTGGAACTCTTGAAAAAGTTCCTCCCGTCCGTATGCCGATATACGAATCCCGAATTGGCGGACATTATCATTGCAGACAATGGATCTGAAGATAATTCCATCGTATGGATACAGGAAAATCATCCTGAAGTAAAAATTATGGCATTCTCGAAAAATTACGGATATGCCGACGGTTATAACAGAGCTATCAAAGCTCTCGAATACGAATACGTAGTATTACTGAACTCGGACGTAGAAGCCACTCCTGCATGGATAGAACCGCTCGTCGAATACTGTGACAAAAATACAGACGTTGCTGCCTGCCAGCCGAAACTGAAAGCATACCGGCAAAAAGATTATTTTGAATATGCCGGTGCGGCCGGAGGATTCCTTGACCGGTACGGCTACGCTTTCTGCCGAGGCAGGATATTCGACACGATAGAAAAAGACTACGGACAATACGATTCGATAACCGATATATTCTGGGCTACCGGAGCATGCCTATTTATCCGGAGGACAGAATATTTGAATGCCGGAGGTCTCGATGCCGATTTTTTCGCGCACATGGAAGAGATCGATCTTTGCTGGAGAGTGCACCTTATGGGCAAACGAATTGTTATTATTCCGCAAAGTACCGTTTACCATTTGGGAGGAGGGACACTTAACGCCTCGAATCCCCGAAAGACATATCTCAATTTCAGGAACAATCTATTAATGCTTTATAAAAATCTTCCTCTCAAAGAAGGAAGATCTTTATTGTTTACTCGCAGACTTATGGATACGGCAGCAATGGGAAAATTCCTTTTATCGGGAGAGTGGGGAAACGTAAAAGCCGTATGGAAGGCTCATATAGACTACCGAAAAATGAAAAAACGGTATAACTCCCAACCGAAAACCAACCTGCTTAAAAGTTTTCCTGAAACAGACCGAAATATTACCGTAGATTATTTCTTAAGAAGGAAAAAAACATTTGAAGAATAAAATCCCGGATTTTTTAATTCAAAGTGTAGATTTTTAGAAAAAAGACAATTGAGTTACAAGTACCTTTAATGCTCTATTCTACATCAAAAAAGGAGTGTCCTAAAAATCGGATACTCCTTTACTTACTATTCCTCTCAGTTTAAAAAGATATTTTCGGGAACAGCCTATTGAGAAGGGAAATTCCTTATGGATCAAGTAATTTTCATTATAATCATTCGATTGTGATGTCGTCCGACACACTACCTTGCGTTTCCCAGCCCTGAATGGTGATACCACTGAGAGTAATGCCGTTCTTGTTGACGGTAAGTACCACTTCCAGTTGCTTGCCACCTTCCAGACGGACGATATTCTGTCCTTTATCAGTCGTTTCAGGTAGATCTGCAAGTTCATATATATGAGTCTTTCCACCGATGCTGACTTGCAAAGAAACAGAACTTTTTGCTTGAGGAACAACCAGCGTAGAAATTTCCTTGCCAATCTGCGGAATATAGCTTTCGGGTAAAAGGTCAATATCAATAACCTCTCCTGCGACCAAATTTATCTTGCACTCAGCGATACCATTAAGTGTGGTTTGAATGGATTTTAATTCCTCATCGGTATAATCAGTAGATTTATACTTGATAACGAGATTATGCATAGCGTGGTAGAACGGCAAGCTAATGGGAGAAGTACTGCCCGCCTCGACCCTGACAGCGGGAGCCAGCAACAGGTCCTTTTTCTCGCCTTCGGCATGGTTCACATTGAATACGAAAGTATTATTTCCCATTTCCTCATCATACTTGGGATAGCAACCTGCAAAACAAACTTCTTCCGTACCATCGGGCAATTTGAGGTCTTCCCAGTTAAGAATGGTAGAGGGCATCATATAATCCTTCATTTGGGTATAAGTATCACTGACTGAAACGGTGAGCAAGAACACATCACCATCAGTAAACATGCCGGAACCATCTGCTTCCAAGTGAGGACTACGCGTGAGAGCTTCAATGCCCGGACGGAGATCGATACGTCTCGTCCCAACAGTTAAAGTTTGTTCATTACTGTGATCGCAACCACTCAAGATGGCTAAAACCGCTAAAAAGAAAAAAAGTTTCTTCATATTTTGTTCATTTTACAATTATTTATTTAAGCTCTGTTTCCACTTCTCCCATATGTCGCGGCGCAGGTCAACCTGTCCCAAGTCAGTGATAGCCACTGTACCAGCGCCCAAAAGAATAGGCATATAAATGTCATCCTGATAGCGAACAATCTTACGGATACAACGATGATGCTGATAAGGCGTACTACTGCCAGAAACTTCAAAATTATAATAATCGTTGTTGTCAACATAGTAAAGGGCAGAAACGATGCCTTTCTCATCAAACTCCGCTCCCCAAATAGTCATAGCGTGTCCGCCCATGCTGTACACACTAAACGTCAGCGATCGATTGTTCTTGAACGCATCCTTGATAACATCGTTGAACTTCTCCTTCGTAAGGGGTTTTTCAGTAGTAGCTATCACATCATCTTTGCTGAATGCATGCCGGAAGAAACCCTTAAAATTATCGGCAACGTTCTTATCTTTATAAGGTATATTGTAGCCATACCCCGTAATGAACCAATTGATACCGAAAGAAGCATAGCCTGCTTCGTCCCGACAAGTTTCTCGGAAAAAAGTGAATACATCCTCTCCCAGCACACCGTTAAACTCATAAGAGGGTCTGATAAAAGAGGACATGAGCTCGTCCTCTTCCGGGTACATTTTGTCGTATTCTTCTATATAATCACGGTTGTGGTACATCCACCAATGCAGGCTATTAGAAGCAGAAGCTGCCCAGCACATGTGTCCGTCTTTCGGACCCTCATGATCTTCTCCCGCTTCCGGATTAAATTTGTCACAGTCGTACCAACCATAATCTTCTTGCCACGATAGGTAACAGGTAGAAAGGTCATCGGGAAAAACATGAAACCATTTTCCGACAGGAAATTTCTCAGGAGTCCCAACGAAAGCATACTCCGCAGTGTTTTCATCGAAAACCGGCAGGGGATGTCCTTCTCTTTCAACACCCCACAACCAAAGCTTCTTACCTGCAAATTCCTCATCTGAAGGTTCACCAGCTTCTTCTGTAAACCGAAGTTGAACGTTGGTTTCTTTTCCCGATTCTAAATTCTGCGAATCACCCACTATACCATCCGAGAATTTGTAATTATATGTCTTACCGTTACACACGATGCGTATTCGATCCTCTCCGATGTCAACGGGCTGCGGTGCAAACAGTACAACGTATGAGCCGTTACCCATCTTGTGCGGAATAATCCATTCCTCCGGTGAATCCTCGTCCGGTTGCAGTGAGCCTTTGGCAGAAATGTCGAACAAACCTTGCGTGCGACCGTACACTTCTATGGCAAAATCAGGAGCATTTGTATCAAGTCCGGTAAGAGAAATGTTCAATCGGTGCATCAGGTGACGGAACGTCATGGAAATTTCTTTATCGGGATTATCCATTGTCATTTCATGTTGTGCACCGAGTAAGTCCGACGATAGATAACCTTTCTCACTGCTTTGATCAGTCTGCACTGCACAGGTAATGACGTGTAACTCCGGTTCAACAGGATTTTCCGGAGCTGGATAAAAAGCTGTAAGCGTGACCTTACTCTTGCCCAAATCCGAGGGTTTGAGAAAAGGTAGCCAGTGTCCTCCCTGTAAAGTGAGTCGATGGTAACGATGGCTACCGTTTTCATCAGCGTATAATCCCACCTCGTCATTGTCCTCAAAGAACCCCGTTCCCGTCTCCTCATCGACAATAGCACGGGTCTTCGGCATATCGAAGTAGAATTCGATACCCCTATCCAGCGTAGTTTCGCCCAGCAGATTATCATCGTCACAAGAAGACAAGCAAACATTAAATAGTAAAAGAAGGCAAAAAAAGCCTTTTATCATTTGGTAAAATTTGCAAATGGATTTCATATTACATTATTCTCTAAATTACATAAATGCATAATTATTTTTTTATTCTATATATAATTACGATATGATACCTTTATTTATCAATGGCGAACATTAGTCAGGAATATACCTGGCAATGCATCCCGACTGTTTCTGTGTCCTGATTTTCAAAAGAAAGTATACATAACTATTCCAATACGATCGCCAAACAGACAACCAAAAACCTATTTACAACATGATATAGCACAAAAGTATATATTTTATTCTCTATAATATACCCTCTTCACTCGGGAAGAAACCGAGGTCAATATTTCATACGGAATCGTTTGCAGCCATTCCGCAACTTCCGTTACCGGTAACTGTTCCCCGAATACCTCCACACGATCTCCTTCCTTGCAATCGATATCCGTAACATCGATCATACAAACATCCATACATATATTCCCGACAATCGGCGCTCTCTTCCCATTAACGACAACAGCCCCTTTTCGATTGCCCAAATGCCGATTCAATCCGTCTGCATAACCGATAGGAATAGCGGCAATCCGAGAACGACGTGTAAGTACTCCACGTCGACTATATCCTACCGTCTGATCCTCATCCAGTTCTTTAATTTGTAAAATCGTAGTTTTCAATGTCGAGACAGTACGCAAGTCCGTATCCATCCCGCAAGCCGAAATGCCGTAAAGACCTATCCCCAAACGAACAGCCTCCATCTGCTCTTCGGTAAACCGGGTAATTCCGGAAGTGTTCAGAATATGTCGCATTACCGGTTGAGGAGTAGCAGATTGCACCGCAACGGCACACTCCTTAAACAAAGCGATCTGCTGACGTGAAAAAGCATCGAAACGAGGTTCGTCGCTTCCGGCAAAATGAGAAAATACAGATCGTGCCATCACTGCCGTTTGAGACTTCAACCGCTCCGACAAACGAGGCATATCTTCTAATGTAAATCCGAGCCTATGCATTCCCGAATCTATCTTGACATGTATCGGATAACGCATAATTCCCTGTTTTTCCGCTTCATAAACTAAAGCATCCAATAATTTAAAACTATAAACTTCCGGTTCAAGAGAATATCGGAACAATGTACGGAAACTATTCATCTCAGGATTCATAACCATAATCGGCATCGTTATACCGGCTTTCCTCAACTCAGCTCCTTCGTCCGCCACAGCCACAGCCAGATAATCGCATCCCCGGTCTTGCAAAGTTTTAGCTAATTCATACGAACCGGCTCCATAACCGAAAGCTTTCACCATACAAATAATTTTAGTTTCAGGTTTCAGCTTTTGTTTATAATAATTATAATTATCTATAATTGCATCCAGATTTACCTCCAAAATCGTTTCATGCTGCTTCAATTCCAAAGCTTCCGAAATTTCTTCAAAATGATAATTTCGAGAACCCTTGATCAAGATAAGCTCATTCGAGAAACATTCTGCTGCCCCTGATGACAAAAATTCCCCCGTAGTAGAATAAAATTCCGCTTCCATAGGGAAAAGGGATTTATATGACAAAAGCTCACGGCCTATCCCTATAAACCTGTCGATCTTCTTATGAACGACAAGCTCGGCAACACGCCGATACAACTCATCGGGCGACATTCCCGATTGCAATATATCCGACAATATCAACGTACGCCTCATTCCCCGTGCCGCCGAACGCCTGTTCTGAAAATCAAGGGCGATATCTAAAGAATTGATGTCCGAATTATACGAATCATTAATTATAAGACAACCGTTACGACCCTCTTTTACCTCCATACGCATAGCGACAGGTTCAAGCTTACACATGCGAGCTGCGATTTCTTCTCCGGTTTTACCCAAGTAGAGCATAACCGCCAAACAATGTATCGCATCTTCTATCGATGCATCTTCTACAAAGGGAATCGTAAATGAAGAAGAAAAACGCAAATAATCATAATCGATACGGGTCGAATCTTCTCCTTTTACAATTTTAGAAATATACAAAGCCCTGTCCTTGTCTTTTCTCGACCAGGCTATCTCTCGTGTTCCCATACACATTTTTTCGGCAGAATCTACAATCAGTGGATCATCTCCATCATAGATAACCGATTCGGAATGCGTAAAAAGAGAAAGTTTCTCGATACATTTCTCCTGCATCGAAGAAAAACCCTCCTGATGGGCATCTCCTAAATAAGTCAAAATACCGAATGTCGGTTTTATTATCGCTTCCAGCTTATCCATTTCTCCGGGCTTGGAGATCCCGGCTTCGATAACGGCAAGCTCGGTATTCTCATCGATCTCCCAAACAGAAAGCGGAACTCCGATCTGCGAATTATAACTACGCGGAGAGCGCACCATATTATAATCCTCATGCAATAACTGGTAAAGCCATTCTTTTACTACGGTTTTCCCATTACTTCCAGCCACTCCTATCACCGGAATCTTGAAACGTTTTCGATGTGCAGCCGCAAGACTTTGCAAAGCAGACAAGGTATCTTTTACTAAAAGGAAATTGGCATCCGCCATCTGCTTCCGGTCTTCCGGTAAAGAACTCACTACAAAATTACGGACACCTTTTCTATACAAGTCTCCTATATATCGATGAGCATCGTTCCGTTTTGTCACCAATGCAAAAAAAAGGGTCTTTTCGGGAAAAGTCAAAGAACGACTATCCGTTAATAAATCCGATACCGTACACTCATGTACTATATCGCACTTTGCCTGTAAAATGCAAACGATATCTGTTATTTTATAATTCATCCGGTTATAATGTTTTTAAAAACAACTCCAGAGAATCTATCTCTTTCGAAAGATCAAAGTAAGAATATTTTTCCCGGATTTTTTTCAGTTTAAACAAATTTTGCACAGTGAAATCCCGGAATACTTCTTTATCCGGAGTAAGAGGGCGATGATTCAACGCTTTTTCAAGGCGTTCCCACTCCCGGTTCAAGGTCCGGGTCTCTTCAGAGAAACACGCTTCGGAAAAACGCTCCCAAATATACATTATCGCCTGCTCATTCGGATGTGTCATTCCGGCATCATAAAAACGGTAATCCCTCAGCTCGTCCATAACGATCTCATAAGAAGGGAAATAGATACACCTATCAGGATACATCCGACATAACTCGTCCACGAATAAAAGCAAGACAGACTTACTAAGTTGGTTTTCATGCGCACCGTCTCTTAAATGACGGATCGGGCTGACCGTAAACATAACTCTTAATTCGGGATTCGAATCTGACAAACGTTCTATCAGAGGTATCCATCCCCGAAGCATCTCATCGACTCCGACACGACGACGATCGAACAACGAAGCCGGCAATTTATGACAATTAGCAACCACCTTTCCGGTCTCCCGCAAAGAATAGACGTATGCCGTACCGAAAGTCACCAACAGCCAAGACGCCCGATGCAGTTGTTCCGCTCCAGCCTCCGACTCCCGATTAATTCCGTCGATACACAGTTCCGGATCTGTATGCGAAAACCGGGAATGATGCCGAAAACTGTGCCAAAGATTACCATCCCGAAAAATATCATTCACCGTATATCGATAACCATCCGACATCATTTGCAAAGCATCTGCAATGGAAACAGGGTTATATAAAATACCCGTAGGATTAATTTTTACATTAAATTTATGGGCAACCAATAAATGCCCTATATTCTCGGCAAAACAAGAACCCAACAACAAAATTTTATCCCGATGAGAGATCTGATGTTGCAATTTTTCACAAGGTACGATCGTTCTAAATTCCATGTAACAAACATACAAAAAAATAATGAAGCTTTTTTAGACCCTATCTAAATTTTGCTCGGGTAAAGTTTGAGAGAGATCCACATGAACAGGCGGTTTTTCTCTCGATAGAAAAACCATACCGATGCCGTCAACATCGTTATAGACCGAAAGGAAAGGGGGAAAACGTCCGGATGATATTTTTTATTGGGGAAATTTAACAGACTCTCAAAATAACAAATCAAAAATCAAAAGATAATTCCCCCACGATATTTAACAAAAAAAATATCTCTCCGACAGATATATACAATAAAGCTTTTTACTACTTTTGTAGCCCAAAATCGATCTTGAAGCAATGGTAACAACTTCAAGATTTTAGTTAAAGAGCTTTAGAGCCTGTTTAAATTTTGGAGAGTTTATTTTGAACGATTTTCTTGAAGATACTATTATGTATTTCACAAGAGGAAGATAATGGATCGACATGATCGCCTCCTTGATCGGAAAATTTAAACAAGCTTTTAATTAAATAAAATGATTCATTACGAATTATGAAAAGGCATCTTTTTTCCTTTGTAGTAATTTTCCCTCTTTTGGGATGTAATTCTCCTAAAACCCCCAGTGAAGAGGTCAGTCAAGGAAATAAAACCCTCCCTGCCGTTATCATTGAGACAAAGCAAGTACCCGACTCCGTCAAGCCTTCGGATATGTACAGCAATGCTTTAGATCTTCCCGAATTTCAAGGTTGTACCGATTTCGGAGGGGCGTTAATTTCGGATGATTACGGGGTACATGTACTGCAAAGCGACGAAAAAAAGATCACATATTTGCTATTCGATGAGCTCTCTGCAAGAAATAACAGCGGTATGCCCCTATGGAAACTTCTCGACACGCTTCAGTTGCAAGGAACAGAGCTGAATATCGGATGGACGGGAAATGTAATGTTGAACGGTCGAATAGACAACGAGCTAATCGTTCTTCTGCCGGATAATATAGATTGGATCGATACCGAGATATTCGACACGGTAAAACAAGCTTGGAGATTTGACCGGATACGAAAAAGAATCATAGAGATACCGACAAAAGGTATCAAGTGCCAAAACGATATGTACGGAATCGATTAACATACAAAAAATACGGGATACCCCAATTTATGGCAGTATCCCGCATTTTAATACCATTCTTCATTCAGGTCGGAAATAAACAGCCTGTCCACCTCCGTCAGCCAATTTCATATGCAACGTATCGGCAGAAGTCACGATTTTATGTTCTATTTTATAATCCGTAGGATTATCTTTCCAATGGGCATTATCCCCGTCAGCATAAATATCCGCAGAATATTTCGTATCGGGATTTAAAAAGCTTAAAGGGATATCTATCACACGGCTATTTTCATTCGTCGTTGCTCCAAGATAAAACCGATCACCGGCTTGACGCACAACCGCAATATACTCTCCCGGTTCGCCTATTAAGGCTTCAGAACGGTCGCAATCGGCATCAAAATCAATGAAGAACTGAAATGCCGGATGGTTTTCATAATTTTCGATCATATCCGAAGCCATCTGCAACGGACTGTACAAAATTACCCAATTCGCAATTTGTTTAGCAAGAGTCGTGTTTACCCGACTATTCCCTTTATCCAAGTCGTTCCATTTTTTACGTAACGGAGAATTACGGGTTTTCTCGAATAAGATATCGAATGTTCCCGGAGTATAATCCATAGGACCACCCAACAACCGAGTAAAAGGCAATATTTCATGATGAGAAGGCGGATTTCCTTCACTCCATGCATTCCATTCCATACCTCGAGCTCCTTCTCGAGACATCATATTCGGCCATGTCCGACGAATACCGGTATCCTTTATCGGTTCATGTGCATTTACGGTCATTTTATATTTTGCCGCTGTTTCTACTACCTTCTGGTAATGCCGAACACCATATTGGCTGTGATGCCAATACCCTCCGGGCATAGCTCCGGCATAACCGGTTTTCAGATCGTGCACTCCATAATCGACATACCAACGCAACGCCTTATCCAACTGCTTTTCATAATTCGGGACATTTCCTCCGGTTTCATGATGTCCGATAATACGAACTCCTTTTTCCTGCGCATAAGCTGCAATTTCATCCATATCGAAATCGGCATAAGGCTTCGTATAGTCGAAATTCTGACGGCCGCCCCAGCTTTCCCAGCCCTCATTCCAACCTTCAAATAAAACACCTTCAATATTATGGGCTGCCGCAAAATCTATATAACGTTTAGCATTCTCCGTTGTCGCACCATGACGGTCGTTAATAACCCAAGACTCGACACCGAGATGCATCCCCCACCAGACACCGACATACTTCATCGGTTTTATCCAGTCTGTAGAATCAAGTACACAAGGATCGTTCAAATTCAAAATAAGAGAAGAGTTTATCAAGCCTACTGCCTTAGGAGCAATCTGAATCGTACGCCATGCCGTTTTAAATGTACCCGGGACATGAGCCTTTGTGCCATCGGGCAAAGGAGCTAACTCGGATTTGAACTTTCGCTCTCCGGATTTTTTTAATGTCATTTCCGGGAAATCATATAACGCAGCCTCATGAATGCTTGCATAGATACCGTTATCCGTCCTAAAAGTAATCGGAGTATTAGCGGTCTCCACTTCACTGATTTTTTGTGAAATATATAACAATTCGTAAGTCTCGAAATTTGCAGGAATCGACCAAGACCGACCATCCTGTGCGAAATCGAATTCGGTCAGTTCATCCATAACGATTAAAGAATCCCTGTCAGGATACTCATACTCATATCTGAATCCGATACCGTCATCAAAGACTCTGAAACGAAGCACTAAAGAAACATCTTCTTTATTCTCCAGACAAACAGACATCTCGTTATAATGATTTCTGTTCTTTTTATTTTCTCCCCACGGTTGAGTCCAGACTTCATCTTTCGAAGAAAATTCGGTCTTACTTATTCTAAACGATTCTGATACAAGGGAATCTTTAAAAATAAAACCCAAACGGGAATCCCTTATGAAACTCTCTCCTTCTACATTCACCGAGTAACTAAGATTTCCACCATCCGGATTATTCAAAACGACCTCAATACGCCCGTCAGGAGACAAGACCCGCTCTTGCAGCGAGCTCCGACACCCTGTTAATAAAAACAGAATCGCAACAGTACAACAATATAACTTCTTTCTCATTTTTCTTGGTATTTATCCTTATTAAATAAACGTACATTCTAAAGATTTTCACCTACACAAAAAGTAATTTTTTTTAAGAACCTGACCCGTGTAAAATTCGAACATAAGACAAAAATAGGAGAAAGGTCTTTATAAAACAACATTCTCCTATTCTTATCCATTAACCTTATTCAATACATATTTTGTAAGTAATCCGGTCTGTATGATTACTTATGGTCAGTAAATACATCCCCGTAGCCAGATCATTCAAAGTAATTTTCTCACTTTCGGAATTTATAAACATCTTACGAACGACCAGACCTTGCATACTAACTAATTCAACATAAGCATTACCGACTCCATCGATATTCAAAATTCTTTGGTCTTTTACCGGATTAGGATAAACACGGACAGCTACATTTCTAAAAGAAGGATCGATTCCTCCTTCCGGCACATCATGCCCGTCTTTCGTAACAGCAAGTACAGTCGGATATTTACCGGACAGATTATTCAAAACCGTTACCGATGATATCAATTTGTTATCGTCTGTTTCTATTTCATTCTCGAACAAACGGAATTGTAAACGCTCATCTATATCATCCGCTTTAAACTGCGAGCCGTTATCTTCACATATAATACGGCCTAATCCATAAACAGCCTCTCCTTGTCCTGAAGATGCACTAAACCAATCTTCGATCGAAACGCTCTTCGATACAGAAGTTCCGTCTGTATAATTGACTGTCACAGACATAGAAGACTCCCCATTTGCACTAATCGTCAACAAATACAATTTCGAAGTTTTTTGAGGTGTAGAAAATTGAAGAGTTGCAGAAGCATTACGAGACTTTAAAACAGCAGCATTTTTCCCATCATAAGCCGATAATCGATATTCGATTCCCGAATTCGATATAATAACCCCGTCAGTCGGCAAAGAACCGTTTTCCTGAACTTCCGGTCCGAATAATACCCATCCTTGGTCATCCAAAGTCATCGTAGAATGATTAACAGCAGGTTTCTTTTCCGCTATAACATCTGCATTAAATCCCGACACGATATCTAATGGCGTAACCTCAGGCTTAGGAGGTTCTATACCCAGCAACTCTTTATCCATAAAAATCAAACGATCTTTGATCCACCCTCGCAAATAGGCAATCTCATCCTCATAAGACTCAGCTACATATTTTACTGGCCAGACATACTTTCCCCAACGCGGCCATGCTTGGAAATTACGCTGTTGTGCCCCGTTTTCATTCAACAGATTTACAAGAGAATCAAGAGTTGCAGTAATATTTTCATCAGAATAAACCGTTTCCCGATACTCTTTCCACCGGGCTTTCACCTCTTGTACAAAAACAGGATCGCTCAACAGACGATACCACCAAAAAGGGACGAGTTGATTATCGTTCCCTTTTACGGCGTCATTAAAATCGTAAGCCCAAGTATCATTCCTCCAACCGTCATAATAATCTGCATTCCCAAAACCCAAGTTCATATCCCAAAGAGACGTCTTAAATCGGGAATCCTTACTATCTCTATATTTATATAAATTCGTACTTAGTCTATACCCATCTACATTATGAGCAAATTCGGTCGAAAGCATATAATCGATAAATGACGTCACATCAATATATTTGCGGTAACCTGTTTTCGGATCGGTATAATCATCAGAAGCTAAAGAATTTTCAAAAGCATCGATATAACTATGAATATAATTTTTCTGAGCCTCTGTAAGCTCGTCATATTCCGGAGCGGTATATTGGAACGATATTTTTTTTCCAAAAATAGGTGTTCCGTCAGAATAAACAGGAGTGTGCTTCGAAGTATAAACCGTTTCGTCATCACGATCCACTTCAAGATGATACCCTCCGGTCAGTTCATCCCCCGAATCTCCCGGATCAGGCAAATCCAGACGGTACTTCCCTTTTCTGACTCTTTCTGAAAAAATATATACTCCATAATATGTCCCGTCCAAAACAAGTTCACAATGTTTCCCCGAAGGAACGAATTCAAAAAAAGGTCGGGCTAAAGTAAAAGAAAAAACATCCCTTATCAAACTTCGGTCCGAATAAGGAGCTAATAAAGCCCAATCATTATCCTTTCCCATCCCCAGTATAGAGACTTTCTGTTTTTTACCCCCTTCTTCCAATGGTTTGTCTAACGGGCGCACGGCGTACGGCTTTTTATCTGAATTCGTAAATGAGGAATTACCCCGATATTTCAAACCGATATAACCTTCATAATCGACTTTCTGGTCGGGATGCGCAAGGGTATCGGCATAATTCGGTTTTCCCTCCCCGTTATAAATAATCTTCATACGAGCAGTAATTCTCTCTTCCCGGTCTATTTGACGTCCCCCGACATTTAAGAACACAATCGGCAAATTCGTCTCGGTAAAAGGGACATCGACATTATCGGGTTTATAATTATCCGGCTGTTGGGCTGAAGCAGAAAATAAAGAGAAAAGAGATAACAATAAAAATAATTTTTTCATGATTCTATTTTTTTAAGGTAAAAGAAAAGCGGGCATTTCAACTCCCATGAGGTCAAAATACCCGCTTATCCTAAAAATCAAAACCTATTTTCGATCAACGAACTACAACTTTAGTTGCTTTCACTCCATTTTCTCCTTTAACAAGCAGAATATAAGTACCGGCAGACAAATTATCTACAGATAATTGGGAAACATTTCCTTCGGCCTTTATCTGACGGATTAAAGCTCCTTGTAAAGTAATTAACGAAATAGTTGCATTCGACTCAGTTTCGACAGTTAAAGTACCGTTCGGATTTACCGGATTCGGGTAAACTTTCAATTCTACATTACCTGTAGTTTGTTCTTTTAATCCCGTATCTACATATTTACCTTCCTTAGACACAGCAAACACTGTCGGATAAGAACCGGATTTTTTACTCGTTACGGTAACGGAAACTACACTTTTCGTATCATCCACCGGAAGCACTTGTTCGAACAAGCGGAATTGTAAACGCTCATCTATATCATCGGCTTTGAACTCATACCCGCTCGATTCACGTATAATACGACTCAATCCGTAAACTGCTTCTCCCAGTCCTGAAGATGTGTTAAACCAGTCATCAACAGTAAATGTTTGTGCTTCAGATGAAGTTCCATCTGAATAATTGGCTTTTACTTCCATTTTAGAAGCGCCATTAGCACTGATAGTCAACAAATAAAGTTTCTCAACACCCAGCTGTGGAGATACAAATTCAAGAGTAGCAGTCGCACCGTTTGTTTTCATGATAGCAGCATTATTCGCCGTAAAATCGGAGAACTGATATTTCATGCCCGAATTAGAGATTACGACTCCGTCATTAGGAATAGAACCCTCTTCTTGAACCGCAGCACTGAACAACACCCATCCTTGATCATCCAAAGGCATTGTAGAATAATCTTTCGATGGTTTTGCTTCGGCAATAGCATCGGCATTAAACCCTGATTTGATAGCAATCGGTCCTGATACCGGAATTGCCTCTTTTGTCTGTTCAAAAGCTTCAATTTCAGCAATAGAAACATATTGGTACGGAGTCACATCAAACTCGAATCCGATATAAGAACATTCTTTATAATCAGGGAATATATATTCGACTTCACCTCCAGGGTTCTCGATCGTAGTAACCGGAGTCCAATTCTTTCCATTCGTTCCGACATTGATCGTAACGCTTTTTATAATCTGAGTATTGCCATTACCCTTATTGTCATTCGGGAAATAAACTTTCACTTTAGCCACATTCCATGTTTCATCGGCTTTGAATACAGCCCATGCATCATTCTTATACGATGATTCGGTTTCAATGACATCAGCACCTTCAGTTTCTTTGTCACCATCGGTTAATTTTCCGGTTTCAAATTTATCGAATTCAGCATCTACATTATAATCAGATTTGTATAATCTCAATTCCGCTGTACGTCCGGCCAAAATATTTTTAGCATCAAGATTATCGACCGTAGCCGCTACCGTTCTCTCTTTATAAGCACCGCCATTATCTACCGTAACGGTCAATTCGGTTGCACCGATAGCATTTCCGCCGATAAGTTCGACTGTAAATTTACTATTATCGATATCTTCTTTGATCTCACCAATCTTCACATAAGATTCATTAGCTGAAACGACATTACAAGTAAACTGACTTGCCCGTTCGTCTCCGTTCAGATCGTATGTTACATCTATCGTTTTTTTCTCTCCGCTCATCAATTCGACCGAAGCCGGAACATCTATCTGCAAATTATTATCTTCTTTACCATATACTTCAAATTCCCAGATACGTATCGTCATCGAATTATCATCATACGGATTGAATTTTATATAACGGGCCTTTGTAGGTGCGATGTAATCTTCTTTTATCGTCTCTCCACCTACTCCGGTTTCATTCAGCACCAATGTCCAGTTTACTTTGTCGGTACTAACATAAACCCGATAGTTATTAAAATTAGAACCGCTCTCGTTATGCAAACAGTCATAAGTTTTGAATTTATATACTTTATATACACCCTCAAGATCTATAATCGCCCAACTTTCATTTGCGATATTACACCATTTAGCACTCGTGCTATACGGTTTGGTTTCCCCATCAATCAAATTTTTCGGAGATTCGGTATCATTTGTCGATCCGCTATAACTGTCGATCGTTTTATGTAAAGCAACATTTGTCAAAGTCTCTGCCGGATTCACTTCCAATGCTATAACCGAATAATCGGTAGTTCCTATATCATTAGTAACATGAGCTGTTACGACAAATTCTCCCTCTTGCAAACATTTTACCGTTATGGTCTTATTATCTTCCGAAATAGAGGTTTGTTCCAATCCCTCCGGCAAATCCCATGAATAAGAAGTAGGGGCTCCGGTTGCGACAGCCTCGATAGTTACGACATCATTTACCGACGGATAACTATTACTTACTTTATAATATACGACCGGAGGAGTAGGTTCCGGGTATTTTGCTTCATAAACGACTTCTGTCCCCTCTTTTAAATCTTTAGTAATCGGTTTCAGAATAATATTTACCGACCGTTCAGTTCCTTCTCTTTCAATTTTCGGGATATAGAATCCTTCGCCACGAGTCTGACCGACCAATTTCTTTTCACTCGGAGTTTGCAAATAAATGTCGATATGATCGAGATTTTCCCATTCCGATTCTGCAACATCCCATACAATACGGAAATCGCCACCGGTTTCACCCAAGCTGTTTTGCATAGTTACATTAGTAATCTGCGGTGTCGCAGGTGCATAATTTCCCGGAATAATTCCCAATTGACCCAACGATGCAGTATAAGAAGCGACCTCTGTCGCCGATTTAAAATTCAAAGCTATAATATATACAGTTTTACCTGCTAAACCAGAAAGGTCATATTCTGCAACTGTCCAACCGTTTTGAGTCGTAACCGAAGGATTTGACAATACATTCCACTCGCTATCGACAGCACTGGTTGTTCCGAGCTTCACTTCGATAGAATTTTCTGTATTGGTCTGATATACCAATTGAAATTTATCTCCCGATTCTACAGAAATCATTGTCTTATAAAGACGGGTAAGATGATCTGCATTGGCACTCAACTTTCCAGTAACTTTTAAACTAGTACCAAAATTATAAGCATTATCCCAATCGATATCGATACTCAAATTGTCCGTAGCGTTATTTTCAATCCACCAACGCCATGTCGGCATAATATTTTGCATACCGCGATGAGACCAATCTTGAGTTCCCCGATTTTCTCCATTCACAAAACGATGCTTTCCCAATCCTGTAGAAAAAGCTGTTACAAACGGCTTATATTGTATCACCGACCGTTCCAATATACATCCTGAAGCTCCCGGCCAACTATTACGCCCGGAAACATCCGTCGGATCTCCTGCATTATTTACCCAGAAAATATCTTCATTACGGAAAGTTTTTTTCTGAGCTTCATACATTTGCGGACCGGTAGTGATATGTTGACCCTCTACAAGATCTTTAATATTATCTTTCCAAATACGTTCTTCTGGGCAGAATAAATCTAACGATCCGCCGTGATCAGTTTCACCGAACACAGAACGCCATTGACTCCCTGTCCCGGTCAATCCTCCACTTACACATTGAACTCCGCAATACAGTTTTTGTAACGCTTGTTCCTTTGTAAAACCCTCATCGACAAGACGATTCACTTGAGATCTCCCGTTCGAAGCACTTCCATATTCGAGGAACTGGGAAGTATTCACGTGCGTTTTCATTATCTCGGAAGAATAACTTGTACTGGCGTTATACCACTGTATCTCCATGTGCGTATCTCCGGCATCATCGGCATATTTATTAAAGTCCTTTATAAACGGAGCCCAATCACTCGTTCCCCCGCCTCCCGGAGTTTCCTGATTGATAAACCAGCCGTCAAAACCACAATATTTGGCGATCTCATACAATTTTCTTGCATATACAAAACGACCATCGCCTTCCCTAGATGTCAGCATTTCCTGCGGCCACTCCGATTTTCCGCCATAAGCACTCGGAGGGAAAAATATCTGACCGAGAATCTTAACTCCGTTCATGTGAGCCATATCGATCATAGGAGCTGAAGGAGGACATATAATCCCTTCTCCTGCCGATCCTGCCCAATAAACGACCTTATCCATATACTGCCAATAAGTAGGATTGTAAAGATAAAAATTTTCGGCATCTTGAGACGGACAAGCACCGCAATCCTTAAACAAAATCGTCGAATTGCAGATTTGCCCTTCATAGAACTGATACTGGTTGGCTTTTATCAAAGAAGGTTCTTTGAAACGTTCTGCCAACTTAACCGTACTTCGGTTGAATTTCGCATCTTGATCGGTTTCGGGACTCCATTCCTTAATATCTTTCGGATGCCAAGATCCCGAATAAGGCTGTTGGGCCTGAGAATACCACGAAAACACAGAAAGCATTGTCGCGGAAACAAGTAATTGTTTTAGATTCATAATTATAGTTGTTTTACAAGATTAAGGTTATTGTGTTTTTCTAAAATCTATAGATGTAGAAATACGCTTCTATTAATATGACACTATAAAATTATCGTACCCTACGTTTTTTTGCCATTATATTTCTTCAAAGGCAAAAACCACCGTTTCTAAAAGCCAATCTAAAAGATTTCTTTACAAGAAATAATGGTTTTCACCCGTATCACAAGGTACATCAGAATTTCAATTTCGATAAGGTAGCCGACCGAAAATTATTCGGTTTATTGCGCTCTCCCGCATCATTATTCGTATCGGCGACATCCCACCATAAACGTGCTCCTTCTGTATCTATTTGAGTAGGTCTCTGTTCCGTCTTATTATTCACTTCACTTAACGGATATAAAAGACGTTTGATGTGTTTTCCGTTAGGAACACTTCCCCCTGAATTATTGGTAAGTTGATTTGCCAAACGAGGATAATCCGTACGACGGAAATCTGCCCAACCTTCATTCCCATTCGGGAAAACAGCCATCCACTTCTGTGTAATAATCTGCTCAAGGATAGCCTCCTTATCTGATCCGGAAAACGGATTTGTCTCTCCCTCTTGATATATTTTCAAACCGTTTATATAAGAAGTCGCCTCTGCTTGTGAAATCTGATAATAATCCATAGAAGCCTGTATTCCGGCTTTAAAATAACCTTCGACACTATTATTAATTTCTGCTCCCGTCCATCCTCTCAGCACAGCCTCAGCTTTCAGGAACAAAGATTCTGCATATCCCAACCACACGGTAGGGCGAGCATAATTGAACCAATATTTAGGATCTAAGATTTTAGATTCCTGCCTATTCATCTTCGTACGAGTCAAACTATAATCTCCCGAAGCTTGGTTTACATCTTGATATCCTCGTTTACATCCGGTAAAATCATTTTTATCATCTTCAACTCCGTTTTCCAACGCATTCATAGTACTCGGACGATACCAACAAACTAAACAGCGGGGATCTATAATCTTCGTTATATAATTATTACGTCCGGTACGGATTTGATATTCACCACCACCGACACTCAAATTTTTATAGAACTGCTCTAAATCCCATGAAAGAACACTCTCTCCGTTATAGGCTACGCTGCACATCGCCAACGGATTCTCACTTCCTCCTTCATCCATGCCACCCATATCTTTCGGCGCAAACTTGGGAACAGTACACATATTATCCTCGTTACTCATCATAAGTCCCAACTCAGTATCCCCCGCTTTTTGCGCTGCATTCAATGCAGCCATACCTTCGGTCCGAGCCCGGTCGGGATCGACATTAGAGATACGCAATGCCATGCGCAAACGAAGAGTATTGGCAAATCTTACCCATTTCTTCGCATCCCCGAAATAACATATATCCTCTGTCCCGAAAGAATACTGATTCGCATCATTCACATCTATACTATCCACAGCTTGCTCCAGCATACGGAACATCATATCATAAACCTGTTCTTGCGTGTTATACGGAATATTATCGGTTTCGGGAACTCTGGCGCGCACATACACGTCAAACGGCATATCTCCGTAAGTATCGGTCTGTGCTAATGCCAGAAAAGCATAATAGATACGGGTCATGTAAAACGCATTCTTGTATCTTTCCGGCTCATCATTGAACTTAAAAGCTCGTAATAAACGACGATACTCATTACTACGGTCATTATAAAAATGTTCCCATCGTTTGCCCGACCAACCGTCAGTATAATTATAGTCAGGAGAATTTCCTGCATGATTTTTCTGGTTATTAGCAACATAACCAGCATAAATATCATGACTCAGATTGGTCGTAATTTGATAATCATTATAATATCCCTCATAAATGAAATTCCGGAAAGTCGAAGCTGCAGAAGCCAATTCTGACTGTAATGCGAGCGAATCCTCTTTTGACACTTTAAAGTCGATATTGATATCGGAATACTTCGTTCCATCATCACCGGTATCTGTGTCATTTCCTCCTACAGTAGCATCTTTAATCTCATAAGGATTTTCATTGAGTTCTCCTAAATCATAACAAGATGTTACCAACCCCAAAAATAAAGGGGCAATCATTATTCTGGTTAAAACTGATCTATATTTCATGATATATTGGCTGTTATAAATTAAAATCCGATATTGACAGAGAATCCGAATGTACGAGTATAAGGTACTGACGTAAAGTCAATTGCTTGAGAGAACATGCTGGTATTATATCCCCCATCGGGATTTCCCGGAGCATGTTTCATCAAAAAACCGAGATTACGACCTACAAAAGACAAACGTAATGACGTAAAAGGAGTCTTCTTCAACAGTTTTCTTGAAAAATTATATCCAAGAGAAAGCTCTTTAAGTTTAATATACGAAGCATCATATACAAATTCCTCTGCATTTCCGTTCGTTTTATTAAGACCTATTTTCTGATAGTAAGACTGAGCATTGCACCAAACGTCGTTAGGAGTTCCGTCTTCTTTTACACCGGGCAATAAAATTTTCCAGCCGTTATCTTCCGATCCTCGATTTTCCGTGCGTTCTGCAGTACCGGCATTTGTTGCCATACCCTCAGAAATAGAGACGATATCTCCTCCGAATTTCATATCGAACATTGCTGACAGCGTAAATCCTTTGTAAGAAAAGGTCGGAGTTACCGACATCAATAGATCCGGTTGTATATTTCCTATCGGATGAGACAAAATATAATTTAAATCCGCTTCATTATTATCTTGAGGAAGGCCGTCTTTCAATATCAATTCACCTTTGTCATTTCTTTTAAGAAGATGACGGGCATATATATCTCCCAATTTACCTCCGGCAACCGCTCCGACCCATACAGGGAAATTATCGTCTCCGTCAAAAAAAACATAATCTTTACCCTCATACAGTTCTTCTACCGTAGATAAATTCTTCGACAAGTTTACATTTATATCGAACGTAAAATCTTTTGTCTGCACAGGAGTAGCATAAACCATTAATTCAAATCCTTTATTCGTAATCAAACCGGCATTGATCCACTGTGCCGTCCATGGAGAAGCTGCAGGAATACTCATGATCTGGTTCTTAGTCCGGCTATAATAATAGGTAAAATCAAGTCCCAATCTGTTCTGGAGAAATTTCATCTCTAAACCGCCTTCATAAGAAGAAGAGATCTCTGGTTTCAAGTTATCGTTCGCCTTGATTTTTCCTCCGCTTTGATCGAGCACACGAACACCGTTCTCATATTTATATTTTACCGTATTCACCAATTGATAAGGATCTGTATCTTTCCCTACTTGCGCTGCAGAGACACGAACTTTGGCAAAATTGAACCATGCAGGCATTTGGTGGCCATCCAATGAATTGACGAAATCCGAAACGACAAAACTCAAATTGGCAGAAGGATAAAAAAATGAGTTATTACGAACCGGCAATGTAGAAGACCAGTCGTTACGAGCTGTCAAGTCTAACGAAAGATACTCCCTAAATGCCAACTGCAACGATCCGAATACCGAGTTGGTAGCTCTCTCATAACCGCTATTATTTGCCGTATTCAATAATGCTCCCGTATTGAATATCCATTGATCTTTCGATAGCATATTACGCACCCCGACAGAAAGGCTCTCATAATTTTGATACATAAAGTTAGCACCAAGCGTATATCCGATTCTGAAATCCGATCCGATGCGGTTATCTCCATTCAACATAAATTCAGCATTCTGTTCAAAGAAATTTTCCTCTCCTCGTGACATGCCGTCATTCGTTTGTTGCGTTACAGAAGTTATACCTACCCCATTACCCAAATCAGAATCATATAAACGGGTGCGGTAGTAATCAAAAGCATATTTTGCCGAAAAATGCAACCAATCCGTAAAATTGATCCGGGCGTTATAATACCCGAAAGCACGCCAACGTTCATCCGAATTTTGCAATTGATGACGTACATAATACGGATTAAGATATTCGAGTGTAGGCCCATACCAATTTACATGCATTTTCTCGGCTGTCGTATATTGCTGAAGATCTGAAAGACGAATATTGTTCGGGATAGAGAGCAACTGAGCGACTTCTCCACCTAAACCATAATAAGGTCTGTTTTCTGCTTTCGTCCGGGAAACCGAAACTTTTCCTTCCATAGAAAGATACTTGTTCAATTCAGTTCCGGCTTTCATATCCACCGTAATCTTATCCAAAGTCTCACCCTTAAACAATCCGTCATTGCCATTATATCCGAACGAAGCCCGGAAATTAGACTTTTCAGTTACGTTTCCTACCGAAACACTATGATTTTGAGCAAAACCCGTATTAAAATAATCTCTCAAAGGATTCCCGTAACGAGTATAAGGCATCTCTTGACCGTTCCATGCCGTCACCATTTGCCCATTCAACGGTGCACCATAACTAAATGGAGAGTCTTTATATACGCCACCCTCTCCTTGTCCGTACTTATCCTGCATATCGAGGGTTTCTCCCACTACACTCCAAGTAAATGTACCATTATAGCTAACCCCGAATCCATCTTTTTTCGTACCTTTTTTTGTTGTTACGAGAATCACCCCATTACCGGCACGAGAACCATAGAGCGCAGCAGCATTCGGTCCTTTCAAAACCGAAATAGACTCTATATCGTCGGGATTAATATCGATAGATGTTCCTCCTCGGTCGATTCCCCCGTAAAAAGAAGCGCCGGAAGTATTGTTATCAGTAAAAGGGACACCATCAACAATCCATAAAGGCTGGTTATTATCCGTCAAAGAAGAGTTTCCTCTTATAGTAATTTTAGTAGAGCCACCAAGACCGGTACTTGAAGTATTCATTTGAAGACCGGCAACTTTCCCCTGCAAGGCACTCGTAACAGAAGCATCTCCAGTCGTATTCAATTCGTCGGCTTTGATGTCCTGCACCGAATAACCTAACATTTTTTTCTCTCTTTTAATACCCAAGGCCGTTACGACAACCTCTGAAAGCACTTTGTTATCCTCCTCCAAAGTCACATCGACAGTAGTCTGGTCTTTAATTTCAACACTAAACGGACGATAACCTACATACGTAATTTTTAGTTTCGCACCTACAGGAACGTCTAAGGCATATCTCCCGTCTATATCTGTTGCAGTACCAGTGGTAGTACCTTCTACTACCACGCTGGCACCGATAACAGTTTCCCCTTTCTCATCCTTTACAACTCCGGATATATGACGCTTTGCAGTCTTCGATCCCGAACTTTTTTTAGGAAGAAGGACTATCTGACGATTTGATATTTCAAAATCCAGATTCGTATCCTTCAAAAGGGCTGTCATGAGACTTTGCATATTTACATTCTTTACATCCAGACTGACCTTTTGATTTACATTTACATTCTTTTCATCATAAAAAAATGTATAATCACTTACCTTTTCTATGCGTGAAAGAGCTTCCCGAAGAGGAATATCCGAAAACGTAAGTGTAATCTTTCCGTCTTGTTCGGCAGCATAAATCTGCGAATGAACACCAAATGATAAAATGAAAATAAAGAATGCAAGTCGCCACAACTTACTAATTGATTTTTCGATTTCTCTGTACTTCATGCTGATTAGATTTATAATCTGTTATCTTCTTTTATTTATTGCCGGAATGGCCGGTTCTGGCAAACAATTATTTCAAGTTTATAAAAAGTACCGCAAAATATCGGCATATCTTTTCCGGTACATTCAATCGTATGACACAGAAATCTGTAATAACCCCTATAAGAGAATGCGATTTTTTACCGTTCTCCCATAAATACCTTTTGATCCTTCAATAGTCCTTCCAAAAATCCGGTCCGATATTTCCCTTATATATCTATCATATAAGATATTACACTTTCCAAAACTTTCTTTTGTAATCTAAAAGCAATATTTTTTTCACAGAAAAGTCATACTATAAAAATATCCGTCAGATACTTTTGGCGTATCAAAAAAATACACCATTATGACAAAAAAAGCTTTCATTCTTTTATTGAATTTAATGGCACTGACAGTCCATGCACAGACAGTCATTAAAGGAAAAGTTATCGATAAAAATGATTTACCGCTTACAGGAGTCAACGTTTCGGTAAAAGGAACAAATCAGGGAACGATAACGGATATTGACGGGAATTTTTCTCTAACATGCAAAGGAACACCTAAGAATACAGACATGATTATATTCAATTTTTTAGGTTATGAAACAAAAACCATTCCATACGAAAAAATGAAACAGAATGGGACGATCCGATTGAAAGAGAAGAATGTCTCTTTGAACGATGTCGTCGTAACGGCTTTAGGTATCAAAAGAAACGAACGAGGATTAGGATACTCAACCTCAAAATTGAACGGAGATGAAATTACCCAAACTATTTCGACAAACTGGTCACAAGGATTGGTCGGAAAAGTAGCCGGACTCAGTATCAATGCTCCGTCAGGGCCATTAGGCTCTACAAGGATTTCTTTGCGCGGAGACGTTTCCCTGAACCAAGGAGGAAACAATGCCTTGATCGTTGTGGATGGAGTCCCGATGAGTGCACCTCTACTCAATAGCGGAAATGCCATCGCCGCAACATCCGAAGCATCTATCGATTTCGGGAATGGTTTCTCAGATCTGAACCCAGATGATATAGAGAGTGTACAAGTACTAAAAGGTGCTAGCGCAACGGCTCTATACGGTTCACGAGCCGCAAACGGAGTTATCATGATTACAACTAAAAACGGAAGTGAACAAAATAAAAAACTGGGAATTTCATTTTCTTCGAACACAAGCGTTGAGAACGTCTTGATGTGGCCGGATTATCAATATGAGTTCGGACAGGGACAAGCGAGTAATATAGGTCCTGAAGGCAGTATATATGCCGGGCAACACTACTATTCTTATGGGGACGCTCCCGATGGCACATATACCGGAAACGGGGGAACAAGCAGTGCTTTCGGACCTCGGTTCGAAGGACAGTTATTCTATCAATATGATAAAGACAAACAAGACCGGGCCGATGAGCCTACACCATGGAGAGCCTATAAAAACAACCGCAAAGACTTGTTCCGGTTAGGCTATACAACGACCAATTCGCTTTCCATATCAGGGAACAACGATCGGGGATCGGTAAGGGCATCCCTGACTCATACGAAAAATAATTGGATATTACCGAACACCGGTTTTCAACGGGTCACAGCTACATTATCCGGACAGCAACAGGTTTCCAGATTATTAAGTCTTAACTATCGCACCACTTATACTTGGCGTAAAAGCGACAACCTTCCTTCGGTAGGATATAGCAGCAATTCTATTGCCTATTTCCTGATATTCCAAAATCCGAGTATCGATTTAGACTGGTACCGTACCATGTGGATAAAAGGAGAAGAGAACGTCACCCAATCACAGCCGTTCAGTAAAAACATAGGAAATCCGTTCGTAACATTGTACGAATGTGTAAATCCGACAGAAAAGCATTCCAATATATCGATGCTTTCGGCCAACTTAAAACTCAATAACCACTTTGACTTTATGATCCGTTCTGCTTTTCAGATGGAAAACGATATACGGGAACAACACCGTCCGGTAAGTACCGTCGGATTTGCCAAAGGATATTTCAAAACACAAAATATCTTCAACTACGAACTGAACAGCGATGTCTTACTGACATACCACAACAGTTTTTCCAACGGACTTACATTAAATGCAGCTGCAGGTGGAAATATGATGGTGTATAAAGTAAATATGCTGTCTAATGCAGCCAATGGATTGATTACTCCCGGAGTTTATAAACTGGCAAATGCGATATCTTCTATCGAATGGGATCAGAAAATTCTTAATAAACGTGTGAACAGCGTTTACTTTACTGCAAACTTAGCATATAAAAATAAATTGTTTTTAGATGTAACCGGACGCAATGACTGGTCTTCTACTTTACCGAAAAAAAATAATTCGTTCTTTTATCCTTCCGTCTCGGTAAGCACTCTGTTGAATGAATGGATAATGATGCCGGATAAAATCAATCTGCTCAAACTACGGGCATCATGGGCTCAAGTAGGTAACGATACCGACCCATATAAAACTTCGCAATATTACGAAACGACCAATTTCGCAGGTTCTGTAAAATTGCCATCGACACTATTTAACGCTGACTTCAAACCTGAAATTTCAACCAACTACGAAGTAGGAATGGATTTCAGAACTTTCAATAACCGTTTAGGTATAGATTTCTCATATTATCTCAATAGAACAAAAAATCAAATCCTGGATGCCCCGATGGATCCCACAACGGGATATTCCAAAGCAACCATCAATTCCGGAACAGTACAGAATATGGGATATGAAATAGAATTAAACGCCATGCCGATAATAACAAACAATTTCAGATGGACAACCCGATTCAACTGGTCAAAAAATAAAAACAAAATATTGTCGCTATCAGAAACTGCCGATGAGAATCAATTGATCAGTAAAATCGGTCCGGCCTCCATCATAGGAAGAGTCGGTGGCACGGTGGGTGATATCTGGGGATACAAATTTAAACGTACAGAAGACGGACAAATGATTATAGACGAATCAGGACTGCCCGTATTGACCGATGAAATAGAATATGCAGGAAGTGCCTATCCTGCATGGAAAGCCGGATGGTACAACGAGTTTAAATATAAAAATTTTAAACTCGGTATACTCATTGACGGACAATATGGAGGAAAAATATTTTCTGCGACCAATATGAGATTGGGTATTCAAGGAAAAATTAAGGCTACATTAAACGGCCGTTTACCGGGAACACCTCTCTACATTTCCGGAGACGATCCTCGCATAACCGATGCCGGATTATCTCCGATAGGAGGATTATACGTAGTTGCTCCGGGTGTAGTCGAAAATTCCGATGGTTCTTATAGCCCGAACACCAAACTCGTTACAGCTCAGGTTTACTATAAAGAATATTACGATCAAAATGTAGAAGCCAGCTTATTCGACGCTTCATTTTTAAAAATCCGGGAGATTCGCATAGAGTATGAGTTCAGCAAAAAATTACTTCGCAAGACGCCATTAAGCTATGCCTCTATTGCTCTATATGGCAGGAATCTTTTCTGTTTCACGGATTATCCGGTTTTTGATCCTGAAACAGCTGCACTGGATGGCGGGAATATCGTTGTCGGAATCGAAGCCGGATCACTACCATCGACCCGTTCTTTCGGTATAAACTTAAACGTGAGTTTTTAATTGATCAAAAAATATCTATATGAAAAAAAGTATTAAAAACATTCTATTGGGAGGAGCGATCATCAGTTGTCTGCTATCGGCATGTACTCCGTTTGACGAATTGAATGCAGACCCGACCCGACTCAATGAAGCCAATCCGGGCTCTTTTTTAGACCCGATACTATATAATATATCTATTTTCGGCTGGAAAGGGTTCAACGACTATACTTATGAATTGATGGGAAATGTCATCGACTATCGGGGAACAAACGGTCTGGGATGGTGGTATGTTTCCGATAGTGAAGGAGACAAGACATGGAGCACCTACTACCAATGGCTGGCAAACGCCAAAGCTATGGAAAAAGAAGCCATAACATTAAATGAACCTAATTACCAAGCAGTATCGAAAGTATTGCAATGCTACATGTTCGATATTTTGGTTTCGACTTTTGGTGATATACCGTATATAGAAGCTTGTCGCGGTGACGAACAAATTTATTATCCTGCTTTTGATAAACAAATAGATATATATACATATATTCTGCAAGAATTGGAAAAAGCCAATTCATTGTTCGATACATCCGACAATTTAAGATACAACACATCTGGAGATTTGCTTTATATGACTACCGACGGCACAGGTATTCTGAAATGGAAAAAATTCGGAAACTCATTACGATTACGGATTTTGCTAAAGTTGTTGAATACTCCGGAATTCGATGCTGAAACCGAGATACAGAAAATAATAAACGACCCGGATTCCTACCCTGTTTTCGAGTCGAATGACGATGCGGCATGGGTCAATATATCCGGAGTATATCCTCAAGAAGGTCCTTTGGACAGACCCAACAATATAGCCAGCTATCGGGCATGTTCTGAATTTGTTATCAACACGTTAAAGACTTGGAACGATCCGAGACTTCCGATATTCGCGACAAAACAAGGGGATGATTATATCGGATGGCCGGCAGGTTTTGCTGTACAGCCAAGCGGGAAAGCCTCAGCTCCTCCCAAAACGTTAGCTACCGCCCCTATGAAACTAGTCTTGATGTCGTATGCAGAATTATCCTTTATCAAAGCTGAATTAGCCCAAAAAGGGATTATCAGTGAAGATCCCCGGATGGCTTATGAAAATGGAGTAAAAGCATCTATCGAGCAATGGGGAGGAGTAATGCAAGAAGATTATTTCGATAACCCGGAAACTGCGTATAATGGAACATTAGAAAGAATTATGACTCAAAAATACTTTGCCCTCTATTTCTGTGACTATCAACAGTGGTTTGAATATAATCGTACCAGACTTCCCCATATTCCCAAAGGTGACGGAATCCCCGAAAATCAAGAAATAGCGCACCGTCTCAAATACCCGGCAATTTTACAACGGACCAATTTAAAAAATTATCAGAAAGCCAAAGAAAATATGGGTGGTGATAATTTTACGATAAAACTTATTTGGCAACAATAGAAACTTTATCCAATAGATTATGAAAACAATAATTATAATTTGTCTCTGGGGGCTAACCCTTCCTTGCTTTTGTCTCGATAAAACAGCAAATGAGATCATTTCAAAAAGAAATGTAGAAAATATAGATTCTGAGAAAAAAGAAACTTCCAAAAAGAAATACACTTTTCTGATATATGAGAGTGAAAATAAAAGCACATTCAATATTCCCCATTATCTGGGAGAACCTTGCGCTTCCAAATGGAGTGCTTTCCAGACAAACTATACTCGTGTATATGACCAAAACATCGGTTTTTCCAATACGACCGTAGAATTTGCCAAACCGGCAGTTTATCACGCTGTAACGAAAATAAACAAGTATGTAATAAGATCAGTAAAAAAGGGGAAAATGACAAAAGAAAAAGCCTCAAAACTATTATGTTATATACTGGATTGTGCCAACACGATCATATACGAGCCCGACACAAAAGCATTAGAAGAAGAACTGTCCTCTACAAAGGAAACGTCTCTCTTAATAAACATCTTTAAACAAATAGAACTTGTTAAAGCATAATAAAATATTGGTTATTTCATCGCAAAACAAATCAATCAGAAAATGAAAAAATTAAAATTAGTATTGCTTTGGCTCGGGATATTCGGTTTTTGGACTGTGAACCAAGCCTCCCAAGCCCAAACACCTATAAACGGGAAAGTCGTAGATACACAAAACCGTCCTATACCCGGTGTAGTAGTCAATAATGGCATAAATTTTACAGTTACCGACCAAAACGGAACGTATTCATTGCCTACCGATATAGAAAAATGCCGCCATATCAGCATTTCAGTTCCGGCCGACTATTATATTCCGGTTAACGAACTGAACCTTATAGAATTTTATAAACCGATAAAAAAAGAAAAAAGTTCAGACTCGTATAATTTTACATTAAAGAAAAGAGAACGGATCGAAAAAAAGTTTACCTATCTCGTTTTTTCAGACCCTCAGCCTAAGAACGATTTTCACTTTGTCCGTTTCTTTACAGAAACTGTCCCCGATGTAAAAAAATTCTTAAATACCAAACAAGGAGATGTTTATGGGTTTGTTGAAGGAGACATCGTCAGTGATGCTCTACACCTATACCCATTATACACCAGTGCTGTCGCTTCATGGAATATCCCTATGATGCATGTTATAGGTAACCATGACTTCGATCAAAAATTTGCGGCATTCAGCCATACAGGAAACAAGAAGAAATATGCAGAGCATGAATACGAATCTTTTTTCGGACCGACAGACTATTCTCTGAATATAGGAGATATTCATATCATTTGCATGAAAGATATCGATTACTTGGGAAATAAAAAATACAATACTCGTTTCTTAAAAGAACAACTGGAATGGCTAAAAAAAGATTTGAGCTATGTAAAACCCGGAAGTACCGTCTTTTTAAATGTGCATGTTCCTTTGTTTAATATGCTCAACGATAGTCAATCCAATACAAAAGAAGTTTTATCCATACTCGAAAAATACAACGTTCACATTTTCTCAGGACATACACACTTTCATAAAAATGAAATCTTGACAAATAATATTTATGAACACAATGTAGGAGCGGTATGCGGATTCCATTGGCAAGGAAACAGCAGCCGTTGTGGTACGCCGAACGGATATATGGTCGTCGATGTAGATGGAGATAATATTCTCTGGCACTTTAAGCCGACAGGTCACGATTTGAGTTATCAATTCAAAATATATAAACCCGGAGAATTTTCCTCTCAAACGGAATATATCGTCGCAAACGTTTGGGATTGGGATAATACCTATAAAATAAATTGGTATGAAGACGGTATTTTGAAAGGATCAATGGAACAATTCTCGGATATCGATCAGGATTTCATCGATTCCGGCAGAGTAAAAGTTTATAGAACAGATCATCTATTCCGGGCAAAACCTTCCTCTACAGCAAAAGAAATTAAAATCGAAGTCATCAATCGATTCGAAGAAACATACACCAAAACAATAGAATTATTAATAAATACGAAATAATGCAGTTAGAATAAACAACGGTTGTATTCAAAAAATACAACCGTTGTTTATTCCTAAGCTTCTCTAATACTATTTCTCGACTGGATAAATAAATATCCGCCTTTTCCCATCAAAAGAATATGAAACAGGATTTGTTTTCGAAATCAAACGCAATATTTCTTCCAGAGGTTCTTCACGTACGGTAAACGTATAGGCAAAATTGTCACTCACCTGCGGATCGACCTCTATCTCTACATTATACCATCTCGACAAATATTTACAAACCTGAGCAAGAGATTCCCCTTCGAATCTCACGATTTCGGTTGCCCAAGATGCCGTATAAGCGACATCGTCTTTCTCGACACTTAAAGCAGAAAGCCTTTTATTGTAAATACCCGTCTGATCAGGTTTCAAGAATGTTTTCTGGTTTTCATCGGTATATAACGCAACCGATCCTTCCAATAAACTAACCAATATGTTTTCTTTTCCGGAAAAACATTCTACATTAAACCGTGTCCCATAAACCTGAACATTTAATTTATCGGCATTTACGATAAAAGGTTTATCGACATTTTTCGTTACAGAGAAAAATGCCTCTCCATTTAACGAAACCCGACGTTCTTTCTCTCCGAAATCATTATTATAGGACAATGTTGTATTGTTATGTAACCACACCTCCGTCCCATCCGGAAGAATAACTTTTGATTTTCCGCTTATAGTCGAATATGTCTGTGCTAAACAAGGTTTATCGACAATATTGACTTTCCATAAAAAAAGTGTTGTCGAAAATAACAAAACAAGCAGGATCGATGCTGCAACAGCAAATGTACGCCAATGAGAACGAAAAGAAAAACGTTTAGGATTTTCAGTTTTTTGCTGCATCCGTTCCTTCATTTTTGTCCAATAATATTGTGTATCAGGATTATAATCCGAAACTTCTGCCACAATTTCTTGCCACATTTTTTGCAACGAGCTGAATATCTCTTGGTTCTTATCCTCTTTCAACCAAATTGCAAATAGTTTTTCTTCTTCATCCGAAGTTTTCCTATTCAGATGTTTAATGATTAAATACCAAGGAATTATATCTACTTTCATTCTTAAATTCTTATATCATTTACGCATTTAATATTCTCTATATAAATGTCGTCTTATTAGAATGACACATCAGATAACTCAAACCCTTAGATCCTGTCGTAAATTTTAATTTTTTACCATATATAAGAATATGTTTCACCAAGGTATTTCCTTATCATCTTCAAAGCCTTGGTTATCTGTGCCTCAACCGTTTTTACCGAAATCTGCATTTCTTTGGCAATTTCTTGATTAGACAAATGTTCCTCCCGACTTTTCCGAAAAACCTCTCCACATTTCTCCGGCAAACTCAAAACCGCCTCTTCAATAATACGATTCAGTTCATTCACCTCAACACTCGTATCCTCTAAACAAGCATCATACCCACTTTCTTCTATGGAACAAGTATTCTTACGATCCCGAATATTATTCAGACATTTATTTCGTGCAGCTTGAAACAAATAAGCTTTAAACGTCAATTTGATCTCTAAAGTAGCTCGGTTTTCCCAAACATAAGTAAATATATCCAGAGCCATTTCTTCTACTTCTTGCTGATTCTTTACATATAGATACATAAAACGACACAATGGCGAGAAATAACGGTCAAATATATATTTGAAAGCTTTCTCATCATCCGCTTTTAATAAATTCAGCAATAAAATATCATTCAATTCATTCTCGGATACCATATTTTTGAATATTTCCACACTATAAGCATAATATATGCCTATTCCCGATCAAACTATGGAGATTTTATTATCGCGATTCAAGGATACTACAGCCCAAATAATCGTACGTCTATTTGCACAAAAGTAATTTATTTTTTCTTTCAATTATTTTTCTTCTTAAAAAAATATACGTCAATTACTTATTAATTATATCTCAATTTATCTTCTCGGTATAAATACAATCCAAATAGACGTACGATTATTTAGACTAAATAAATACCAGGAACAACAGAAAAATCCTGTTCTTATCGGTAGCGATTACCGACAAGAACAGGGAATTAATCAACATTTACCAATTGTAGAAATAAAAACAACTATTACTTTTTCAAAACAAATTTAATCGGTCCATTTTGCGTCAACTCATCATGAGTAATAAAATAACCTTTGATTTTTTTATCGTTCTGATCTACTCTATCTATAAAAATAGCATCAGAAGAAGGTCTTTCCGTTTCTATAATAATCTCTTTCTGTTTATAATATTTAGGATCGAGATGAATCGTTATCCGATCGAATAACGGAGAAGTAAGAGTATAACGAGGCAAGCCGGGACAATCGGGATAAAAACCCATCATACTGAAAACCGCCCAAGCAGACATCGTACCGGTATCGTCATTTCCCGGAATGCCATCCGGTTGATTTTTAAAATACTTTTTCAGCAAACGGTTCACTTCTTTTTGTGTCCGCCATTCCTCTCCTTTAAATTGGCTGAACAAATATGGATAAGCAATGTCTGGTTCATTAGCCGGATCATACAATCCTTCATCAAAAACACTCTGAAGTTTATCGATAAAAGGCTTTTTACCCCCCATAAGCTTCGTCAATCCGGGTATATCGTGCGGAACATAAAATGTATAATTCCAAGCACTACCTTCATGAAAACCGGGATTAGGTTCGAAGTTCTCCCCTTGACGCGGATTAAACGGCGAATAAAAGCTTCCATCCGGAAGAATAGGACGTAACGTACCGAATTCCTTACAATAATAATTTTTATACCCCAAAGAACGGTCATAGAACAATCGAGCATCATCTTTCTTTCCGAGAGACTCGGCAAGCTGAGAAAGGGCAAAATCAGCAATATAATACTCCAAAGCATGAGACACGGAATTATCATACTGTTCTCTCAACGGCACATATCCTTTTCCCAAATAATCGTCATTATCCGGACGCATCAGATTATTTTTTCCCGGAGTAGTAGCAGACTTTATCATCGCCTCATAAGCCGTATCTATATCGAAATCCCTCAATCCCCGCAACCATGTATCTGTTATCACAGGAATAGAAGGATCACCTTCCATCGTCAGTGTCTCCCGTCCATAAAGTTCCCATTTCGGTAACCAGCCATGTTCTTTATACATGTCTATCATCGTATTGACCATCGCCATCTGTTTCTCCGGATATACAAGAGAAAGAAACTGATGGACATTCCGATAAGTGTCCCATAATGAAAACACCGTATAACGATCACCCTTTGCCGTTTTTATCTGGTCGCTCTCCATTACCGGATATTGCCCGTTAACATCTTGCAAAATATTAGGATGGATCAAAATATGATATAATGCCGTATAAAAAACGACTTTATCATCATACGTACCGCCCTCTACCTCTATTTTCGAAAGTTCTTCGTTCCATTGCTTTCGGGCATCGGCTTTTACCTTCTCAAAATTAAAACCCGACTGTTCTTTGTCCAAATTTTCCCGAGCATTGGCAATGCTCACGAATGACACTCCTATCTGAACCTCTATTTGTTCTCCGGATTGTGTATCAAATGTAAAAAATGCACCGACATCATCTCCCGACATCTCTTTTCCATAACGTGTGTATAACTTGTATTTTCCGTTATCCTTATCCCATTCAGCTTCCACACCGGTCATCGGACGTTGCTTTTTCCAATAACCTGTTTGTATCGGACTTTTATTAACCCGCATAACAAAATAAATGGGAAATACTGCCTGAGGATTATAACAAAACGTTCCCAATAACTTAGAGCCTTCTATTTCCCGGTCATTCACACGTCTGAGAGTAGCTCCGCTCTCATTGGTAAGTCCCTCTCCCAGATTCATTAAAATATGACTTTTCCCCGCTGGAAATGTAAAGCGGGCAATAGAGGTACGAGGAGTTGCCGAAACCTCTGTCTTGATATTGTATTTTGTCAATACATTGGTATAATAACCCGGAGATGCCGCCTCATCGCGATAAGCACTGCCATATTCTTTGTAATCGACATTTAACTCTCCGCAGGTAGGCATCAGCAAAAGACTTCCCAATTCGGGACATCCCACACCGCTAAGATTCACATGAGAAAATCCTGTAAAAAATTTGTTGTAATATTCATAAGGCGTTGACCACCAACGGGCATCCTTATCATACTTATTCGTTTCCGATCCCATCACATTAAACGGAACGACCGACATCAACCCGTTCGGACAAACTGCTCCGGGATTCGTCGTCCCGAAATTCGTCGTCCCGATAAACGGATTAACGAAATCAATAGGCTCCTGAGCCCGTAACCACGACGCGCTCAGGAGCATCAACACTACACATACTACACAAAAACATTTTTTCATAGGGAAGGTATATCGTGATGTCTTATACATACTCTCTATTCTTTAAAGATATGAATGCTTTTTTGTAAACTCTACAATTTCAGAAATATAACCGAAAGCCATAGCGACAACCGTATCTGCAGCACCGTAATACACGGCAACTCGTTCTCCGTCTTGCAAAGCTGCACATGGGAACACGACATTAGGAACGTCTCCTTGCAATTCATAAGAAACAGCCGGAGCAAGAAGATAATCCCGTGTACGATACAATACTTTTTCAGGGTTTTCCTTGTCAAGAATAACCGCTCCCATAGAATAGCGAAAACCGTTGCATGTCGTGATAACACCGTGATAAAACATCAACCACCCTTCGGCTGTCAAGAAAGGAACTGATCCTGCACCGATTTTCGTACATTGCCATGCACTTTCGGGAAACGGAGTAACTTTCATTACGCAACGATGTTCTCCCCAATATTTCATATCCGGACTATAACTCATATATATATCCCCGAACGGTGTGTGTCCGTTATCGCTCGGACGGCTCAACATAGCATATTTACCATTAATCTTTTGAGGGAAGAGTACTCCGTTACGGTTAAACGGCAAGAAAGCATTCTCACACTGAAAAAATTCTTTAAAATCGAATGTATATGCAATCCCGATCGTAGGCCCGTGATAACCGTTACACCACGTAATCCAGTAACGGTCTTCGATCCATGTAACACGCGGGTCATACTTATACTCCGACTCGATCATATCCGTATTTCCGGCCTTAAACCGAATAGGTTCATGATTGATATCCCAGTGAATGCCATCTTTGCTGAAACCGGCAAAAATATTCATTTGCACCGCTTTATTGTCACAACGGAATACTCCGGCAAAACCGTCTCCAAAGGGAACGACGGCACTATTGAAAATACTGTTCGACGAAGGAATCTGATAACGTCCTATAACCGGATTTTTAGAGTAACGCCACATAACATCGGTACACCCTTCGGGACGATCTTCCCACGGCATATTAAATTTTTTTTCCATCTCTATATGATTTTTACTGTTAATTTATTGTTCCTATTCATTTGCCCGTTCAGTCTGCCGCTTCCCTCTTATCGTCATTATAAGTAAACGGAACGAACCAAGTAACCAGAAAAGCCGGAATCGTCGCAATGAGTACCCAAATAAAAAAATTGCGGTATCCCAACCAGTCACTTAAATACCCGCTCATCATTCCCGGAATCATTACACCAAGATTCATAATTCCGGAAGCAAAAGCATAATGCGCCATCTGGTGTTTTCCGGGAGCTACCTGCTGCATCATAAATAGCGTAAGACCGACAAACCCAAAACCGTACCCGAAGTACTCAAATACAATCGCAGAACCGATAACCCACACATTAGAAGGCTGATATATCGCCAACAGCAGATATACGACAAACGGAATATTAAATACGCAACAAAGAGAAAACAATGTCTTTTTCAAACCTAAAGCAGAAATATAATATCCGGCAAGAATAGACCCCAATACGAAAGCCGCAGCTCCGAAAGTTCCATAAATAATACCTATTTCCTGAACCGGAAGTCCCAATCCTCCTTGATCGATTCCGGCTTTAAGAAAAAGAGGAACGATTTTCATGGCATAACCTTCGGCAAAACGATATAAAATAATGAAACAAATATACCAGATTATATGTTTCTTCTGAAAAAAAGTCCGGATTACCTCCCATAACATATGTATGGCATCCTTCACCGTACGAACGTTACCCGATGCCGCACCTCCAGAAGGTAACACACGAATATGATATAAAGATAAAGCAACCATTATGGCTGCACAAATACCCATAATCACCATCCACGCATGCACAATACCGATACTGTTTTTCAATGAACCGGCCAAATATACGAGACCTCCATTTGTCAATATTTTCGCCAGATTATAAAATGCTCCTTGCCAGCCTATATATTTAGCTTGCATCGTCGCATCCAACTCGGTAAGATACACTCCGTCTCCCGCAATATCATGCGTAGCTCCGCTAAAGGCTATTACTCCCATAAACGCTATCGCATAACAAAAAAAATCAGGCAACGGCAATGATAAGGCAACCAACCCGAAAGCCACACCTGTCACCATCTGGGTAATAACGACAAAATACTTCTTTGTTTTAAACATCTCTAAAAAAGGACTCCACAAAGGTTTCAATGTCCAAGGAAGCATAATCAAAGATGTCCAAAAAGCAATTTGAGCATTAGACACACCCATATCCGAGAACATGAGTACAGACACCATCGACAAAGCGACAAACGGAAGTCCCATTGCAAAATAGACTGTCGGCACCCAACAGATCGGATTGATAGATTTGTTATCAGACATTATATTTCAAGTTTTAAAATTCGGAACTATCATAACTCCGAATCTATAATTTATTCATTTCAGACAATTACGGCTTATACTCCGAATAAGAATAAGGAAAGTCCTTCGGTTGAACCCCTCTTTTCATATTCGGTTTAGCATTCATCTTCAAGGACAATTCTCCTCCTGAAGAGATTTCTTTATGCGTCAAATAGTTCCGGGTAAACTTTTCCCCATTCAATTTTGCAGAATCGATATATAAATTCTTATCGCTATTATTATGAGCATCGATCACAAACACTTTGTTATTCGGCAAATTCAACGTTACCTTTTGAAAAAGCGGAGCTCCTAAAACATATTCGGGTTGTCCCGGACATACCGGATAAAAGCCCATCGCACTGCAAACATACCATGCTGAAGTCTGACCGTTATCTTCATCTCCGCAATAACCTTTCGGACCTGAATTATATAACCGGTTCAATACTTCCCGTATATGGTATTGGGCTTTCCACGGCTGACCGATATAATTATATAAATAAATAGCATGTTGTACAGGTTGATTACCATGAGCATACTGCCCCATATCCAACGCAACCATTTCTGCTATCTCATGAATTACAAAGCCATACGTTCCCACATTATAATCTGCAGGAGCATTAAACATCGAATCCAGCTTTGCCCCCATCTGTTCATGACCGCCCATCAATTGAGCAAGTCCCTGAACATCATGCATAACACTCCATGTATAATGCCATGACGAACCTTCGGTAAAAGGACCGCCCCATTCTATCGCTCGAAAAGGCTCGATCCATTCCCCGTTTTTATTTTTCGCCCGCATAAAACCGTATGAAGGATCGAACAAATTCTTATAATTCTGAGACTTTTTCTCATACGCTTCGGCTATCGATACGTTTCCTATAGATGCGGCAAAACGACTCAAACACCAGTCACTATAAGCATATTCCAATGTCTTGGCAGTAGCTTCGACATAATCGGGATACGGTACATACCCGAGCTTGTCATACTCTTCAAATCCATTTCGTCCGACAGAAGCCTCCCGACCTTGTGCCTGAGTTTGGTGTACCATAGCCTCCAATGCCTTTTTCGCATCGAAATTGCGTATTCCCTTCATCCACGCATCCGTGATAAGCGACAGAGAATTATTTCCGATCATACAGCCCCGATGTCCCGGACTTGCCCATTCCGGCAAAAATCCGCTTTCTTCATAACTGTTGACTAAAGCCTGCATAATACGCTCCGAAACTTCCGGATAGACTAACGTAAACAAAGGATGCACAGCACGGAATGTATCCCAAAAACCATTATCCGTGTACATATATCCGGCATGAATTTTTCCATCATAGGGACTATAATATACCGGTTTTCCAGACTCATCGAATTCATAAAATTCTCGGGGAAATAAAAGAACCCTATACAAGCAAGAATAAAAAGTTTTCATCTGTTCTTCACTACCACCTTCGGCCACGATACGCCCCATCATACTGTTCCACAGTTTTGCAGATTCAGTCTTTAAATCAGCGACCGTTTTATTTTTCACCTCCCTGTCAAAATTCAGCCATGCTTGTTCTTCTCCTATAAACGAAGAAGCCACTCGGACAGTCAATTTTTCACCTTCAGGGACATTGAACTGAAGATAAGCACAAACCCGGTCGTGCTCACCGACAAGCTTTCCCGGAAACAAGTCATCATTAATTTGTATCCCCTGATCCTTTATAGGATGGCTGAATTCCAGCACAAAATAATTGGCAAAATTAGAAGGAACTCCCCCACAATTATTTTTAGTATAACCCGTTACCCTACGGTTTTGCTTGTCGATAGCCAAACGGCAACCTCCATGATAAGCATCTACAATAAAATACTGCTCTTCTCCCGGAGCAAATGTTATATCCAAAACAGCTCCGGTACGGGAAGCCGACAGTTCTGTTACGATTCCGTTATCAAATTGAACTTTATAATAATCGGGACGAGCGATCTCGTTTTTATGAGAGAAGCGGACTCCTCTATCTTTATAAGAGACCTTCAAATCACCTGAAACAGGCATTACCGAAAATGTT
The DNA here is from genome assembly GCA_900545915.1 of uncultured Porphyromonadaceae bacterium. GTDB lineage: Bacteria > Bacteroidota > Bacteroidia > Bacteroidales > Coprobacteraceae > Coprobacter. The sequence goes on from URAV01000015.1 coordinate 66,942, forward strand.
CCGTAATCATTTATCCACGGGCTGGGCTGATGCGTCTGTCGAAATCCTCTGATTTCCTCATCGGTATAAGCATATATCCAACCGCTACGGTTCTCTCCGGTTTGCGGAGTCCAAAAATTTACACCCCAAGGCACTGCCACTGCCGGATAGGTATTTCCATGTGAGAATTCAAAAGTCGACTCAGTACCCATCAACGGATTGACATAATCTACAAGCTCCCGTGCTTGTAAAGAGGCCGTTGTTAATAATATTAATAATCCAGCTATTCCTATTTTTCTCTTCATAAATATATATTATCGCTTTTATCTATTACTGTTTTACGCCCCATTTTGAAGGAGTATTCCCCATATCAAATTCTAAAATACCGCCTGCAACAATATCCTCATGAGTAAAGAACGGCTCTGTTAAAGGATTTCCGTTCAATCTTGCAGCCTGAATATATTTATTCTCAGAAGAATTGTTATTAGTCCGTATCGTAAACGTTTTCCCATCCGAAAGATTTATCGTCGTTTTATCGAATAAAGGACGGCCTATCGAATAGACCGGTTTACCCGGACAAACCTGATAAAATCCCATACTATTCAAGATATACCATGCCGACATCTGTCCGCAATCTTCATTTCCGGAGATTCCGGCAGGAGCATTAAAATATTGACTATGCAACACACTATCTACCAACGCCTGAGTTTTCCACGGTTGATCGATGTAATTATACATGTGCAAAATATGATGACTCGGTTCATTCCCATGTGCATATTGACCTATCAGACCCGATATATCGGAAGAAACTAATTCGCCTTCTAATTTAGAACTAACGGTAAACAGAGAATCCAGCTTCTCGGAGAAAGCATCTTTTCCTCCCATCAAAGCAACCAACCCCTCTATATCATGAGGAACAAACCATGTCCACTGCCATGCCGTACCTTCACAATAATCATCATTCCGATGGTTTGAAGAACGAGGATTAAACGGTGTTCGCCATCTGCCTTTAGAGTCCACCCCTCTCATAAATCGTGTGCTTTTATCGAAATACTTTTCATAAGCTTTACCTAAAAGACCATATCGAACATGGTTCAACGTATCATTCATCTCATTAGCAAATTGTGAAATACACCAATCGTTATAAGCATATTCCAAAGCCTTTGCCACCGATTCGTTTTCAAAATCGCACGGGATATACCCTAAAGTATTCTTATAATATTTAGATTTAGGCATCAGATGCGGCAAAACAAGAGGCGGGCAATGAATCCCGGCCGTATCATATTGTGCAGTCCTTAAACATGCCTGATAGGCTGTTTCGACATCAAAGTCGCGTTGACCTTTCATATAAGCATCCACAATTACAGGAACAGCATGGTATCCGATCATTGTTCCGGTATAATTAGAAGCTAAATCCCACATCGGAAAAATTCCGCCCTCTTCATGCTTACGAATTAATGAACGGATAAACTGGTTGTTCAACCCCGGATCTATTATCGTCATTAAAGGATGTAGTGCCCGAAAAGTATCCCATAAAGAAAATACGGTATAAACCGGACGATCGGCTGAGGTCTGGTGTATCCGTAAGTCCATACCCAAATAACGACCATCCACATCGGCGAACAGATTCGGAGCGACAGCCGTATGATATAATGCCGTATAGAATATCTTTTTTTGATCCTCGTCTTTGGTCGAAATATCTATTTTAGAAAGGTATCTTTGCCAATCCGAAGAAGCCTCTTTCCTGACCATATCAAAATCCCAATCCGGTAACTCCACTTCGACGTTTCTCCTAGCACCTGCCATATCGACTCCCGAAATACCAACCTTAACAAGCACCTTCTCCCCTTTAGATGTAGCAAAATGCAACAATACTTTAGATTGAGGTATTTTATTATCAGTACCCGGTATCATTACCGAATCCGTCACCAGTTCATACGTAAACGGCTTTGAAAATTCAGCATAAAAATTGATATACTGGTCAAAAGCCCAATAAACCGTTTTTTTACGTCCCCTTATTTCAGTATCGCTGATTACCTCAATCTGCATTTCTTCATTTTTCTGACGCTGCAAACTATAATCAAAATCCAATATAAATCCGGCATTCTCACTTTCGGGGAAAGTATATCGATGAATTGCAGCACGCTTAGTAGCCGTAAGTTCGGCCTTCACTCCATAACGGTCGAGAAATACAGAATAATATCCCGGAACTGCCGTCTCGTTTTCGTGAGAGAAACCCGAAGCATAAGCCTTGCGCTGACTATCCAGAGGTTCTTGTTCATATTGTTGCTCACCCACCGTCGGCATCAAAAGAACATCTCCGTAATCGCCACATCCGGTACCGCTCAAATGAGTATGAGAAAAACCGTTGATCGTAGTGTCGGAAAAATGATAACCTGAACAAGCATCCCATTGATAAATACGAGTATCGGGACTGGGTTGGATCATCCCGTGCGGAACAATAGCTCCCGGAAACGTATGCCCGTGATCTCCGGTTCCTATAAAAGGATTGACATATTGAGTATAATCCGAAATATCCTTATTCTGAATAGAGCAAGAAGTTATTCCTAATAAAAAAGCGACAACCGGTATAACCGAACAAAAATAGTGTTTCATAAATATGGTATTATCTCTATCTTTTTACTATAAGACGCATCAAAAGGTCTTATCCCCTACTCGGGAACTGAAATTTCCTACAAGAACGCCTATATTATTAAAACGATTAAATGTCCGAAAACACTAATTCGAATTACAATTTATATATAGACAATTTAACACGAGAAAAACAGACACCCTGATGATAAGCATTTTTCAGAAAATTTTATCCTATAAAAAAAGTTCCCGGAAAATCTTCCAGGAACTAATCAAAACCTTTGCTGTGGCAATATTATAAACCACCTTTAAACAAAATAACCTCAGCCATATATGTAAATGCCCCTGCCAAATAACCGCATAATGCCAAAAGAGAAATATGCTTTAAATACCAAACGAAATTAATGCGTTCTAACCCCATCACTACGACTCCGGCAGCCGAACCGATAATCAACATACTGCCTCCTACTCCTACACAATAAGAAAGAAACTCCCAGAAAATACCGTCTTGCACAAAATATCCCATATATGCAGGATCAGATACAGAAGAGAGCATTATCGGATCTACGATCGGATACATTCCGATAGAAGCAGCAACTAACGGAACATTATCTACAATAGAAGACAATGCACCCAGCAATATATTAATCACATAAACATTATGAACATTTACATCGAGCCATTGTGCCGTACTTGTCAATATTCCGGTCGCTTGCAATACGGCAACAGCCATCAAAATACCCAGAAAAAAGAGAATTGTCGGTATGTCTATTCGTTTCAGGACTTTCGGGACACGACATTGATGTGCTTCGTCTATCATTTTACGATTATACATAATCTCGGTAAAAATCCACAAAACACTTAAAGAGAACAAAATTCCGATAAAAGGAGGCAATGAAGTCACAGCTTTAAACAACGGAACAAAAATCAGCCCGAGAATACCTAATATCAATATTAACCGTTTCTCTCCAAAAGAAACAAAATCGCTATGAGTTTTGACCGTTGTATCGACCGGAGCTAATGTTCCTCCTAACATGCGAGAAGCAAATATTAAAGGTACGATCAAAGAAACCATACTGGGCAACAAAATAAACTTGACCAATGCAGATGTCGTCACATTTCCTTTGACCCATAACATAATAGTCGTAATATCACCTATCGGAGACCATGCTCCGCCACTATTCGCCGCAATAACGATCATACTGGCATAAAGCCAGCGCTCCCGCTGATCACTGACCAACTTTCTCAACAACATAACCATAACAATCGCCGTAGTCAAATTATCAAGAATGGCTGACATAAAAAATGTTATGAATCCGAGAATCCATAGTAGTTTTCGCTTCTTACGGGTCGTAATACGGTTAGTAATGATAGAAAAACCGCCGTGAACATCGATCAGTTCGACAATTGTCATAGCTCCGATCAAGAAAAATAAAATCTCGGATATATCCCCTAAATGCTCGATAACCTTAACATTGACAATAAAATTAAGACATTGCTGCGCTAAAGGCAAAGATTGTAGAGTAGTCGAAGATGACAGATAATGACTTAACTCTTCGGCGTCCGCCACCGGAACAATAGATTCTGCTCCGAAAGCATACAAAACCCATAATAACATCCCTAATAAAAGAGCAACAGCAGCTTTATCTATTCGTAACGGATGTTCGAGAGCTATCACCAAATAGCCGATAATAAAAATAGTAACAATCGCTAATAACATGGTATTTACATATATTAAGTAAAACAAATATGAACTTCAATTATTTAAGGTCTGACAAATGTAAAAAAATTTACTCCCCGTCTAAAAAAATAAGAAAAAAACACTACGAAAACGAGAGAAAAGTTTTCACTATCCTCTCGTTACCATTCTATTTAGTTCTATTTTTCCCGCATAAATATATTTATCGGTGTTCCCGTAAAATTCCATTTGCTACGAATTTTATTTTCGAGAAATCTTTTATAGGGCTCTTTAACCCACTGCGGTAAATTGCAGAAAAAGATAAAGGTAGGGACAACCGTATCTTTCAACTGTGTCACATATTTTATTTTTACATATTTCCCCTTATGTGCAGGAGGCGGATAATTCTCTATAACAGACAACATTTCTTCATTGAGTTTTGCTGTCGGAATCCGCATCATACGATTCTGATAAACTTCAGCCGCAGATTCCAAAACTTTGAATATTCTCTGCTTGGTAAGAGCCGAAGCATACACGATCGGGAAATCAACAAAAGGAGCAAAACGCTCACGAATAGCCGACTCAAACTCTTTTATCGCCTTATTGGACTTGTCTTCTACCAAATCCCATTTATTTACACAAACGACCAATCCTTTTTTATTTTTCTGAATAAGGGAAAAAATATTCAAATCCTGACTTTCTATTCCTCGCGTCGCATCGATCATCAAAATGCAAACATCGGCACTTTCTATAGCCCGAATAGAACGTATAACAGAATAATATTCTATATCCTCGGTCACCTTTCCTTTCTTTCGGATTCCGGCTGTATCTACCAGATAAAAATCAAATCCGAATTTATTATAACGAGTGAAAACCGAATCTCGTGTAGTACCGGCTATATCCGTAACAATATAACGATCTTCCCCGATAAAAGCATTTATAATAGAAGACTTTCCTGCATTGGGACGTCCCACGACAGCGAAACGCGGAATATCATCCTCTACTGTTTCTTCCTTTTTTTTCGGGAAACGAGCGACAATATCATCAAGCAAATCTCCTGTCCCAGAGCCATTGATAGCAGACAATGTATATGGGTCTCCTAATCCGAAAGAATAAAATTCTGCAGCAGCATATTGCCACTCATTGCTGTCTACTTTATTGGCAACCAGAATTACCGGTTTTTTCGTCTTCCGTAAAATAGACGCAACATGATCGTCCAAATCCGTTCCTCCATGCATGGCATCCACAACAAAAAGAATAACATCGGCTTCCTCTATTGCAATAGACACTTGCTTATTGATCTCCTCCTCAAAAATATCATCCGAATTTACAACCCAACCACCGGTATCTATAATAGAAAACTCCTGTCCGCACCATTCTACTTTCCCGTATTGACGGTCACGAGTCGTTCCGGCAACTTCATTTACAATTGCTTTTCTCGACTTTGTCAGACGGTTGAACAGAGTCGATTTTCCTACATTCGGACGTCCTACTATAGCCACTATATTTCCCATAATTTCTTCATTTATTTTATTAGATTAACCGACTTCCCGTCGGGATGGTCCGAGATCCGTATCAATCGAACTGATACCCGAAACTCTTCAATTTATTTTCTTTATTACGCCAATCTTTCTCTACTTTTACATATAATTCAAGATAAACTTTCTTTTCAAAAAAAGCCTCAATATCTTTTCTTGCCAAAGTTCCGACCTTTTTCAATGCACTGCCTCCCTTTCCTATAACGATACCTTTTTGAGAATCTCTCTCGACATAAATTATCGCCATAATATGAATATGTCCTTCATCTTCCTTAAACTGCTCTACGGCAACCTCCACAGCATAAGGAATCTCCTTATCATAAATCTGCAATATTTTTTCCCGGATTATCTCCGTAACAAAAAAACGGGCAGGCTTATCTGTCAAAGAGTCTTTCTCAAAAAAAGGTGGAGAAGGAGGCAAGAGTTCCTGAATCCGTTTCAGTAAATAATCGAGATTAAATTTATATTGAGCAGAAACCGGTATTATCTCCGCATTCGGTAACAAAGACTGCCATTCTCCCACCAATCGCTCCAGATCTTTCTGATCTTTCAACAAATCGATCTTATTGATCAGCAACAAGACAGGTACAGACTGAGAAGCCACACGATCCAGAAAACCCTGATTCTTTGTCGGCATCTCCACAACATCTGTTACATACAGCAATATATCTGCATCTACCAAAGCCGATTGGGAAAAATTCAACATAGACTCCTGCAATTTGTAGTTCGGAGATAACACTCCGGGTGTATCCGAATAAACAATCTGCATATCATCGGTATTCACAATCCCCATGATACGATGACGAGTCGTCTGAGCCTTAGAAGTAATGATAGAAATCCGTTCTCCGACCAAAGAATTCATCAATGTAGATTTCCCAACATTAGGATTTCCCACAATATTCACAAAACCGGCTTTATGCATAATTCTGATTTCAAAAATTTCTTGAACAAATATACTAAAAACGATCAACAGATTAATATCTACCTTTCGTTTTTCATCCTAAACAAATCAAGGATAGAGAATGTTGGGTTAAAACAATACAACATATCTAAGAGGCTGTTTAAATCTCATACAGACAACTTTTAAGAATTTTTTCAAGGATATTTTTCGTTCTGGCAAGAAAATCACAAACGATATAACGCATAAGAACGGAAACAGACTGGGAAAAAACTTAAAAAGTCCAGTTACTCTAATAAGCATTACCTTTAGGTAACAGCCAAATACAAAAATACGCTAAGCTGCTCACAATAGAATGAGCGTTACTCGGCGTATCTTTATCTATTATAAAAATGAATATATTATTTCGTATCGTAAGCCCATTTCAGATAAACTGCTCCCCAAGTAAATCCGGCGCCGAATGCTGTCAACACAAGATTATCTCCTTTTTTAAGTTTGCTCTCCCATTCAGAAAGACATAAAGGAATAGAGGCAGCGCTCGTATTTCCGTATTTCTCGATATTCATCATCACCTTTTCTCGGGAAATTCCCATTCGATCTGCAATAGCTTCGATAATCCGAGCATTTGCCTGATGCGGGACAAACCAGTCTATCGTATTGAGATCTAAACCGTTTTTACGCATAATACTCTGAGAAACCTCTAACATATCCGATACCGCATGCTTATATACAGCGCGCCCCTCTTGATACACATAATGTTCTTGATTATCGATCGACTCATGTGTAGCAGGATAAGCAGAACCGCCTGCTTTCATAATCAAATGCGGCAAACCGATTCCATCGGTATGCAATTCCGCATCAATAACACCTAAAGCTTCATCTGAAGGTTCGAGCATCACTGCCGCTGCAGCGTCTCCGAACAATGGACAAGTAGAGCGATCGGTATAATTCGTCATAGAAGACATCTTCTCTGCCGATAAAACGATCACTTTTTTATACAACCCGCTTTTAATATATGCTGCTCCAGCCTGTAATGCTACCAAAAAACCAGCACAGGCAGCCTGTATATCATACGAAAAACAATGCTTTAAACCAGACTTTTCCGCAATAATCGATGCCGTAGAAGGGAAACGATAATCCGGATTAGAAGTGGCGCATATTACTAATTCTACGTCATCGGGATGAACCGACGTCTTTTTCAATAATTCATTTACAGCCCGATATCCCAATTCTGAAGAACCGAGTCCTTCACCCTTCAAGATACGACGTTCCTTAATTCCTACACGGGTAGTAATCCACTCGTCATTAGTGTCCACCATAGAAGACAACTCTTCATTTGTAAGGACATAGTCCGGAACATAAGAGGCTACACCTGTAATTATTGCATTTTTTATATCCATAGTCAGTAAATAGGCAAATTAAAAAATGCCCTAAACCTTCCATATTTAGGGCTAGATCTTATAAGCTCGCCGATTGCCGTCAAGCATTTAAACAGCAGCTTCTTTTTCGATAGCTAATTTACCGCGATAGTAACCGCATTCACCACATACTGTATGATAAATATGCCATGCACCGCAGTTAGGACATACTGCCAATGTAGGAGCTACAGCCTTATCGTGAGTTCTTCTTTTAGCTGTTCTTGTCTTCGATTGTTTTCTTTTAGGATGTGCCATTTTCTTATTACTTTTAATTATTATCTATTAATTTCTTCAACTCGTCCCATCTCGGGTCTGTTTCTTCATTTGTCATATCGTCCGCATCAGATTCATCATCAAAAATCCCGTTATCATCTTCATCTCCATCATCGGCAGAGCGAGCAGAATGTTTTTTCAATTTCATACTCATAGTCTTATTACACTTCCCTGCCGGATGCACATGCTTCAACGGAATAGTCAATGCTATAAACTCATACAAAAACCATGCAATATTGATTTCGCCTTCAGCTTCGGGAACGATAACCACGTCATCATTCTCTTCACTATATTCACTTCCGAACTTCACATACAAATGTTCATTCGTAGCAACCTCAAAATCCATATTGTCAAGACATCGATCACAAGGAATTAAAATAATCCCGTTAATCGCAAATTTTAATTCGAATGTCCCCCCTGTCCTTTTCACCGACAGAGCCACATCTATTGATCCTCTCTGCACTTCCGGACCATCGATATTCTTAAAGAATTGATCATCCAAGTGGTACTCATAATTCTGAGTCCCTTCAGGCAGACTTTTTAACGGTATCTTATATAAATTGAACTTTCCCAATGATTACAGACGTTAAAACCCTGCAAAGGTATAAAAAATAATCTTTACCCGTCAAATTTTCGTCTGTTTTTATTGCATCTTTGCAAAAATCAACACAATAAACATATTTTAATCAGAATAAATTTATAGACCAGCATCTATTAAGAACGTTTTAGTTCTATTCTGAAAGTAGTCCCCTTTCCCGGCTCGGACTCTTTAACATATATACGGCCTTCATGATATTCTTCGATTATTCGTTTTACCAAAGTCAACCCTAATCCCCATCCTCTCTTTTTAGTCGTATATCCGGGATTGAAAACAGTTTTGAATCGTTTACGAGGAATACCTTTCCCTGTATCTCTCACATCGATATAACATTTATCTTTATCTGCCTGTAACGAAACGTCGATACTCCCCTCTCCATCCATTGCGTCAATTGCATTTTTACATAAATTTTCAATCACCCACTCCAATAGAGGCAGGCAGTACATCCCTCCGATAGGCTCTTCCGGCAGATGCGTCATCAACTGTACTTTATTTGAAATCCGGCGGCGCATATAATCCGTAGCATTTACCAATACTTCATTTATATACATGAACTTCATCTCAGGCTTCGATCCTATCTTCGAAAAACGTTCAGCAATAACAGACAGACGCTTTACATCTTTCCCCATATCGTTCAATAAGCTCTTATCGACTCCGTTCAGCTCCAATAGATCAAGCCATGCCAATAAAGACGAAATCGGAGTACCCAATTGGTGAGCTGTTTCCTTCGACAATCCTACCCATACTTTATTTTGCTCCGCCTTTTTACTACTCATTAACGCCAAATAAGCAATTAATATAAAAAGCAGCATAACTGCCAGTTGAATATAAGGAAAATAAGAAAGACGCTTAAGTAAAATAGAATCATCATAATATAAATATTGACGAGTATGCTCATCGATATAAATCTCTATTTTATTAGATCCCGATTTAAACTCTTCAAGTTTTTTTCTCAAATAAATATCCGGAGATTTTTCAGGAATCTTCAAGTTTAAGATCTGACGAATACTATCCTGCTCATCAGCAACGATCACAGGAATAGAGGTATTGCTTTGAATAATCTTCAAAATCAAACCCATATCCATGTCGGTATCATTACTCGCCACCTCTCGTGTCGCTTCTGCCCAGATCTCCATCTTATTACGCTCCTCCACAGAAAGATCTGCAACCAACTGATTCGATATATACAAAAAAATACCCACCAGTAACATAGAAACCAAAAGGAACACGATTTTTACTTTCTGACGGGCATCATAAATATTCTGCATCGTAATTTCAATTAAATATACATTGTTAAAACGTTATAAACCGAAAAATATTGTTGCAAACCAAATATACGAAAAAAGCGTGTTCCCACAACAGAAACACGCTTCTCTATATCGATTAATACCTCAAAAATTATTCGGCATTCAATGTGATACGTTTAAATGCTGTAACAGTCAAATCTTTATTATGAGACTTAAGATACTGCTGAATAGATTCCTTCGGCTCTTTTACAAAAGCTTGTTCGAGCAATGTCGATTCTTGGAAGAATTTATTAATACGTCCTTGAGCAATCTTATCAAGCATTTCTTCTTTCTTACCTTCTTGACGAGCTTTATCTTTCGCAATTTCCAATTCCTTTGCGACAACATCAGCAGGAACTTCATCACGACTCACCGAAATAGGATTCATCGCAGCAACCTGCATGGCAACATCGCGAGCTACCTGATATTCAACTTCAGGAAGATTGAAGCCTACGATAGTAGCCAATTTATTCCCCGGGTGAATGTAAAATATTGTAGAAGGAGCTTGTACAAACTCATAGAAACCGAGTTCCATTTTTTCTCCTGTAACACCACTACGGTCAACAATCAAGTCTGCAATCGAACGTCCATCTACGGTTAAAGTTTTCAAAGCTTCGAGATCTGCGGGTTTATTCTCCAATGCAGCATCCAAAATCGATTGAGTCAAAGCAACGAAATCTTTATTTTGAGCAACGAAGTCTGTCTCACATTTCAGAGCAACAATCGCTGCGAAATCTCCTTTTGTTGCAGCCAATACACAACCTTCCGAAGCTTCTCGATCTTCACGTTTAGCGGCAATAGCCTGACCTCTTTTACGGATAATTTCCATTGCTCCATCAAAATCTCCGTTAGCTTCATTTAATGCATTTTTGCAATCCATCATACCTGCTCCTGTCATTTTACGAAGCTTGGTAATATCTGCCATTGTAACTGCCATATATTTTTCTCCTTTTAATTGATTATTAAATTTAATACACAAAGAGTAAGTCTCGATACAAAACGAAACTCACTCTCTGTTATAGACTGAATGTTAAATATTTATTATTCTTCAACGTCCTTCATGAACTTTTCGGCAACGTTAGCATTCAATGCTTCGTCATCCTCCTTTTTAGTTCTTTCTTTTTTCACAGCGCGAGTTTTTCTCTCTTTTTTAGGAGCTTCGCCTTCTGCAGCTTCAACATCTACTTTTTCAGCTTTTCTTTCTTCAAGCCCTTCAGCAATAGCGCCACAAACTGCACCCAGAATAACCTCGATAGATTTTGTTGCATCATCGTTTGCCGGAATAACAAAATCAACATTTGAAGGGTCAGAATTTGTATCTACCATAGCAAATACCGGAATGCCCAAACGATTTGCTTCGCGTACAGCAATATGCTCTTTCATTACATCGACAACGAAAAGAGCCGAAGGAAGACGGGTCAAATCAGCAATACTGCCCAACGTCTTTTCAAGTTTAGCACGCTGACGAGTCACTTGCAATTTTTCACGTTTCGACAAATTGTCGAAAGTTCCGTCTTTAGTCATTTTATCAATAGTAGTCATTTTCTTAACAGCCTTACGAATCGTAGGGAAGTTAGTCAACATACCACCAGGCCAACGTTCAATAACGTAAGGCATATTTACAGCAGCAGCTTTATCAGCAACTACTTGTTTAGCTTGTTTTTTAGTCGCTACAAAAAGCACCTTTTTACCTGATTTCGCAATCTGTTTCAGTGCAGCAGCAGCTTCATCGACTTTAGCAACTGTTTTATAAAGGTCAATGATATGGATACCATTGCGCTCCATAAAAATATAAGGAGCCATTGCCGGGTTCCATTTTCTTTTTAAGTGTCCGAAGTGAACACCGGCTTCTAATAATTGGTCAAAATTTGTAATAGACATTTTTTCTTTTTTTTAATTCGTTTACATTCTACTAATTCAATTGCAGGGTAATCTTCCACTGAGTGAACCTCTGAGACAGAGTCCCGGCAATTTGGATACTAAACGCTGAATACTTGCCGCGAGAAAATAAGCAAAAATATTAACGTTTGCTGAATTGGAATCTCTTTCTCGCTTTCGGTTGTCCCGGTTTCTTACGTTCAACAGAACGAGGATCACGAGTCATAAATCCTTCGGATTTCAACGCCGGTTTATCTTCAGGATTAATTTTTACCAATGCACGGGCAATTGCTAAACGCAACGCTTCAGCTTGTCCCTTGAAACCACCGCCGTCCAAATTTACTTTAATATCATATTTTTCAGCTACACCCAGTTTGTTCAACGGTTGTTTTACAACATACTGAAGAATACTTGAAGGGAAATATACGGCAAGATCTCTTTTATTGATAGTGATAACACCTGTTCCTTCGCTTACGAATACACGTGCAACTGCAGCTTTTCGTCTTCCTATTGCATTAACTACTTCCATACTGCTTATTTAAGAGAATTTATATCAATTGTTTTAGGTTGTTGTGCTGCGTGCGGATGTTCCGATCCTGCATATACATATAGGTTTCTCAACAATTGAGCTCCCAATTTATTCTTAGGCAACATACCTTTTACTACTCTATTAAATAATTTCGCTTCACCTTTCTTAATCAATTCAGCAGGCGAAGTTTTTTTCTGACCACCAGGATACCCTGTAAAATTCAAATACACACGATCTGTCCATTTGTTTCCGGTCAAAATAACTTTATCCGCATTGATAATAATTACATTATCACCACAATCTACGTGCGGAGTATAGCTCGGTTTATATTTGCCTCTCAATAATTTGGCAACCTTAGCCGACAAACGTCCCAACACCTGATCGGTTGCATCTACTACAACCCATTCTTTTTGTACAGTTGCTTTGTTTGCAGAAATGGTCTTATAACTTAAAGTATCCACTGCTTAAAATTTTTATTTGTTAATTACTTAAAACGCATATAGCTAACCACTCTTCGGACACTGAAGCGGAAGCTATCTACTAAAATTTTCTCAAACTTTGATAATAATCGGCTCGCAAAGGTACGGTTTTTATCTGAAAAACAAAACTTTTCAGATAAAAAAGAGAAAATATTAATTTAAAGTTTAGTCTAATCGGTTTCAAAATTATTTTGAAGATATTTTATTGCTTTTACGAAAAGAGGAACAAATCGCATAACATGCAAAACAAAAAACAGTCCGAAAAAAGACTCAAAAAAAATCCGAACACATAATTTTATCAGAAACTCAAATAAACTTTTAATCTCCAAAAATAAAGAAGCCCAAATATCAACATTCGGACTTCTTCGCTTTATAGTAAACTCTATCAATTAAAAAAAACTGCACCAGAAATAAGCATACTAAAAACCAAAATGCAACTTATAAATAAGCTTTGAACAAATTTAATAAGATACTAAGAAAGCTATACGAGCATCTAAAATTACATATTAATAGATGAACATACAAAAAAGAATGCTGCAATTCATACTCTTAAAAAAACATAATGAAATGAACTCTATCAAAACTTATCCTCTTTGATAAAATAAATCTATCCAAAACAAACAATAATTCAGACTCATACACAAAAAATAGAGAGATCTGATAAAAAAGAGAGAAAGAAGAGGAGATAATAACTATTTGCAGCAGATAAAGCAACGAGGGGGGTAAGTATTGGGGTATCCTATTTCGGGGCGGCGTGTGGCGGTATGGCGATATGTATGCGGGGAGGGAGTCAAAACAAAAAAAGAGA